>WRHV01000033.1 GCA_009783065.1 Betaproteobacteria bacterium | reverse complement strand
ATCAGGTGAAGCTGGTTTAAAACTCTTCCCAACTCTCGCTGTGATCAGTGGAGGAAGTCGATGCTCCTTTTTTGGCAGGCGCTGCCAGACGCTTGGCCGCTCCTAATGCCGGTTTTTTGCCCACAGACGCCAAAGCAGCCCGTTTTACCGGCTCCCTGGCTACAGCCGCGCCTCCATCCGTCCTGAACATGCCGATGACGTCTACCAGCACACGCGCCTGGTCTTGCAAGCTTTCCGCCGCCGCAGCCGCTTCTTCGACCAGCGCCGCATTCTGCTGCGATACCGTGTCCATTTCCGTGACTGCCGTATTGACCTGCTCGATGCCTTGCACCTGTTCTTGCGTGGCCATCGTGATTTCGTTCATGATGTCGTTGACGCGGCGGATGCTTTCGCCGATCTCCAGCATGGTGGCAACGGCATTGTTCACCAGCCCGGTTCCGGTTGTGACTTTGTTTACCGAATCATCAATCAAATCCTTGATTTCCCGTGCCGCCGTCGCGCTCCTCTGAGCAAGACTCCGAACCTCAGTCGCCACAACAGCAAAGCCGCGTCCTTGTTCGCCTGCACGTGCCGCTTCAACTGCCGCATTCAGCGCCAGGATGTTGGTCTGGAAAGCAATACCATCAATCACGCTGATAATATCCACGATCTTGTTCGACGAAGCAGCGATCTCATTCATGGTGTCGGCGACCAGACCGGCTGCATCGCCGCCTTTGGTGGCAACATCCGCCGCTTGCGAAGCAAGCTGGTTGGCTTGCCTGGCGTTATCCCCATTTTGACGCACGGTAGAAGTCAATTCCTCCATGCTGGAGGCGGTTTCTTCCAGGGAACTGGCCTGTTCCTCGGTTCTTGCAGACAAATCCTGGTTGCCCGACGCGATCTGCGAAGAAGCGGTGGCAATGGTATCTGCACTCTGGCGTATTTGGGACACCGCGCCGAGAAGATACTCATTCATATTTTTCATCGCTTGCATGAGCTGGCCGGTTTCGTCTTTGGTCGTCACCTCGATTTTGCCTGTCAGATCACCTGATGCCACCGTTTCCGCTGCCTTCACCGCCTGGTTCAGCGGACGGGTAATGCCTGCTGTCAGGCGCCAGGCGATAATGATGGAGAGGATGAGCGCGATGCCTGTAAGGCCGCCAATAAGCATCTTGCCTGTTTCGTAAGTTGAAAGAATTTCCTGGTGCGTTTGATTGGATAAGTTTGACTGGAATTGAGCAAAGGCTTCAACGCTTTTTACATAAGCATCACGAGCCGGCACCATCTTTTCCTGCAGATAGGCCCTGGCTTCAGCAAGTTTGTTTGCTTTTCTTAATTCTCCCACCTCTTTGCGGATATTCACGTAAATCTGGCGTTTTTCACCAACAGCCTCAATAAGCTGGCGACCGGCATCGGTTTGAACATGCTCCTGAATCCAAGTCTGGATCTCATTGATTTCCTTGCTGGTTTGCTGCATGGATGCTTCGATGGCTTTTTCATCTTCTGGCGTTTGTCCCAAAGCTAAAACATAGGCGCGCTCCCCATTTAAGATGGTTTTGTTCAGCCAATTAATGGCATTGCGTTCCATGCTTACGGTTTGGGTCATAAGATGATCTGATTTTTCGGCAACGTTGCGCAATTCCCAAATGCCGGTTATTGCCGTTACGATCATCAAGAAAAGGAGGAAGGAAAACCCCAAAGTTAATCTGGTTCCAATTTTCATTTGCTCAGGTCCTGTAGAAATTGAATAATTTGCCTGCTAAATGATTTAAGCAGGTGTATCAAATGATGTGTTACAGCATTGGGGGGGCATCGAGATATCGATATGTCAATGCATCATCATAAAAACATTATTATCTGGTTGTATAAATATGATAAGTATGGTTAAAAATGTTGAATTTGAGAAACTTATTTTATGATAAATTACAGTTTGTTACAAGCTATTTAAAATGTGAAAGTAATTTACCATAAAATAAAAATGTTTGCAGTGCGGTGGGCTGCGGGGCGTGATCCAATGCAGGATAAGTGCGCTAAATCATAAGAAAAGCAGGCAAGGCTGACTGGCATGGAAAGAGCTTGTTTTTGCGCAAGCGATTTTTTCGTATGGTGTCTAACTTATTTTTTAGTCTTTGTCATCTTTAAAAACAGGAGATGGTATGAACATATCGAAAGAGAAGATGGAAAGCAGCCATCCTGTGGTTTCAGACAGACGGGAAGATGTAAAAAGTATCGGCGTTATCGAACATGGCATCAAAATACAGGCGGATTATGGATATGTCAGAGCTGCCGGGTACCTGTTCCAAAATGGGATTAAATGGCCTGTTATTCAACGTGTGCTGCGTAGTCATATATGCAGAAGAACGATAAAGAAAGAAAACGCGCAGGGGGGAGAGGCGTTGCACTAAGGTCTGGGAATCCAATAAAAAAACCCTGCGGGTTGCAGGGTTCTTTATCAAAGCGACAAAAGGCCACTCACTTAATCTTAGTCTCCTTATAAGGGACATGCTTTCTCGCCTTAGGATCAAACTTCACAATCTCGAGCTTATCGGGGGTTGTACGCTTATTCTTGGTTGTCGTATAAAAATGCCCCGTCCCCGCAGTCGACTCCAACTTAATCTTCTCTCTACCAGCCTTAGCCATAACGCCTCCAATCAAACCTTCTCACCGCGCT
>WRHV01000032.1 GCA_009783065.1 Betaproteobacteria bacterium | reverse complement strand
CAATATTATTTTATCATTTTTGTTCCATGATCCACAATAGGCCAACTACCCAAGTAAAATACCGCCAACTTCCCAAGTAAAACCTTGCCAACTTCCCAAGTAAAAGATATAATTAATACATGGGAACCTCTTTCAAGCAGAAATATTTAAGCCGTATAGCGGATAAAGTGCTGAATATCGCCCTGGAAGCCTCCGGTGCGGTACTCATCGAAGGACCAAAATGGTGCGGTAAAACGAGAACTGCCGAAGAAAAGGCCGCCAGCACCCTCTATATGCAGGATCCCGACCATACCGCTTCCTACCTGAAAGCGGCTGACACAAAGCCATCTCTGCTGCTGAAGGGAGATACACCGCGCCTCATTGACGAATGGCAGATGGCTCCCGTATTGTGGGATGCGGTCCGGTTTACAGTTGATCAGCGCGGGGAAGCTGGTCAGTTCATTCTAACAGGTTCCGCTGTGCCTAAAGACAACGCTTTGCAGCACACGGGAACCGGCCGTATTTCGCGGATGCTGATGCGTCCGATGTCCTTGTTTGAATCTCTGGAATCGAATGGAACGATATCGTTGAGGTCTCTTTTTGACGGGATTACTGATGGGGAGAGTTCGGCTTCTCTGGAAGCCGCATCATCCCTGACAATTGAGGAATTGGCCATTGCATTGATCCGCGGCGGCTGGCCGGCTTCCATTGGACAAAAAGAGTCTGTGGCCCTGCGGCAAGTATACGACTATGTGGATGCGGTGATTAACCTTGATGTGTCGCGTGTGGATGATATTCAAAAAAGCCCTGTGCGGGTTCGCGCCTTAATGCGTTCGTTGGCGCGGAATGTGTCTACCACGGCAAGTATTGCGACAATTCGCGGGGATATTGCCGCTGACGAAGAGAACATTTCTGAAAATACCATTGCCGCTTATCTTAACGCGCTTCGCCGCATATTCGTGGTTGAAGACCTGCCTGCGTGGAATCCGGCAATGCGTTCCAAAACCGCTTTGCGGACTACCCCCAAAAGGCACTTCGTTGATCCTTCCATTGCTGCCGCTGTCCTGCGCGCCAATTCAGACAGCCTGTTACAGGATTTTAACACATTTGGGCTGCTGTTTGAGTCGCTTTGTATCCGCGATTTGCGCGTGTATGCCCAGGTCAATGACGGTGAGGTGTTTCATTACCGTGACAAAAGCGGCCTGGAAGCCGATGCAATCATTCATCTGAAAGACGGACGATGGGGCGCAGTCGAAGTAAAAATGGGCGCGAAAGAGATTGAGACGGCTGCCGAAAATTTAAAAATTCTGCGTGACAGGATAAATCTGGTAAAAATGAAAGAACCATCTTTCCTAATGGTCTTGACTGCCGGGGAATTTGGTTACAAACGAAACGATGGAGTGTGTATTGTTCCAATCGGATGCCTGCGGGATTGAAGCATTAAGAAATAATACCTTATACTCTCACTTCACCAAATCCACAAATCCCGCATCAATAAACCGGGCAAGCTCTTCCGGAGAAAGAACCACTTGTACGCCGCGCTCACCCGCGCTGACGCCACACTGGTGAACTTTGAGCAGATTTTCGAGACATACAGTCCCACGACTATCAGGAGGGTTCTATAGTTACGGGTTATAAGTTATGAGATGGTTATCTTGTATCTTGTAATTTATAACTATAAACTAATAACTGGTATGGTGTTATGAAAAAGCAAAGCAAAAAAGCCGAATTGCCTGTTCCTCATTCCGAATTCTTTGACAATGTTGCCGTAATTATCGAGCAGGCGCGGAAATATGTCGGGCGTACTGCCGATCTGACCATGTGCGTAACCTATTTTGAGATCGGACGAATGATTGTAGAGGAAGAACAAGGCGGCAAGGCACGGGCTGAGTATGGGCGCGGATTGTTGGAAGAGCTTTCAACATTTCTAAATAAGCGATTTGGCAAGGGTTTTTCGGTATCGACGCTTCGGAAGGCACGTCAATTCTATCAAATGTATGCACCGGCAATTCAGCAATCAATGATTGCTGAATTGGGAAAAAGGCAGATATTGACTGCCCAATCCGGTGTGCCGGAAAAATGGCAATCAATGATTGCTATTTTTGATGAGAGAAATTCTCTAGCAATTCGCCAATCAATGATTAGCGAATTGTACCCGTTTAAACTCAGTTGGACACATTATTTGATTCTCATGCGAATAAAGGATAAAAATGAACGCCATTTTTACGAAATTGAAGCTGCCAATCAGCAATGGACAGTCAGGCAGTTGCAGCGGCAATATGGCAGCAGTTTGTATGAGCGCCTGGCGCTGTCTCGTGATAAAGACGCGGTAATGAAACTCGCCCAGGAGGGACAGACGCTTGAAAAGCCCCGCGATATGCTAAAAAATCCACTCGTGCTGGAATTTCTCGGTATGGAGGAGGATTCGGTATACAGCGAAACGGAACTGGAATCCGCAATAATCAGCAAATTGCAGATTTTCCTGCTTGAACTTGGAAAAGGCTTCTTGTTTGAGGCGCGGCAAAAAAGGTTTACCTTTGACGAAGATCACTTTATTGTCGATTTGGTGTTTTATAACCGTCTTTTGCAATGCTATGTGCTGATTGACTTAAAAACAGAAAAACTAAAGCATCAAGACCTTGGCCAAATGCAGATGTATGTACATTATTTTGACCGTTATGTCAGAACAGAGCATGAAAAGCCAACGGTCGGCATCCTTCTGTGCCGTGAAAAAAACGACAGTG
>WRHV01000031.1 GCA_009783065.1 Betaproteobacteria bacterium | reverse complement strand
ATACTGTCCCGCATTCCGATAAATATCATTGACCGCCTGATTTCGGCTTTTGGCGGGTACGGGTTTGCGGTTTTATTTCGCAAAATAAGGCCAAAAGACGGCTGATATCCCCGTGATCTTTATGAACTATCCCTAGTTATTTTGCGCACTTTGTAGTATTTTTAACTTACCAGAGGGCATAAAGATGGGTAATGCAGAACCGCCGGCCAAACCTGTTCAAAAGAGCAGGATCGCCGCGCGTGTACGCAATTTTAACATGATCCTTCTCATTCTGATTCTTGCCATGATTACGGTAATGGCAACCGTGATGATATCAGGTGTAACAGACAGCGCTTCTAAAAATTTTGCCCGCTTTTATTCAATCGAGGCAGTTAACAAGTTCAACTCCTTTCTTGGCCAGGACCTTGCCCTTGTCCGGAAAGTAGCCTCCTCAAACGCTGTTACCAGTTGGTTTGCCGATGAGGGGGATGAGTCGAAAAGGCTCGCGGCATACAACGAAATGATGGATTTCACCGGCATTCTGCAGGGTGTAAAACTGTATTTCGGCATCCAAAGCTCTTTGAACGAGTTTAATGTAGACGGTGAAACTGCCATTGATGAATTTGTTCCTGGTGCCAAACTCGATTTTTACAATCCCATGGACCGGTGGTATTTTGACTGTATCAGATCAAAAAACGATTATGTCTTTAACATTGATATTGACAAATTCTCCCGCCGGTGGAGCCTGTGGATCAATTATAAAGTCATGGTTGGTGAAAATACTGTGGGCGTATTCTGCTCCGGGCTTAATATTAATGCAGTGATCAATGATCTGTTTTCCCAATACGATCCCGGAAATGTTAAGGGGTACGTCATAGACCGGTATGGTGAAATCCAGATGGACAGCATTTCCTATAATATTTTCGAAGGGGAAGAAGAAAGATATGTCCAGCAGGCGAGTGCCGATCCGGTGTTTGCCCGTGCGATATACCTGCACCTGAAAGATATTGACGGTTACTTTAGTCCCAATGCGCAGCCGGTAATAATAAAACTGTCAAAGGGACCTCATGGCTATGCTTCCATTGCACCGATTTCCAATTCTGATTGGTCAGTTGTAACTTTTTTTAACAACAATTCGCTGTTCAGCGTAATGAACCTGCTGCCGCTGCTTGCGGTAATGCTTTCCGCGTTTATTATATATACTTTGGCCGGGAATGTGTTGATACAACGGATCGTACTGCGGCCCCTGAACAATCTGACCAAAAGTCTTTCGAGTGTTAAATCCGGCACAGGCGGCATATTCGGCAGTGAACGGAGCGATGAAATCGGCGAGCTGGCGCGTACCATACATACATACAACGCGGAAATACTGGACAACACACGTGAGATGGAACGCCAGGATCAGATATTACAGGCGGTAAACAGATTGGCAGAAGTGCTACTGTCCTCAATGGGCGAGGAGGATTTTGAATCATCGCTTAAAGAAGGAATGGAACTCATGGGTCTGTGCATGGATATCGATCGTGTCTATATCTGGAAAAACGAGATCAAAGATGGCATTTTGTGCTACACGCAGCAATTCGATTGGATGAATGAAATAGGCCGGGAGGCTAATCCTGTGCCCAGTAAAGCAAGCTATCCCTACACCGATAATCCTGAATGGTATACCGAGTTTATGAAGGGGAACTGTATAAACGGCCCGTTGATTGGAATGTCGGAACATACGCAGATGCTGTTAAAACCCTGTAAGGTCAAGTCCCTTTTACTGGTGCCGGTACATTTGCACGATCATTTTTGGGGCTTTGTCAATTTTGACGACTGTCACCAGGAACGTACCTTTACCGAGGCGGAGGTCAGCATTCTGCGTTCCGGAAGCCTGATGATGGTCAGCGCGGTCAACCGTTTTACCCAGGCGGCCAATATTCGCGAAGCACATGAGCGGGTACAGCTTGTGCTGGATGCGACGCCCCTGTGCTGCAATCTCTGGGACAAAAACCAAAATAACATCCTCTGCAACGAGGCAGCTGTCAAGCTTTTTGATCTGAAAAGCAAGCAGGAATACCTGGACAGATTTTCCGAATTATCTCCCGAGTATCAGCCGGACGGGCAGCTCTCTTCGGAAGGAGCTGCAAAAAATATTAAAAAGGCCTTTGACGGCGGATTATGTGTTTTTGAATGGATGCACCAAATGCTGGACGGAACTCCGGTACCTTCGGAGATTACACTTGTCCGCATCAGCTATGGCGATGAATATATTGTTGCCGGTTATACCCGTGATCTGCGTTCATATAAACAAATGATGCAGGGGCTTGAACAGAGGGACGCCATGCTGCAGATGGTGAATCAGGTAGCCACCATCCTGCTCCAGTCAGAAATTGACGAATTTGTTGTCAGTCTGTGGCATTGTATGGGCATGATGGCCAGGGTCGCAGACGCCGACCGTGTATATATCTGGAAAAACCATTTTAAGGATAACCAGCTTTACTGTACGCAATTATACGAATGGTCGGAGGGCGTCGAGCCCCAGCAGGGCAATGAATACACGGTAGACATCGCATACAGCGAATCCATTCCGAATTGGGAGGAAAGACTCTCAGTTGGGCGTTCCATCAATGGTCTGGTTCGCAACCTGTCTGTCCAGGAGCAGGCACAGCTGTCACCGCAGGGTATTATTTCCATCCTTGTAGTGCCGGTCTTCCTGCAGGATTATTTTTGGGGTTTTGTTGGTTTTGACGACTGCCACAAAGAACGGGTGTTTTCGGAAAGCGAAGAAGCGATACTCCGCTCCGCCAGCCTGCTCATAGCCACCGCCATGTTACGCAACGAAATGACTCTTGGCATCCGTGACGCCGCCGCCAGGCTTGAGGCGGTAATCTCCAACTACTCAGGCCTTATCTGGAGCGTCGATCAGAACAACATTATTACACTGTTCGACGGCTTATCCCTCAGCAGGTTAGGTCTAACGCCATCGGCGCTGGAAGGGCAGCCGCTTGATGCTGCCCAGCAAAAATTCCCGGAAATGGACCTGGCCGCAAATGTGCAAAAAACATTTATCGACGGGCCTCAGAACTGGATTTCAGAATTTGCCGACAGGGTATATCGTACGCACACTACACCGATCCTTGACGAACAGGGTAAGACCAGCAGCGTGATGGGCAGCATCGATGACATAACGGACATGATCCGGCTTCAGACGGAGCTGGAAACAGCGCTGGAGAAGGCACAGGCGGCGAGCCTTGCCAAATCAAATTTTCTGTCAAACATGAGTCACGAAATTCGCACCCCAATGAACGCCATTATCGGCATGACAACGATAGGAAAATCCGCATCCGATTTGGAAAAAAAGGATTATGCGTTTGAAAAGATTGAAGGCGCATCCAACCAT
>WRHV01000030.1 GCA_009783065.1 Betaproteobacteria bacterium | reverse complement strand
AGCACAATAAACGTGATAATCGTTATCAGTTTTGCGCCGATTGAAAACCGCACTTTCATCAAACGGGAATCTTTTTCAGTATTCATGCCCCCCCCCTTCAAAACCAAATGACTGTACTTTCAGTGTTCTGCAATTTTCTGAAACGGTCCGTACAACTTGATGTGGAATACCGTCAGAAGCAGTGGTATTGACTTCCAGCAGAATCTCTGTCTGGGAACCTTCTACCGTTGTCAAATGACTTATGACTTCTTCCATTAGCCGCTGAACATCGCGGTTGATCCGGGTATTGTCAAGCCGGGCAGTCAAATAAAAATGTCTGTTTTTCGGTGTTTCAGCCGTTTTAGGCGAATCGTATACTTCATATCCGCTGTTCTCTGTTGGCGGTGTATAGGCTTTGGCTTGTTCTGTTTGTGTATCCCGATGCCTTGCTTCCTCACCAAGCTGTTTTTGAGCGATACCTGTTTTTACCAGATAAGCTGACGGCTCTATAGTATCAATATGCTTGTTGAATTTTAGATCAATATAACGATTCCCGTCAAAGATCGCCGCCAATGCGAAATATTCTGTGGAATCCAGTCCTGCCCGGATTGCATCTTTCAATACTGCCACATTTGCCAGCCGCGGTAAATAACAATATGTACAAAGGTAGTCCCACAGTTTTTTGATTTGAATATCATTTGTTTCGCGCCAAAGGATATTATTTAATTCCATCAAAAGCAGCGAAGGCGCCCATTTGGGAATGACCATTTCATTCTGGATCATTTTCTTTGCGGCCTTTACAATGATGGAATCATTACCGCCGCTAATCGGGATTGCATCCCATAGCACGGTTTTCATGTCAACCTGGCGATCAATGTAGGGTACAAGCAGCCGGCAGTAGGATTCTTTGATGCGGGCATCTACCGTTTCGTTACTGCGGCGAAGGCTATTGTCGGTTTCCCTGTTTTGTGCCGCATCAAGGTTCAAATCCTCACTGTCATCTTTGACAGATTTCCATGCAAGGAAAAGACGCACCTCCTGTTTTAAAGATTGCATATAGTTCTGATCCGGCGCAACAAATGCAAGCATATTCCGGAAAATACGCGGGGAGGTTCCCCGGTTATTAAGAATATCAACAGCGGCATTCATTGCCCTGTTGTTTTGATCGGTAGTTTTATACTCATCTGCGGGACGTAAAACTACCAGACGCACAGCCTGTTCATCCGGTACATCAAGAGACGAGGACGGGCAGATATGGATACCTGCAAAGGGCGGTTCCTTACGGAGCCTGTGTAATCTTGTTTCTATTTCATATTCCACATCAGATGGAGCCACCTGGGTTGCACGGTCTTCGACGGTTTTGCGTAATGTTGGTCGTGTATCGTACCAGAACCGGTCACCGGAAGGGTTGGCATACAAATAGGCAAGCGAGACCTGAAGCGTACTCAATGCGTCATTAAAGTTTGCAATATTTTCCCCGGGCTGGACAGCACCCAGCCGTATACGGGAAGCCTCGATGCCACGTACTCTTTGATCCCTGACAGTGGGGGCGCTTCCGAGCATAATTGTCCGTGCAATACGGCGGGCCGCCAGCCTGCCCCCAAAACGCGGATTGGACTTGTCTTTTTGATAGGGGATTGAATTTTTGCCGTCTACCTCATGGTCAACCAGAGCGTTCCATCCTTCCGCCAAGTGACGGGTTAATTCATCGCGGACATTCGGAACATCAAGAGGAACGGAACCGGGCATGATCATCAGGCTTGCGTCATTTGCCATCCATAATTCATGAATAACCGCCGCCATCAGACGCAGGACGCCGCGTGTCCGCTGAAAACGTTCCAGTGTGGCCCAATCCTCATAAAGCCTATCGAAAATTTCCGGATGAATGGGATAGCAGGAGATCATTCGCTCTTTGTATTCAAGTTCTTTTGATTCAAGGGGAAAATCGCCCTGATTTTCGGCATACATCCGGCTGAATTCCGCACAAACCGCATCGCGTTCATCGGTTTTTTTGCAGCCCAGAAAGAGCCTGCGTCGTACAACCTCAAAACCTTCGTTAGCTGCAACCGGCTTCCAGATAGATTCCTTACGTCCAAAGGTATGTTCTATGGTTTCCAGAGCCGTTTTGCCCGCAGGGCCGCCGATTTCAATTTCCGATTCAGGGATGGAAGCGACAACCAGGCTGTTTTTACTTGCCCCTGCCGCCTCGGTAATTTCCTGAATAAAGACAATGAAATTATCGAAAGTTCCTGCAGGCAGATCACTTGCGCCGTATAATTTTTTTGCATAGTTTACAAGCTCGTCCATCAAAATGAGGCAGGGCGAACAGGCATTGAACAGGTTTTTTAATGCTTCTGAGCCGGGAGAAACACCCTTTTTATCAGCTTCTTTAACATAATCATACAAAGACGGTTTCCCGGCCGATTCGGCAAGCTGGGCTGCCATTTCTCCCCATAACGTATTGATGGTGATTCCCGGCATGGTATTGGGACGCCTGCTCTTTGCCGGAGCAAGGGCAGTACCGACAAGGACCGCAACATTTGCTTTCGGCAAGGCGGATATTCCAACCCGCTGCAAAATCGGCTTTATGCTTGGGATTTTATCAACAGAGATCTGCCCCCGCATTATATGATACAGCGCAAGCATACTGTGGGTCTTGCCGCCGCCAAATGCGGTTTTAAGCTGGATAACCGGCTCGCCATCTTTACCGCAGACACGCCTGAGTGATTGTTCGAGCAATCCTGCCATACCTTCGGTTATAAAAGTACGTGCAAAGAATTCCACCGGATCACGGTATTCAAAGGAACCTTCGTTACGTGCAACCTGTGCAAGGTCTGCTGCAAATTCCGCATTTTTATAACGGCCCTGTGCAACATCGGGATGCGGTTCAATAACATCACGCCAACCGGGAAGGCCGTCGGCAGGAACGGTTTCAAGTATACCAATGGTTTTTGACTTTTTTGAAGCAACGGTTGATGTTTCAGTTGCAAAGGTCGATCCGTTTTCCGATCCATATTTGATTTTTCGCAATAAGGCACGAATCTCTTCCGCATTCTCACTGCTGATTTGCTCACAGAGCCGCGACATGGTATCCAATGCGCGCCAGGTATCATCAGTTGAAAAATCTTCACCGCCAATATGAGCCAGTCTGTTTCTCACACCAACAAGTTCTTTGGCCCAGGTTCGATGATCAACAGACAGTTTTTTACGGAAAACCCTTTGCCAATGCACATCAAACAGAATGAGGCAGCGCTGCATATCCAGAGAGTTGAGCAATTTTTCGGTATCGCCGGACCCGGGCAGGTCACGCTTCTGGTCATCGTAGAGTATATCCATAACCGCCGTATTCCACCAGTCTTTGCCGAAATCAATAGCCAACTCATTGCCGATATAGGGCGCTAATGCGCCAAGGAGCGAACGAAAGCCCTGTGAAACGATTACGTGGTTTTCCATTATGACTGCCTCCCTATAATACTTCGTAATTGTTTAAGCATATCCTTGAAACTGGGAGAAATATTATCATCAATGTTCATATAAGGACTGATCTCTTTCGCCCATATTGACTTTTGCAATCCAACCGATTGCCAGCCCTTATTTTTCAAATCTTTACTGCCACCTTTGCAAACAGCATC
>WRHV01000029.1 GCA_009783065.1 Betaproteobacteria bacterium | reverse complement strand
GCCCGCAACTGGATCAACTGGCGGCGGAATTGCGGGATTTTATTATCCAATCTGTTTCTCGGACAGGGGGACATCTTTCGTCGAATCTAGGCACGATAGAACTTACCATTGCGCTGCATTATGTATTTAACACCCCGGTAGACCGCCTGGTATGGGATGTTGGCCACCAGACTTATACACATAAAATCCTGACCGGACGGCGCGAACAGATGAAAACGTTACGCCAGCTTAACGGGATGTCAGGTTTTCCCAAACGGGATGAGAGCGAATATGACGCGTTCGGCACTGCGCATTCGTCAACCTCTATTTCAGCAGCACTGGGCATGGCTACTGCCGCCAAACTCAAGGATGAAAATTATCACGCCATCGCAGTCATTGGTGATGGCGCCATGACTGGAGGCATGGCATTTGAAGCCTTAAACAACGCCGGTGTCTATGATGATCTCAGAATGTTGGTCATTCTAAATGATAACGACATGTCAATCTCTCCTCCTGTCGGTGCACTGAATCGTTACCTCGCACGCCTGATGTCCGGCAAATTTTATGCCGCCGCCAAAAACGTCAGCAAAATGTTGCCGGCTTCCATGCAGGAAATTGCCAAGCGCTTTGAAGGACATGCCAAAGGAATGATCGTTCCGGCAACGATGTTTGAAGAATTCGGTTTCAACTATATTGGTCCGATAGATGGACATGACCTGGATTCCCTCATTCCAACGCTGCAAAACCTAAAACAGCTTGCTGGACCGCAATTTCTCCATGTGGTGACAAAAAAGGGGTATGGCTACAAACTGGCTGAAGCAGACCCGGTTTTGTATCATGGCCTGGGCAAATTTAGTCCGAAAGAAGGCGTCAGGCCCATTGTTTCATCCCAACCGACCTATACTGAAGTTTTCGGTAAGTGGCTGTGCGATACCGCACTCCAGGATAGCCGTCTTATCGGTATTACGCCTGCCATGTGTGAAGGTTCCGGCATGGCACAATTTGCAGAACAGTTCCCAGACCGTTTTTTTGATGTCGGCATTGCCGAGCAGCATGCTGTCACCTTCGCAGCCGGATTGGCATGTGAAGGATTCAAGCCTGTCGTCGCCATCTACTCAACCTTTTTACAGCGTGCTTACGATCAATTAATTCATGATGTTGCCCTTCAAAATCTTGATGTCACCTTTGCGCTGGATCGCGCCGGTCTTGTTGGAGCCGATGGCGCAACACATGCCGGCAACTATGATATGGCATACCTGCGTTGCATTCCCAACATGGTTATCATGGCACCGGCTGATGAAAATGAGTCACATCAAATGCTTTCCACGGCTTTCCACTATAATGGCCCGGCAGCAGTTCGTTATCCACGTGGTTACGGCCCGAACAAGACGGTTGCAGAAAATGCTGGCATGATTCCAATTGGCAAGGCGGAAATACGAAGGGAAGGAACGGAAATCGCCATTCTGGCTTTTGGTACCATGCTTGAACCGGCGCTTGAAGCAGGAGAATACTTAAACGCTACCGTCATTAACATGCGTTTTGTAAAACCACTGGACAAAGCACTGCTTCTGGAAATAGCAAAAACACACCCTATCTTTGTCACGGTCGAGGAAGGTTCAATAGCCGGTGGCGCAGGCTCAGCGGTTGCAGAATTACTGGCTGAAGCCGGCATGACCCTTCCTGTGCTTATGTTGGGCCTGCCCGATAAGTTCATCGACCATGGCGAGGTCAGCCAGCTTCTGTCTATGCACAAACTGGATGCAAAAGGGTTGGTGGACACTATCCGACAGCGATTTCCAGTTAAAAATTAAACCCGCTTTGCATTGAGGAATTTGAAAAACCGGATACAGTTGTTGTATCTTTAAGATCTTTATGATGAATTTACACGATACGCACTTGGGATACCGATTCCGGAAAGGTGACACCAGAAGGGGTATCAGATAAGAAAATGAACCTGGAAAATCCTACCATCCCGGATGTGCAAAGTAAGCCGGATACCCGACGAATTGCGATACAGCAGGTTGGGGTAAAAGGCGTCAGGCATCCTTTCAAAATCAAGACTGCCGCTGACATCCAACCCACCATCGGCACTTGGAATATGTATGTGCATCTCCCTGATGAAAAAAAAGGGACGCACATGTCGCGTTTTATCACACTTCTGGAAGAATCCAATACTTCAGAAACGCCTCCCTTGGATATGGCTTCTCTCAAAGCGCTCGTAAGAAACATGTTGAAACTGCTCGAAGCATCTGAGGGCCAGATCGAGGTAACATTCCCTTACTTCGTGAAAAAATCCGCTCCGGTTTCCAAGGTGGAAAGTCTCATGGATTACGAGGTGAGCCTTGTCTGCAAGATACGTCATCATATCGCTGAAATCAGGCTAAAGGTACTGGTGCCCGTTACCAGCCTTTGTCCCTGTTCGCGGGAAATATCGGCTTACGGCGCCCATAACCAGCGGTCGCACATTACAGTGGATGCGCTGCTTAAAACCGATTTTCCGATTGAGGAACTGATTGCCCAAATCGAGAAACAAGCATCCTGTGAGCTCTATGGTTTGCTCAAGCGTCCTGATGAAAAATTCGTCACGGAATATGCCTATGAAAACCCCAAATTCGTTGAGGACCTTGTCCGGGATGTCGCCGGTATATTGAATGCGGATGACCGTATTGTGGCATACGTCCTTGAAGCTGAAAATTTTGAATCCATACACAATCATTCAGCCTACGCGATGATTGAATTCGATAAAAGAACTTGAATAAACGCCCGTTCAGAACAAAAACGATGTTTTAAAAGCGTTATTATCAAGGTGTTTTGTCCCGTTTTTCAAAAAATAGATAGGGCATGTGATTGCCCTATCTTAGGGCATTTGTATTAGATAACTTTTGCTATCAGTTGAACGAGATTAAAATACTTCCCGTTTTCAGCTTTCATCATCTCTATGTCTCCCGCAACAACGGGATGGTATCCGGTAAGCCATTCATCCCATGCCTGTTTAAAGCAGTCCATTTCGCGGCAGTTGACTATTTCAATGCCCTTTTCCCTGCTCCATAGCGCCTTCCACCAGTCAAGAGAGTGCAGTGTTCTTTCCACCTCGTCGTTCCAGAACGGCCGCATTTCTTCCGGGACATTTTTCCCAAATTCATATTTTAATCCGGGAACCGCCACGGCAATATAACCACCTTTTTTCACAAAAGGAATGAGCGATGGAAGCATTTCCGCCGTATCTCCAAAATAATGATAAGCGTCCACAGTAAATAACAGATCAAAATATCCGCTTGCAAACGGCAACCCCTTGGTCGCGTCCACGAAAATGGGAACCGCCTTATCATCAATCCCGATAGATTGAAAACGCTCATTATTCTCAGTTGGCGAAATCCAAAGGTCTGCAGCGAATACGGATGCACCATATTTTTTCGCTAATAAAAGCGTGGAAAGACCGCACCCGCATCCGAGGTCAAGTACCCTCATATTCTCGTTGATGTTGAGGTATGAAGCCAATTCCTCTGCTACCCGCATGGCGTTTGGCCCCATCATAGTGGCTTTTAAAAATTCAACATTTTTATCGTTAGAAATAAACTGGTTTGTAAATGTATACATGGTATTTTTTCTGATTTTCGACTTATGGAAAGAAAATAAAAAGCGGAAATGTTATTTTTGTTATTTTCGCCACAAGTGCTCTACTATACCCGCTTCCCGGTTAACCGCACGTGCATAAATAAACAGCAAGTCAGAGAGCCTGTTGAAATATTTTCCGATGGTTTCCGGTATTTCTTCTATTTCTCCAAGCGCAAAAACAGAACGCTCCGCCCGCCGGCAAACGGCACGCACGTAATGAAGGAAAGCGCCCGTCTGGGTTCCTCCAGGTAAAATGAACTCCTGTATAGGCAGCAGATTGGCAGCCGACTTTTCCGCCTGGCTCTCAAGCCGGAAAACTTGTTTTTCATCCATTAATTTCCAGGTCACCCCTGCCAATTCCGCACCAATGTCAAACAAATCATTCTGGATGGCGATGAGTTCCGTTTCCATTTCTTTTGACAGCTTCTGTGATAAAAGCAAACCTATCAGGGAATTTAATTCATCCACATTACCAATGGCTTCTATCCTGAGACTGGACTTTGATACGCGGCGACCATCCTCCAATGTTGTCATGACGCTATCCCCAGCTTTGGTCATGATCCTGATGTTTTTTTTGGACACCATTTT
>WRHV01000028.1 GCA_009783065.1 Betaproteobacteria bacterium | reverse complement strand
CCGAAATTGCTCAAAACGTGTTGCAGTTCGCCTAAATCATTGTAAGAATTTCGGATATTTTGGAAATTTCAACAAAAATGCTTGACTTATAGGAGTCTGCTACAGGAAAATATTTTCCGCTTTTTTACTATAAAAAGGTATACCTTTTTATAGTTATTACAAAGGTGGTTATGATCTGTTTAAGTACATGAATATGAAGGATTTAGGCCATCATGTCGGCATGCGTCACAACGCATGCGTCAGTGTATGGTTTTACGTCCGTGCGTTCCGTTTCAAATGGAGGTTGTATATGAGGGTAATGCTAAAAATTCTAGGAATATTGTTCGTTTTTGCGGTGTTTTCACCGTCGCTTTTTGCCGCAAATTTCCGTTGTGGC
Source organism: Betaproteobacteria bacterium (assembly GCA_009783065.1). The sequence continues at coordinate 3,887 of WRHV01000028.1, read as the reverse complement.
TTATCAAGAACTGAAACAACCCTTACTATTCCCCGGCCGCCGGACGTGCAGGTTCTTGGGAGAAACATCCAGGTTGTTATCGGTAATGTTCCCGGCGCGTTCACCATGAGGGATCAAGACAGTATGCGCCAGGCAATTCAACAGGCGCTGGTGCCGGATTTCATCGTTGCCAACAATAATCCGGAAGTGATTTTTACAGTTCATGTCACTACTTATAATGCAAATATCAGGGAATACACGCAGACCGAAAAACGACGCATTGTGGTTGGCCAGGACTGCAAGAAGGACGACAAGGGAAAAGAAAAATGTACTGATAAGTATGAAAACCGTGAAGTCCCTGTGAAATATTGGGAAGCCAATGTCCCAATGGCATGGCGCGTTGAAGTTGCGGATTCTTCAGGAAAATCAATAGATTATGCGTTCAGCCCAGGCGACACATTTAATTCAAAAAAGGAGTTGTCCGTCGCAGGCAAGCCAAGTTCATCGTCAGGAGGCCTTAATGACCTCATAAACAGTATTCTTGGAAATGCGGCAGCTAACTCGACGGAATTGCCTGATGAACAGGCAATCAGAAGTCACTTGATTGCCAATACTGCGAGAAAGTTTACCAGCCGGTATCGTAAAACTTATGATTCTCTGAAGGTGTATCTGGCCTGCGACAAGGAATTTTCAGATGGCAATAAACTCATTGAAGATTCCAAAAAAGTCACAAGCAAGGACTGGGCAGGCGCTCTTTCGCAGTGGGAAATTGTAAAACTGAGGAAACCGGAAAATGAATCCGGCCGGCTTTACAATATGGCCGTAGCTTATGAGGCGCTTGCATTTAAAGCCTTCGACGTATCCGGAGTTCCGGAGGACGCCGACCCCAACTTTGACAAGGCCTTGGGGCTTTATCAGCAGGCCATGACAATGGATCCGAAAGAAAAATATATTCAGGACGCCGCCAATCGATTGAGAGTATCGAAAAGTAATTTAGGAAGAGCCCGACTCCAGAGAGATACCCGGGAACGGGAAGAACAGATGGCTCTGGAACTTGCCATAGCCGAAATGGAAGAAGAAATCCGGCTGGAAGAGATCAGACAACAAAAAGAGGAAGCCCGGCTCGAAGCTATGGCGCGGCCTGAAGATGAGGATTTTGCTGAAGAAAGAAATTTCCGTACCTATGTACGCGCCCGTTTCGGAACCCGAATGGATATAGACGACGAGGAACTGGAAAAATTGTCTATTTACGGTCAGGAAAGGCTCAAGCTTGATGAGGATCAGGCTTGGCGTGTTGTCGATCAGGAGGTAGAGCGCCTCAAGCTGGAGATGGAACGCAGAATCAATGCCGAGTTGTACCGGGAAGATTTTGAATTGTTCGTTGCGAAAGGGGTCATCACTAAAGACGATAGAAGCACGCTGAATGCTATTGCGGAAAGCCTTTCCCTAACGGCGAATGAAGTTAAAGCAGTAGAATCGGCGTATAAGTTCAAGGATGAAAGCATCGCGACGCCTGGCGCGAAAAGGTAAAGAGCGTATGGATTGGAAGTCGACAGTGCAAGAAAAAGATATATTTTGCGTATCCTGCGAGCATCCAATCGCTGACGAAGATAGGTTTTGTGATGAATGCGGCACTGAAGTAAAAAAATCCGTGCCGCTTTCATATGCCGCTATACCTGGCCCGCCTGTCGAGTCCACACAAAATGTTTGTGCATCCTGCGAGCATCCAATCACTGATGAAGACAGATTTTGTGATGAATGCGGCACTGAAGTAAAAAAAATCACGCTACTCCCATATGCCGCTATACCTGACCCGCCTGTCGAGTCCACACAAAATGTTTGTGCATCCTGCAAGCATCCAATCACTGATGAAGACAGATTTTGTGATGAATGCGGCACTGAAGTAAAAAAATCCACGCCACTCCCATATGCCATTGCGCCAGTTGCTCCATCTGAAAAGTCTGTCATAAAAGAAGCGCGCGTGAAAATGCAGACAATGGTGGAATCGGCAGCACCACGTGTAAAATCTGCCGCAATAAAAACAAATGAAAGCATACAGTCAATAGTGGGGGCGGCAGCGCCGTGCGTGAAATCCGCCGCGCAAAAAGCGGGTGAAAACATCCAGAAAATAGTAAAGCATGTCAAACCACAAGCAGAGCCCGCCGCACAGCCTCCGGTTGAACCGTTAGATTCATATGGATTTATACAAAACGGTCGTTCCATGCATGGAAAATCCGGCAATACGCTCGTTCATCCTGTTGGGGACATAAAAAAGGTTTGCGTTTCATGTGGAAAGACGCTGAAACCGAATCTGCGCTTTTGCAGCGGCTGCGGAAAACCGGTTGTCGCTGATGCCGTCGAAAAAGTTTGCGTTACATGTGGAAAGGCACTAAAGCCTAATCTGCGCTTTTGTAACGGTTGCGGAACATCGGTCGCTGTTGATGCTACCGGAAAGGTTTGCGTTTCATGCGGAAAGACACTAAAGCCTAATCTGCGCTTTTGTAACGGTTGCGGAACACCGGTCGCCGTTGAGCCTGCAACGCAGTCCGTTGAGCATGTTGCGCCGCTTTCGCCAGCCGGATTTGTCGATCCTTCCATGCGAGGAAGCGAAAATGCCTGACCTGATTGAAGGTTTTGCAAATAATGAGCCGTGGCAATAATTCTGCGCCACATGTGGAAACATGCTGAAATCAGTATAAAAACGAGGAGGGAAAAAGATGTTTTTTTGCGGACATTGCGGAAAACCGATGGATGAAGGCAGTACATTTTGCGGCGAGTGCGGTAATAAAGCCGAAGTTGAAGAATCTGCGCAGCAAACGGATGCGAGTTTGCCGGATGAAAGCAATAATGAATGGCAGGCAGCATATCAACCTCCCGTAGAAACAAAAAAGAAAAAAAGAAAAACCGCTCTTATAGCGGTTTTGTCAGGAGTTGCGGCGATATTAATTCTTGGCGGGGCGTACTGGTATTTCTTTATGGGCGGCAAACAGTCGCATGTGGAAGTGCCAAATGTCGCGGGCATGACGCGGGATCAGGCAACATCGGCAATAATAACGGCGGGGCTCAAAACCGGAACGATTGCCGATGAAAACCATGCTACGGTGCCGTTGGGCAGCGTTATCAGCCAAAGTCTGTCGGCTGGAACTTCCGTGGCGAACGGGACAGAGGTCAATCTGCGCGTATCCTCCGGCCCTGCTTTTGTATCTGTGCCGAATGTTACAGGCATGTCGCATGATCGTGCTGAATCGGAGATAATAAGAGTTGGCCTCCGCCCTGGAACGGCTAACAATGAAAATCATGCTACCGTACCGGCTGGCAACGTTATCAGCCAAAATCTGCCGGCTGGAACTTCTGTGGCGAGCGGGACGGAAATAAATCTGCGCGTGTCCTCCGGCCCTCCCGGCACGAAGTTTGTAACAGTATCCGTGCCAAACGTTACCGGCATGTCGCGGGATATGGCAGCATCGGCGATAACAAAAGCAGGGCTAAATGTCGGAACGATAAATAACGAAAATCATGATACGGTGCCGTTGGGCAGCGTTATCAGCCAAAGCCTGCCGGCTGGAACTTCCGTCGCAAGCGGCAGAACGGTCAATCTGCTTGTGTCTTCCGGCCAGATGCTTGTATTCGTGCCAAACGTTGTCGGTATGACGCGAAATCAGGCTGCATCCGAGATAACCAGGGCAGGACTCAGACCCGGAACGACTAACAACGAAAATCATGCTACCGTACCGTCTGGCAACATTATCAGCCAAAGCCTACCGGCTGGAACTTCTGTGGCGAGCGGGACAACTGTCAATCTGCGTGTGTCTTCCGGTCCCGATCCAAATTCTACACTTACGGCGGGTTCCGGTGGGGGGACACAAGATTCGGCTCCTTACAGAGGGAATGGGGGTTGCCTGAGCTCC
>WRHV01000027.1 GCA_009783065.1 Betaproteobacteria bacterium | reverse complement strand
TCCGAATTGAAGCGCCGAGGGCATCCTGTCACCAAGGTGGATGATTTTACCGATACTATGGGACACGCTGGCGCGATTATGGTTGATCAGAAAACGGGTCTGAAGTATGGCGCGACGGATCCGCGTGGAGATGGCTTGGCGGCTGGATATTAATCAGTCGTATGAATGTGTGAAAACCGCAATCGGAATGAAACACAGCAATAAAAATCACCGGCAGTCGCATATATCGATTGCCGGTGATTTTTGTTCATTGCCATTTATTTTTTTCAGGAACCAGTCGGGTTTGTCCGTTCATGTATGGTTGCAGCGGAGTCGGGATGGTAACACTGCCGTCAGCCTGCTGGAAATTTTCCAGGAGAGCGACAAGTGTCCGCCCGACAGCCAGACCTGAACCGTTTAAGGTATGCACCAGTTCCGGCCGTCCTTTGTCGTTTCTAAAACGTGCCTGCATGCGGCGGGCCTGGAATGCTTCACAATTGGAAACGGAAGAAATTTCCCGATAAGTATTCTGAGACGGCAGCCAGACTTCCAGATCATAGGTTTTTGCGGCGGAAAATCCCATATCGCCGGTTGACAAGGTCATTACCCGATAAGGCAATCCCAGTTTTTCTAGAATACGTCCGGCATTTTTTACCATTTCTTCTAATGTATCGTAGGATTTCTCCGGATGGACGATCTGTACCATTTCCACTTTATCGAATTGATGTTGTCTGATCATGCCGCGTGTGTCACGGCCGTAACTTCCCGCTTCAGAGCGAAAACACGGGGAGTGCGCGGTAAGTTTTACCGGCAGTGCTTCCGCAGGGAGGATTTCATCCCTCACCATATTGGTTAGGGTGACCTCGGCTGTCGGAATCAAGTAAAGATTTTCTTCCCCCTCTTCCAGCCCGCCTTTTTTGGCGGCAAACAGATCGCTTTCAAATTTGGGAAGCTGGCCTGTTCCAAAAAGGCTTTCCGTATTGGCAATGTAGGGGGTGTAACATTCGGTATATCCATGTTCGGCTGTTTGCACATCCAGCATAAATTGGGTCAGGGCACGATGTAACCTGGCTATTCCCCCCTTCATGACGCAAAAGCGGCTGCCTGCAATTTTCGTGGCGGATTCAAAATCCAGTCCCAGTGGTGTGCCGACATCCACATGGTCTTTGACTTCAAAATCGAATTCCCTTGGCGCTCCGATACGACGGATTTCTTGATTGGCTGATTCATCTGTTCCAATAGGCACAGATTCATGAGGGAGATTGGGAATGTTTTGGATAAGCTGGTTTAACCGGGCCTGAATGTCTGCCAGCCGGATTTCATTGGCTTTGAGGCTGTCTCCCAGGCTGCCGACTTCCGACATCAAAGCGGAAGTATCCTCATTTTTACCTTTTAGGATACCGATCTGTTTTGATAGAGAATTCCGTTTTGCCTGCATGTCTTCTGTTTGTGTCTGGATTTGCCTGCGTTCCTGCTCAAGCGTATTGAAGGCGGGAACGTCCAGTTCAAAATGACGGGTTTTCAAACGTGCAGCGACAGCTTCTATGTCTTTGCGGAGAAGTTGAATATCGATCATGGTGTGTGAGGATAAAAATAATAATTGTAGCAAGTCATCGGCCTATTTTGACGGTTCATTTATCAACATGAATGCCGTAGGCAGATAAGCCGTGTTCTGGTGCGGATTTCCGATGCGCTCGCATGATGAAAAGTTGAAATATACATTTACTTGCAGTCATTATCTTGTAATAATAATTTCCCCGCAATCCAGAGGGGGATGTGTAATTTTTTCCTTTCATATCAAAGACGATTTGAAAGACGATTACGCATGTTATTGCAAAAGGAACATTTGTTTCTATCAATATGTCATTTTTTTTAGATTGGACAACTCAATGAAACTAAGAAGTCTCGAAGATTTTCTGGAAGGGGTCAAAAAGCGAGATCCTCATCAGTCTGAGTTTCACCAGGCTGTAACAGAAGTAATGGAAAGCCTCTGGCCTTTCCTTGAAAAAAATCCCCGTTATGCGCAAATGGGATTGCTCGACAGGTTGGTAGAACCGGAACGTATCATTCAGTTCCGCGTTTCCTGGGTTGATGATAAAGGCAATGTTCATGTCAACCGTGGCTACCGCATCCAGCAAAATGCAGCCATTGGCCCTTACAAGGGCGGCCTGCGTTTTCATCCTTCTGTTAATCTTTCCATCCTGAAATTCCTGGCATTTGAACAGACTTTCAAAAATGCGCTGACAACACTGCCTATGGGTGGCGGCAAAGGCGGTTCAGACTTTGATCCCAAAGACAGAAGCAGCAATGAAATCATGCGCTTCTGCCAGGCTTTTATGACGGAATTGTATCGGCATGTCGGCTCAGATACGGACGTTCCTGCCGGTGATATTGGTGTAGGCGCGCGTGAAGTCGGTTTTATGGTCGGCATGAATAAAAAACTCACCAACCGTTCCGATTGTGTCTTTACCGGCAAAGGCATCAGCTATGGCGGCTCACTGATCCGTCCTGAGGCAACCGGTTATGGCACGGTTTATTTTGTCGAGGAAATGCTCAAACGTGTTAATAAGGATATAAGCGGTATGCGTGTGTCGGTTTCCGGTTCCGGCAATGTGGCGCAGTATGCTATTCAAAAATGTATACAGCTTGGCGCCAAAGTGATTACTTGCTCTGATTCAGGCGGCACAGTCGTAGATGAAGCCGGCTTTACGCCGGAAAAACTGGCTATCCTGATGGAAATCAAGAATGTTCAGTATGGTCGTTGCAGTGAATATGCAGCTAAGGTGGGTGCTCAATTTGTGCCAAAAGCAACACCCTGGAATGTACCCGTTGAAATCGCTTTGCCTTGCGCAACGGAAAATGAACTGAACGAAGCAGATGCTAAAACACTGATCAAAAATGGTCTTATCGGTGTTGGCGAAGGCGCCAATATGCCTTCCACAGCAGACGCAGTCAGGGCATTCGAAGAAGCACGCATTTTGTATGCGCCAGGTAAAGCCAGCAATGCAGGTGGTGTGGCAACTTCCGGTCTTGAAATGTCCCAGAATTCACTGAGAATGTCCTGGCCCCGTGAAGAAGTTGACCGGAATCTGAATAACATCATGAAAAACATCCACAATGCATGCGTTGAGTATGGAGCACGTTCTGATGGCACAATTAGTTATGTTAATGGTGCGAATATCGCGGGCTTTGTCAAGGTTGCTGATGCAATGCTTGCGCAAGGCGTTATTTAAGCGAAGTCTTTCGCAGGAAGAGGGTCTGGTTTTCCAGCCCCTTTTTTATTTTTTGCCGGCTTTTTTGTTCAGCTCTGCAAGCCAGGCCAGTTTCTCGCCAATTTTATTTTCCAGTCCACGGGGTGTCGGTTGGTACCAGTGTGGGCTGGCCAAGCCTTCCGGCAGATAGGTTTCTCCGGCTGCAAAAGCTTCAGGTTCATCATGCGCATAGCGGTAGAGTTTGCCATAGCCAAGTTCTTTCATCAGCTTGGTTGGCGCATTCCGGAGATGTTCGGGTACCGGCCGAGTCTTGTCCTTACTGATAAAAGAGCGGGCCGCATTGTAGGCCATATAAACCGCATTGGATTTTGCGGCGCAGGCCAGATAGATAATGGCCTCAGCCAGTGCCAGTTCCCCTTCAGGCGAGCCAAGCCGCTCATAAGTTTCGGCGGCATCCAGCGCAAGACGGAGCGCGCGGGGATCAGCTAGACCGATATCTTCTGTTGCCATGCGGATAATGCGTCGTGACAGATAACGCGGGTCAGCGCCGCCATCCAGCATGCGGACAAGCCAATATAAAGAGGCGTCCGGATCGGAACCGCGCACGGATTTATGAAGTGCTGATATCTGATCGTAAAAATTGTCTCCCGCATTATCAAAACGTCTGACGGCATCGCCGAGCGTTTCACGAAGCAAGGCGGCATCTATTTCTGTTTGCGATTTAACCTCGGCTGCATGGGCGGCTATTTCCAGCGCGTTTAACAGCCGGCGGGCATCGCCGTCAGCGTTTCCAATCAGCATTTCACCGGCATCAGGCGTTATAGACAAATGGGACAGTTCTCGTTCCATTGCGCGATTCAGTAAAAAAAGCAGGTCATTATCCTTGAGCGGATGGAGCACATAAACAGTTGCCCGCGACAGCAATGCGTTGTTGACTTCAAAAGACGGATTTTCTGTAGTGGCGCCAATGAAGGTGAAAAGACCGCTTTCCACATAAGGAAGAAAGGCGTCCTGCTGGCTTTTGTTGAACCGGTGCACCTCATCCACAAACAAAATAGTCCTTCTGCCGGAGTGGTTTCGGATAAATTCGGCGTGTTCGACAGCTTGACGAATATCCTTGACGCCGGAAAATACAGCAGATAATGCGATAAACTCGGCATCAAACCCGCCCGCCATCAAACGGGCAAACGTCGTTTTTCCAACACCGGGCGGCCCCCATAAAATCATGGAATGGGGTTCGCCTGATTCAAAAGCGACACGCAAGGGTTTACCTGGCCCCAGCAAGTGCTGCTGTCCAACCATATCGTCAATGGATGCCGGGCGAAGGCGTTCTGCCAAAGGGATCTGTGTCATGAAGCGTATGTATAAAATAATAGGGTCAGTCCTCATTAAATTGTCTGCTGCAAAGCCGCTTTATCCCGTCTTCCTGCGTTGCTGGTTCAAAATAGAACTCGCCGTATGTTCAATACGCCATCGTTCCATTTTGTCCCTGCGCCTTGGCAGACAGAAAAAATCAACTTTTCGCGACGACAATTTA
>WRHV01000026.1 GCA_009783065.1 Betaproteobacteria bacterium | reverse complement strand
TGACCTTGTGATTTCGTTTGAGGGTAAAGCCATAAAGCCATTTGGCAATAGTCCGCAAAAATCTTCTTTTGGGAGACTGCGCGGCCTCATCATCCATAAACAGAAACCCCAAGCCTTCTACCATCGCAAAACGAAAGGGAACGCGGGCAAGCAGGGCCGCGATAGTTCCATAAATAATGGGTTTAATGGCGTAACAGAAAGTGGCCTGAGGCTTTAGTGCTTTTAATATTCCGGCAAGCCCGATGCAATCGGACAAATCCCGGAACGGGTTCATTCCTGCCCGATCCAGTGAACAGTCAAGAGGCAAAGCACCCAACTCCAGTATTTCCTGTTTCAATTGATCGGAAAAATTGGGGGCAATAGCGTAAACTTTTACTCCAAGCGTTACAAGGTCTGATATCAGCCTACCCCGAAAATTAATGAGAGAAAAGGCATCGCCAGCAATAAAAGCCAAAGATTCAGGAAGATGATTCATGATCTGCTCTGTTTGACGCATTTTATGTGGCACTATTCATCTGCGGAAAACGCAATTAATGAAAAATAAAAATTACAACAGTCGGCTATAGAAACAAAAGAAAACGGCTAAAGGACGATCAATAAAAAGACGTCATGCAGAGAGCCCTCGTGTTTTCCTTAAATATTTTTCAGCAGGCATAAATAGCAATCGGTCTGTTACAAACCCGATCAGCACAATAACCACCATGACGGCCATTGCCTGGTCCATCGCATTCAATTCACGCCCGAAATGAAGAAGCTGCCCCAGTCCCATATTGGCAATGATCATGACATAGATTTCAGCCGCCATAAGCGAACGCCAGGCAAATGCCCAACCCAATTTGGCGCCATTGAGCAGTTGTGGAAGCGCAGCAGGAAGAATAATGGTTCTCCAAGTGTGCAATCCTGTGGAACCCATGACGCGAGCAGCTCGTACATAAAGCGGCGGTACGGACTGAATGGCGTTTTCTGTCGCAATGGTAATGGCCCAAATGGAACCCATTACCACAACAAAATACATGGCGCTTTCCGTTTGTCCAAACCAAAGGATGGCAAGCGGTGCCCAGCAAACAGAAGGCAATGTTTGCAAACCTAGAGCAACGACGCCGATGGTGCTGCGCATTAATGCGCTGTAGTAGAGCAAAAAACCGAGAAATATGCCAACCAAAAGTCCGAGGCAATATCCGATAAACAGACGACCAAGCGTAATCATCAATGCCTGAGGCAAAATGCCATCGAGAATGGATTCGAACAAATAACGTCCGATATCCAGTGGTGCTGGAAGCAAAATAGGAGAAACCCATTCCAAGTGACTAGCGGTTTGCCAGAAAGCCAGCGCAAGAAAACAAACCAGGCATGCCAGCACACGTGTTTTCATAAACCGGCGCCTCCTCTGTCAGACTGTGGTAATAGCGAAGAAATGGCAGCAGCGGCCTTGGCAAGTTCCGGATCATTCATGGAACGTGGATAAGGCAGTGATACGGTTTCGTCTCCAACAATTTTGCCTGGTGCTTCCATTAATACAATCCGGCTACCGACACAGACGGCTTCACGTACATTATGAGTTACCATGAGAATGGTTTTGCCGGTTTCTGTCCAGATACGCTGCATGTCTGCGTAAAGCTGCTCCCTTGTCATGGCATCCAGAGCGCTAAAGGGTTCGTCCATCAGCAGCATTTCAGGATTTGGCGCCAGGGCTCTTGCAAGTGCCGTTCTTTGCCGCATGCCGCCTGAAAGTTCATGGATTCGGAAATGCCTGAAACGGGTTAGTCCCACCATTTCAATATACTCGTTGGCCAGTTCCAGGCGCTCTGATTGTGTCAGCTTATCCAGTAAATTCAGGCCGTAAAGTACGTTGTCGCGAACATCAAGCCAGGGAAAAAGAGCCGCTTCTTGAAACATGAGCATTCGGCTTCTATCCGGCCCTGAAACAGGCTGGCCATCCACCAGCATTTTTCCGGAATCAGGAGATTCAAGCCCCGCAACCACAGACAAAAGCGTTGATTTGCCGCTACCGCTTCTACCCAAAAGGCAAACATATTCACCGGCATTGACGGTAAGTGATACATTATCCAGAGCCACAACCGGTTCATTGCCTTTTCCAGGAAAATGCTTGTTTATTTTTTCCAGAATGAGGCGGGGCAGCGTCATGGTACAGATACAATGTGAGTAATATCGTGTTTTTCCTTGATAAAACCGGCATTCTGCGCGGCTTTCAGTGAAAAACGGAAGTTATCCACTGTGATTTTGTTATCAAAGACCAGCCGGGGCCATGCATGTTCCACTAGCTTAATCGGAAATGTACGCCGAGTTTGCTTGCTCAGCTCATCAGCTACCCTGCGCTGCGCTTCTTTCGGATTTTGTTTGATCCACTCCGTAAGCTCTGCGTGGGCCTGATAAAACTGGCGCATCAGATCAGGTGATTTTTGCATGAACTCACTGTTTGCAACCAGGATGGTCGTGATGGATTCTGCCGCTGGTTCAGCATAAATTAACCGTCCCTTGCCTTCCATTTCAAGACGGGAAAGCCAAGGTTCAACCGTCCACGCCGCATCAATCTCACCGGTCACAAAAAGCGGAAGCATATTCGGATTGCGGGTAGGGACAACAGAAACATCTCCACCGGTCTGCGTGACATGGAGTCCGGCCTGAGTCAGCCAGTGCCGGCAGGCAATATCCTGTGTGTTGCCGAGTTGAGGCGTGGCTATTTTTTTCCCCTTGAAGTCTTGTGGTTTATTGAGAGAACTATTTTGCGGCACAACCAGACCGGCGCCTCCTCGAACAGCCCCGGATATAACTGAAATACCTTTGTTTTTGGACCGGATAAAGGCATTAAGAGCAGGGCTTGGTCCTACATAAGTCAAGTCAAGAGACCTAGCAAACATGGCCTCCATTGCCGAAGGGCCTGCATTAAAGCTTTGCCATTGTATTTTTACGTTCGGCAAACGCTTTTCGTACCAGCCTTTTCCCTCTGATGCCATATTTTGCGCTATCAGGGCGTGAGCATGTGTAATGTTGGGAAAATATCCCACTCGCAGCGTTGTATTCGCATGGCTGGCCGAACTGGACAGAATGACGAAAAGCCCAGTCCAAAATACCATGCCAAAAAAACGTTTAATCATAGACAATCACTCCAAAAACAACTCGCCAGTACATCAAAAGTCCGCTTCAGCTGGTTGTAGACGTTTCATAAGAAAACGCATGACCTCATCTACAAGCTCTTCCGGACGTTTTTTCCCATCCAGACGAAGATCCGGTTTTTCGGGAATTTCAAAAGGCGCTGAGATCCCTGTAAAATTAGGAATTTTACCAGCTAGTGCCTGTGCATATAACCCTTTCGGATCTCTTTTGATGCAGACTTCAATCGGTGTATCAACGAAAATTTCGTAAAATTCACCACTTTCAAAACGTTCTCGCACGGCAATTCTATCGCGCTGGAATGGCGAAATAAAAGAAGCCAACACGATCAGGCCTGCATCCACCATCAGCCGTGCCACTTCACCGGCCCGGCGTATATTTTCTGCTCGGTCAGCTTCCTTAAAGCCCAAATCACGGTTAAGACCGTGTCGAAGGTTGTCGCCATCCAATATATAAACATGTTTGCCATCGGCATATAGCATTTTGGCAACCATATTCGCCAGCGTTGATTTGCCGGAAGCCGAAAGTCCCGTAAACCAGATCGTGCAGGGTTTTTGGTTTTTGAGACCGGCATGTGCAGCCTTGTTTAACTCAAATTCGTGCCAATGTATAGTATGGCTGCGATACAAGCCATATTCAATTAAGCCCGCACCCACCGTATTGCCCGTGATCCTGTCGACCAGCAAAAAGCCGCCCAGATCACGATGTTGGGCATAGGGCATAAAAGGGACTGGCCGGTTAAGTGACAGTTTGATTTGCCCGATATCATTCGGTTTCAATTCCCTGGCGGGTTGCTCTTGCATCGAATCCAGATCGAAACGAAGAGACAATTCTGATATGGTCGCAATGACTTCGGAAGTTCCCTGGCGAAAAATATAACTGCGTCCTGCGACAAGAGGTGGATCATTCAGCCAGATCATGTGCGCGGCAAACTGATCCGCCATTTCAAGAGGCGCTTTTGCATCCACCACGACCTCACCACGTCCGGCATCGACATCATCATCCAACTGGATGCACACAGCCTGCCCTTCAGCCATGGATGAGAGATCACCATCATAGGTGGCAATTCGTTTTATCGTGCTTTGTATACCTGAAGGCAACAGTAGTACTTGACTGCCTTTATTAAGAGTCCCTGATAAGACTGTACCGGAAAGCCCGCGAAAATCCTGTTGACGGGCGACCCACTGAACCGGCATGCAAAAAGGGCCATTGGCATAGCTTGGGGGCTCAAGTCCTTCCAGTATCTCCAAAAGCGTCGGTCCTGCATACCAGGGTGTCTGCACACTCCTTTTACAGACATTGTCTCCCTTAAGAGCGGAAACCGGGATGCAGGTTACTGAGCGAAAGGATAAGTCTTTAATTTTTTCACGATAAGCTTTTTCAATTTCTTCAAAAACGGTTTGACTAAAATCCAGTCGATCCATCTTGTTAACAGCGACCACAATATCCGGAATGCCTATCAATGAGGCAATCAGCGTATGCCGGATGGTTTGTGGCAAAAGCCCATCATTGACGCGGGTTGCATCAATCAGCAAAAGCGCAACATCCGAATTGGACGCGCCGGTAACCATATTACGGGTGTATTGCTCGTGTCCCGGTGCATCGGCCACAATATAACGTCGCGTTTCGGTACGGAAAGAACGATAAGCCACATCAATCGTGATAGCCTGTTCCCGCTCTGCGAGAAGCCCGTCCAGCAGGCAGGAAAAATCCGGGAAGCCCTCGTGTGTACGCTCTTTTTCCAGTTGTCGAAGCTGATCTTCGTACAGCGTGCCGCAGTCGTATAGAATGCGTCCGATCAGCGTGCTTTTACCATCATCCACACTGCCGCAACTCAGAATGCGTAAAAGGGATTTTTCAGATGCCATCAAAAATATCCCTCCTGCTTTTTCTTTTCCATGGAACCAGCCTGGTCTGAATCAATCAGACGGCCCTGTCGTTCTGAATGTCTCGCCATCCGGATTTCAGACACGATATCATCGACAGATAAAGCAGACGACTCAATCGCGCCAGACAAAGGCCAGCAGCCTAATGTCCGAAATCGCACTTGCCGCATTTCAATTTGCTCGTCCGGCTCGAATACCATCTTCTCAGCATCATCCACCATAATCCAGGTGCCGGAACGTTGAACAACGGGGCGTGTTTTGGAAAAGTAAAGCGGGACGACATCGATATTCTCAGCCTGAATATATTCCCACACATCCAATTCTGTCCAGTTTGAAAGAGGGAAAACACGCATCGATTCCCCATTCGCCAGACGCGTATTATATAGATGCCACATTTCAGGCCGCTGGCTTCTTGCATCCCAACGGTGTCCAGTGCCTCTTACGGAAAAAATCCGTTCCTTTGCCCGTGATTTTTCTTCATCCCGGCGCGCACCGCCAATAGCCGCGTCAAAACCATGCAAATCCAGCGCCTGCCTTAGCGCATCTGTTTTCATGATGTCTGTATAGCGTGCTGATCCGTGTGAAAAAGGCGTTACCTTATTCCCCATGCCTTCCGGATTCGTATACACGATCAAATCCAGGTCATACGCTTTCGCCATACGTTCCCGAAAGGTGATCATTTCCTTGAATTTCCAGGTCGTGTCCACATGCATGACCGGGAATGGAATCCGTGCAGGAAAAAAAGCCTTTTTAGCCAGATGCAGCAACACCGACGAATCTTTTCCAATCGAATACAGCATAACCGGTTTTTCAAATCCGGCAGCGACTTCACGGAATATGTGGATACTTTCTGCTTCAAGAGAGCGCAGATAGGCGTTGAGATGCATCTGAAACCATTATGAAAGAAAAGGCAAATTGTAACAAAGGTTAATTCAACACCAAACAACAGCCTCGAAAACCTAAGCAGATTTTCAGAGCTATCATGGTTTGAAAAAAAGCAATTTAACTGCGTGACATGATGGAGGTCGCGATATGTTTCAACCAACGAAAAGGGGAAGTTATTTGCCAGCTTCGTGAAGCGTACACTGCTGCCAGCTCCTCTTTGCACTTATCGAATTGCGCATTTAGTTCATTAAATTGTTTATCTAGTTTATTAAATCCAGCATTCATTCTATTGTGCTGTGATTGCAACTCATGAAGTTGTGTTTGCAGTTCATTTGTGGTGACGCGCAACAGTACATCATTTTCAGTAAGTTGGGTATAGGTTTGGTTTTCAAATCCGTATTCCTCCCAAAGCCATTTCCGGTCACTTTCGTTCTGCAATAATTCAAAAAGCAGGTTAAGTCCATATAAAACACCCACACCATAAAAATTTTTTTCAATACAAAGCATGGCGAAAATAAACTGGGGGTGCGTTTTTTTTCCGGCATAAATTTCTTCAAATTCAGGAAAAATGGCATAGAGTTTAGCCGTATCATGAATTTTTCTGAAATTATCCAAAAGGTGATAGGTCTCAAAAGTGAATCTGACATAGGTTTCGCGCTTGCTGCCGCTGGTGTTTTGCTCATTATTCCGCACTCGAAAACAGGTTAGTTTTTCCTGAATAATATGAATAGGATAGTGCAGGCAAAGACGCATCCACATATCAAGGTCCGGCACCTGCAGTAGGCCATATTTATACGGACCAAAATCCAAATAGCAGGATTTTCTTATTAATACGCTTGGATGGCATAAAGCGTTTCCGTGTTCAAGGAAAAAACGCAGCCATTCATGACGGGTTCGGTTTGGCTGGTCAAAAACCTGATGGTAAAAATGCCCTGGCATATTAAATGGTTTGCCTTGTTCGTTAATGACTTGAACGTGTGTAAACACAGCTCCTGTATCAGGGTGATTATCAAGAAAAGCGATTTGCTTCTCCAGTTTCTCAGGATGCCATTTGTCGTCGGAGTGATGAATGGCGATATATTTTCCCTTTGCTGTTTGGAAAATGGCTTCATTCACTTTTTTTACAGCCATTCCAGGATGATCGCTCCGAAAAGTACGTATTCTCTCATCAGAATATTCATGAATAATTCTCCATGAATCGTCTGTTGAGGCGTCATCCAAAATGATCAACTCAAAATCTGAAAATGATTGGTTCAGAACGCTGTTAATGGCTTCTCTTAAAAATGGAGCATGATTTAAAGACGTAAGAATAATTGAAACAGTAGGCATATATAAAGAATGATTAAATGAATAATAAATATTTCAACAATTAGCTATTTCATTAAATTTTCAAGTTCAGCATAGCCAAAACCATTTTCACCGAAATTATTGCCACAATAAAACATAATATGTTTTTCATTAATTTTCATTATGCTGGGATAGGCTAACATTTCAGAATCCCATCCTGATTCTGATACTTCAATACCAGCTTTTGAGTCGTCTCGATGCCAATTTATTAAATCATCAGAAGATGCATATCCAATCTTATACCCTCTATCTTTTGCATTTCTAAAATCAAGACCATATCTATAACAAAAAAACAAGTGATATTTTTTGTTGATTTGCATGATGGCAGCGCTAACCTGACTCTCATACTCAACCATTTCTGGCAAAATGGCTTTGCCGTTTCTTATCCAGTGAATTCCATCTGTAGATATCGCATGCATAAGAACATATTGAGATTCCACACGCTCTTTCCCCTTTATCCACTGGATGCCAGAGATGTAGAACATATGCCATTCACTGTTTCCAACTTTATAAACCATAGGAGCTGACTGTAAATAGGGTTCATTTAACGTTGCAGA
>WRHV01000025.1 GCA_009783065.1 Betaproteobacteria bacterium | reverse complement strand
CAGATATGGTGTGCCTTTTTTGCCTTAAATGGTGCAATGGCCTTTTTTACTTCCTTTTTTTTCAGCGATGCAGTCTGGTCTTTATACAATGGTTTCATTGCTTATCTTCTGATGGGATTTCTTTTTGCCGTAGAATATTTTTTCAGACTGCGATTTAAGCGGACGCGCCATGGTTGACGTAACAGAAAGGTTTTTTCAACTTGGGCCAAATCGACTTGCTGAAGATCTCATCGGATGGCGTAATCATCAGCCTGTGACGGCAAGTGATCTTTTTTCTCGGATGTCTGCCTGGAAAAAGCAGATAAAGGCGCTTCCGGGAAAAAATGTCGCGCTTTACTTTACAGATACGCTTGAATTCATCGCAGCCTTCCTTGCTGCATTGCATGAAGAGAAAAGAGTTTATCTCCCTTCTAATGTACTGCCTGCTACCTGTGCAATGTTGGCTGAGGATATTGATATTTATTTGGGAGAGTTTCCTGCAGCATATTCACCGTTTTTTCCAGGGGAATCCACCTCTGGTAAACGACAGAAATCGGGTACATTTTCTGTACCGGTTTCAGCAGAACTGGTGATTTACACATCCGGCAGCACTGGTGAAGCGCAGGCAATACCCAAACGAATATCTCAACTCCTGACAGAAGCGGAGGTGCTTGAAGAACTGTTCGGCGCCTTAAGTCATCAGACAGATATTGTTGCAACGGTTTCTCACCAGCATATATATGGCTTGCTTTTTAAGGTTTTTTGGCCACTGCTGACAGGAAAACCTATTCATGCCGTCAGCCTTAGCTTTCCGGAAGAGTTGGTTGCTGCTGCGTCCCTGCGGAAGATTACCCTTATATCTAGTCCGGCGCATCTCAAACGTTTTGTAGAGAATTATGAGTGGCAACAGCATGCACACCGTATTGGCACAGTTTTTTCTTCCGGCGGACCACTGGAGAAGAGTACCGCGTTGCAAAACAAGGCGCATATGGGGTCTGCTCCTATTGAAATATACGGCAGTTCGGAGACTGGCGGCATTGCCTGGCGCCAGCGTCAAGAAACACATGATGAAAGCTGGCAACCTATACCGAACGTCCAGTGGCGCATCCATCCTGATGAACAAGTGCTGGAAATTTTTTCGCCTTATCTGTATGAACCGGACTGGTTTCGAACGGCAGACCGTGTGACGGCAGGAAATAATAACCGCTTTTTTTTGCAGGGACGGGTAGACCGTATCGTAAAAATAGAAGAAAAAAGAGTATCACTTGCGGCGATCGAGCAAACATTGATACGTTCTCGTTTAGTGGCGAACGCCAAAGTTATTTTGGTGGATATGGAGGAAGAAAGCAGGTTGCGCTTGGCTGCTTTTGTGGCACTTTCGTCTGAAGGCAAGCACCAACTGGATAGCGATGGCAAGCTGACAATGAACCGAAAGCTCCGCAATCTGCTTTTGTCTTCATTTGAACGTGTGGCGATTCCTAAAATTTGGAGATATCTGGATGTGCTGCCCGTCAATATGCAGGGAAAAACGACTTATGCTGAATTAAAAACCATGCTTGACCAGGAATCCCTGCAAAAATCCCTGACGAAAACGCCTGAAACGTTGATTCTTGAAAAGGATGAAAACCGTTTGTTGATGCGGATGATCCTGCCTGAAAACCTGTTTTATTTTCAGGGGCATTTTCCGGAAACGCCTATTTTGCCGGGTGTTGTGCAATTGGACTGGGCGCTTATGTATGGCCAACAGTATCTGGATTTGCCTGGTGTATTCGCTGGCGTTCAGGCGCTCAAATTCCAGCATGTTATTTTGCCCGGCGCATCCGTTAATCTGGAACTGAAATATGAGCCGTCAAAGACTTCTCTCTCGTTTTGTTATTTTTCAGCAGATCAAAAACATGCCAGCGGCCGGATTCTCTTCCGGCTTTTACCGAACGAATTCCCTTCCATGTAAGAGATGAACATGCAAAGTAAAAAATTTTCTCCTAATGGACAATCTGCTTTTATGGCCCGTTTTGAGGCGCAAAAAATGGTTTTTGGCCCAGTTGTTTTTCAATGCGTCCGTTATGCCTGGAAACGAGGTATGCTCGAAATTCTGGCTGCAGATGAGGCGGTACATCTGTATCTTCTCGATTTGCCGCAACAACTGGAGCTGGCTAAATCGACACTGGCTGCTGCAAATCTGGAAAAGCGAGCCCATTTTTATCCCATCAATTTGTTGGATGATCAAGCGCTTTTTCCCGGCGGGATGGATGTCATTTGGATGAGTCAATTGTTAAGCTGTTTTGGTGAGGCTGCTATTGTTTCTATTTTCAAACGTGCAGCCGAAGCACTGGCGCTAGGTGGATACCTGCTGATTATGGATACTTTTTGGGATCGTCAGCAATATGATATTGCTTCTTATTGCTTGATCAATACGTCGCCTTACTTTACGGCGATTGCCAGCGGAAACAGTAAGATATATGAGAGTGAAGATTATATTCGGTTTTGTCAGCATGCTGGATTAGTACTCATATCGGCAAGGGATAATATCGGTTTTTGCCATTCCCTTTTGCGTTTTACAAGAGAAACTGTTGATACTTAAAGCCGGCCGGGTAATCGTATGCAAAAACCTGTATTTAATCCCTGTATCCTTATCCCTGTGTATAACCATGAACATGCAATTGGGCAGGTGCTTGCCAAAGTGTTGAATTACCGTGTCGCATGCTTGCTGGTGGACGATGGCAGTTCGGCTGTTTGTGCGCAGGAATTGAATCGACTCGCGGCATCATATCCCGCAGAGGTTGTCCTGCTTCGCCACGCGTGGAACCAGGGGAAAGGCGCTGCTGTCCTGACAGGCATGCAGCATGCGGTTTCCCACGGATATACCCATGTCCTGCAAATTGATGCTGATGGCCAGCATGATACGAATGACATCCCGGTTTTTCTGGAATATGCCCGCAAACATCCGGATGCGATTGTTACCGGATACCCGGTTTATGATGAATCTGTGCCGTCAATACGTTTTTTCGGGCGTTATCTGACTCATGTTTGGGTTTGGATTAATACGCTTTCCCTAAAAGTCAAGGATTCCATGTGCGGTTTTAGGGTGTATCCTATCCTGCCGGTAATTCGCTTGATTACTCGCCAACCGCTTCGTAAGCGAATGGCTTTTGACTCCGATATTATTGTGCGTCTTTACTGGGATGGCGTGGATGTGGTCAATTTACCGACGCGGATTAGTTACCCTGCGGATGGTGTTTCGCATTTCCGGCTTTGGTCAGATAATTTCCAGATAGCTTGCATGCATGCACGTCTTTTTCTGGGTATGCTGATTCGTTTGCCGCAGCTTCTCAGACATAAGCGGGAACGAAGATGAACGCACCGCATGCTCCTTCTTCCAGGCATTGGGCGCATATTCATGAAGTGACTTATGTTGCCGGCATGCGTTTTCTTTTCTGGATTTTCCGCATTTTTGGGCGCTGGCCTTTTAGGCTTTTTCTTTACCCGGTTCTGGGCTGGTATTTGCTGACACAGCCAGATGCCAGAGCTGCTTCCAGAGAATACCTGACGAGGGTGGCTCTCACCAAAAAGGATGTCAGGACGCCCGGTATGCGCCAGGTATTGATTCATTTTGCGACTTTTGCCGAGAGTATTCTCGACAAATTGATGTTGTGGAACGGGCAGTTCGATACCAGTCAAGTTGCCGTCAATGTACCTTTGCACTTACAAGAATCTCTGGCAGCACGACAGGGGGTTCTTTTTATTTGCTCTCATTTTGGTAATCTGGAGTTATGCAAGATACTTTCCAGGGAAAAACCGGGTCTTAGCATTACGATGCTGGTGCATACGAAACACGCACCGGTTTTTAACCAATTACTCAAGCAGATTTCTCCCGATAGCCAATTGAATCTGATGCAGGTAACCGAGATTTCGCCTGCCACAGCTATTTTGCTTTCCGAAAAAATGCAACAGGGAGAATGTGTCGTGATTGCTGGCGACCGCATACCTGTTTCTGTGACTCCCAGAGTTGCTACCGCATCTTTTTTGGGAAAGAGAGCCGCTTTTCCTGTTGGCCCTTATGTGCTTGCTTCCCTGATGCGGTGTCCGGTTTTTCTTATGTTTACTTTGCATCGGAATGGGATGTCTGAAATTCATTTTGAACCCTTTTCTGATGCAATCAGACTACCACGTAAGGATAGGGAGATTGCCCTGGATGAACTGGCTGCCCAATATGCCAGACGTCTGGAATATTATTGCCTTCAGACACCGATGCAATGGTTCAACTTTTATGATTTTTGGGATAGCTCGAAATATAAAAATGAATAAACTCAAATGAATAAAAATAATTTTTCACGTGAAATTTGCTTTTGCCAAAATGCCTTGTGTATTGAAGATGTGGTTGATATTGCAGAGAATAAGGCATCGGTTCATCTTTCAGATGATCCGGCGTTTTGTCAGGCTATCAGGCGTGGAGCGGATTTTCTGGATAGATTGCTTCGCGACGAAGGACAAATCTATGGTGTGACAACGGGTTATGGTGATTCCTGCACGGTGCCCGTTTCTTTGCCTTTGGTGAGCGAGTTGCCCCATCACTTATATACTTACCACGGCTGTGGTTTGGGAACCTACCTGACGCCACAGCAAACGCGTGCTGTGATGGCAACAAGGCTGGCTTCGCTGTGCAAGGCTTATTCTGGTGTCAGTTATGAATTGTTGGAGCAGATTGTCAGGTTGTTTAAGGCAGATATTCTACCCCTGATTCCGTCAGAAGGTTCGGTTGGCGCTAGTGGGGATCTGACGCCTTTATCTTATCTTGCTGCGGTGTTATGTGGGGAACGTGAGGTCTGGAAAGATAATACTTGTATTCCTGCTGCCGATGCGTTTCGAAAAGCTAATATTACCCCATTGAAACTACGCCCCAAAGAGGGGTTGGCGCTGATGAACGGGACGGCTGTCATGACCGGATTGGCGTGCATTGCTTATTTGCGGGCTGAATATCTGGCCCGGCTCGCTACACGAGTAACAGCTATGGCGTCATTTGTCCTGGATGGCAATGCTAACCATTTTGATGAGACTCTGTTTTCTGTCAAACCCCATCCGGGTCAGCAGAAAGTGGCTGCCTGGTTGCGCCAGGATCTGGTTTGCAACCGGACGATACCTGAAAGAAAGCGCTTGCAGGATCGTTATTCGATACGATGTGCGCCGCATATTATAGGCGTTTTGGTTGATGCGTTGCCTTTCTTTCGTCAGTTGATTGAGAACGAGCTTAATAGCGCCAATGATAATCCCATTATTGATGCAGAAGGTGAGCAGGTGCTGCATGGCGGGCATTTTTATGGCGGGCATATTGCTTTTGCCATGGATAGCATGAAAAACACGGTTGCCAATATTGCTGATTTGCTGGACCGGCAAATGGCGCTCATGGTGGATGCCCGCTATAACCAGGGTTTGCCTATGAATCTTTCCGGCGCAGATGGCGCGCGCGCAGAAATCAACCATGGGCTGAAAGCACTGCAGATCAGTGTTTCGGCATGGACTGCAGAGGCCCTTAAGCTGACTATGCCGGCTTCTGTTTTTTCACGTTCCACAGAGTGTCACAATCAGGATAAGGTCAGCATGGGCACCATTGCCTCTCGTGATTGTTTGCGTGTTCTTGAATTGGCTGAACAGGTTGTGTCTGCTCTTTTGATTACAGTCAGGCAAGGTGTTTCGCTACGTTGCAAAGTGAGTCCGGCAATGAAGCTGGAGCCGTCTTTGTTAAATATGTTCAATACATTGTGTGCTGAAATTGCCTTTATTGAGGAAGACCGACGCCTTGAGCCTGATTTGAGAAGGCTTTTGGAATGTGTCCAGCAACGCGCATGGAAATTGTATGAGTAAATCGCAAAAAACAGGCCGCTGGATCGCAGATGCGGAAATCCAGGTTCAGTTTTTTGACTTGGACCCGATGGAAATTGTCTGGCACGGTAATTATGCACGCTATCTGGAAATTGCGCGATGTGCCTTATTGGATAGGATTGACTATAACTACGCGCAAATGAAGGCTTCTGGCTATGCTTGGCCGATTATTGATATGCAGCTTCGTTACATTGGCCCGGCGGTTTTCGGGCAGCGTCTTAGGGTGCGTGCTGAAATTGTGGAGTGGGAATATCGCCTGAAAATGGAATACTTGATCACGGATGCTGCCTCTGGTCAGCGAATTAATCGCGCTACAACAACCCAGGTTGCCGTTGATGCTGTTACCGGGGAAATGTGTTTTGTTTCGCCTTCGGTCCTTTTTGAAAAACTTGGTTTACCTTTACCATGAGCCCTTCTCTGATATGTCCCTTTTTTGCTTTCTTTTTTTCCTTTTTTTGTCTCCCGCTTCAAGCAGCGTCTCCGCTTGAACAGATTCAGGCAACCATCAGTAAACCGGATATTCTATGTGGACGCTTTGATCAGCAGAAATATCTAAAAGGAATCCAGGCGCCACTTCGCTCGGAAGGCCGTTTTTGCATTCATGCAGAAAAAGGCATCCTCTGGCGTAGCCTGAAACCGTTCCAGAGTACGATGCGCTTGAAGAAAAATGAGATAATCATGATGCAAGGTAATCAGGTCACAGCCAGGCTGGATGCTAACCAGGAACCTATGGTGCAAATGATCAATAGCGTGCTCTTCTCTCTTATTTCGGGCGATTTGAGCCAGTTGGGTAATCTGTTTGATATTGATGCGCGCGTCAACCAAAACAAAACATGGTCTGTGTTGTTAAGAGCCCGCCAGACAGGGCTTGCCAAAGTCATTAACCAGATTACTTTGCAAGGCGGCATTTATGTCAAGAATGTTGAGATCCTTGAAAAGAGTGGCGATAGGATAAATATTTCTTTTTCGGATATACGCGCGGGGCAGGAAGCCCTTCAGGCAGCAGAGGTAAAAGAATATGAATAGACGCCGTGCACTGGTAGTGGCATGGGCGTTTGTTATGGGTGCTCTGCTGATTCATAATCTGTACCTGTTTTATGGCGGGCATCTCCGGACGGATGCGGATATTCTGACATTGCTACCGGTTCAGGATAGAGATCCTCTCCTGCAAAAAGCGTTTGCGCATATGGTTGAGGCAACCGAACAACGGGTCATTGTCCTTATCGGTGCGCCGGACTGGCAACAGGCTACGGTGGCAGCAGATGTCTATATTAGCAAGTTGGCACGCCATTCTGACTTGTTACAACCCAGTACATCATCAATTGATACGGCGCAAAGTGAATGGCTTGATCTTTTTTATCAGCACCGGCTGGGGCTTTTGACTTCAAAACAGCGCAGGGATTTGGAAATGCAGCCGGCAGCGTTCTGGACAAATTCGGCATTGGCATCGCTTTATGCCACTATGGGTAATTTCAGGGTTGGCGCATGGCAGGATGATCCTTTTGGTTTATTTAGCGGCTGGATACGGGAGCGTGCACAGGAAACGCCTGTCCGCACACGTGATGGTAAGCTTTTTGTCAGTAATGGGCAGTATTATTATGTTGTTCTTCCCTTGATGCTTCAGGTGCCTGCTTTTTCTATCGAGCAGCAAAAAGATGTTCTTGCTGCCTTGTCTGAAGCAAAAAAGGCGGCTTATGACATCAATGGAAAAGTAGAAGTTCTCACGGGCGGTGTCGTATTGCATGCTGCCGCAGCGAGTGAGCAAGCTGCCTGGGAGATATCAACTATCGGGATTGGCTCGATGGTCGGAATTATTCTCCTGATTTTGGTGACTTTCCGTTCTTTAAAGCCGGTTTTGCTGATTTCTTTTTCGCTGGCGGTTGGTTTGGGAGGGGCATTGTCTGTTTGTTATCTGGTTTATGACCGGATTCATATCATGACATTGGTATTTGGCGCTAGCCTGGCTGGAGTCGCACAGGATTATGGTATTTATTTTCTGTGTAATCGTTCCAATACGGATGCGAAAACGGATTCATGGTGTCTTTTACGTGCCCTGTTTCCAGGCATGGTATTAACATTTGGGACGACTGTGATTGG
>WRHV01000024.1 GCA_009783065.1 Betaproteobacteria bacterium | reverse complement strand
TCGGGATGCCATCGGCAACCCCATTAAACCGGTTCCCAAAAAGGAAATCTGCGGCAAATTTTCTTTATTCAAATCCGGTCCGTCACAAATGGTAAACGATCAATCACGCTGCAAAACCCCATTACCAGCGATAAGCCGCCCTTATAAGGAACAGATTCTCGCCATCATTATGATTGGAAATGCCAGCATTGGAATAGTGCTGCAATCTTAGGCCCAAATCAAGATTATTGTTAAATACGTAACCAATGCCCACATGATCTGCAAACTGGAACGAAATACCCAGATTGTTGCCTGCATTATTATATGGCTTGGAGAAAAAACTCACGCCAATACCGGCTTCAACATAGGGGCCCTTTTTATTGGTTTTCATAAAACGGAAAACCGGGGTAAAGCCAACAACACCCAGTTCCTTGTTTTCATCTCGACCTTTCCAGTCTGAAGCATGCCACCAGGCTGCATTCAGATCAAAATAACCGTCCAAACTTGTTCCATTTGAATTGAACCAGTGTCGGTTCCAATCCCACTGTACCGCAACACGGGTAACAACAAGATCGTTTTTACCCACACCAACTTCAATAGAAGCGCTATCCGGCGCCAAACCAACTGCGTGGCTGGCACC
This sequence comes from Betaproteobacteria bacterium, assembly GCA_009783065.1. Next base: position 7,475 of record WRHV01000024.1, on the reverse strand, counting down.
CTGAACAGCAAACAATACCAAACCAATAACCCATGAGGAAAAAACGCATTTTAAAAAATTCATAACGTACTCTTTCCTTATCCGACTAATTTTATATTTGTTCTGCCAGTCGTGAAGCCAATCCTATATAAGATGCCGGTGTCATTGCCATTAATTCTTTTTTTGCGTCCTCTGGTATTTCAAGACTTGCGATAAAATCATGCAATTCCTGCCTGGTTATTCCTCTGCCGCGTGTTAATTCCTTTAACCGCTCATATGGATTTTTAACACCATACCGGCGCATAACGGTTTGTACCGGCTCTGCCAGCACTTCCCATGCATCGTGCAGATCTTCAGCAATTTTCTCCGCATTGACTTCCAGTTTGTTCAGCCCGCGCAAACAACTGTCATATGCTAGCACGGCATAACCGAGTGCTATACCGACATTTCTCAACACTGTTGAATCGGTCAAATCACGTTGCCAGCGTGATATGGGTAATTTTTCGGCCATATGTCTTAAAAGCGCATTGGCAAGCCCAAGATTACCCTCTGAATTTTCAAAATCAATCGGGTTAACCTTGTGCGGCATCGTGCTGGAACCGATCTCGCCGGGCTTGGTTATCTGCTTGAAATAACCCAGAGAAATGTAACTCCAGATATCCCTGTTCAAATCGATAAGAATTGTGTTGACCCGCGCAATAGCATCGAACAATTCAGCCATATAATCATGCGGTTCAATTTGAATGGTGTAACGACTAAAACGCAGGCCAAGTCGTTTTTCCACTACCTCCATCGAGAAATTTTCCCAGTTAAAATCAGGATAGGCAGACAAGTGTGCATTGTAATTACCCACTGCGCCATTCATCTTTCCGAGAATTTCCACTTCAGCAACTTGTTTTCTGGAACGTTGTAATCTTGCCACGACATTTGCCATTTCCTTACCGAGTGTCGTTGGGCTCGCCGTCTGTCCATGTGTACGTGAAAGCATGGGCAATGCGGCATAAACATGAGCCAGATTACGCAAACGCTCAATGAGAACATCCAGTGCCGGCAGAGCAACCTGGTCTCTTGCCTCTTTGATCATCATGCCGTGAGATGTATTATTGATATCTTCGGAAGTACAGGCAAAATGAATAAATTCTGCGGCATCCTCCAATTCAGCGGTTATGGCCGCTTCTACCCTGACTTCACGAGATTTTAATTGAGCGAGTTCAGACGGCAATGTGAGACCGAGCGATTCTTTTAGCCAATATTCAACGGCCTTGACATCATGGTTGGTTATCGCCTCAATTTCCTTGATGCGAGCAGCGTCATCCAAGGAAAACCCTTTGACCAATCCGTCAAGAAAAGCATTCGCAGCAGGTGAGAAGGGTTTGATTTCGGCAAAACCGGCCTGTGAAAGCGCTTGCAGCCACGCCACTTCCACTTTTACCCGATAACGCATAAAACCAGCTTCCGACAATATGGGACGCAGAGCACCGGTTTTACTGACATAACGACCATCAAGCGGAGATAAAGCTGAAAGCGCAGAAAATTCCATTTTAAAAGTATCTGTAAATAAATTGAAATTTTATCATCACACTAAGAAAAAACGTTATTTCTTACTATCTGAGAAAATCTTTTTCGTGAACATAATGCTATAATCGCGGCCTGTTTTGTCCTGAGAACACTTGAATCATGAAACTGATCGGCACAGCAACCAGCCCTTATGTCCGCAAAGTACGGATCGTATTAAATGAAAAAAGAATCGACTATGCCTTCCTGCTGGAAGACCTGAATTCACCTGACAGTACGCTGAACCAATTTAATCCCCTGGGAAAAGTGCCATGCCTGATAATGGAAGATGGCAAAACACTTTATGACTCCAGTGTCATTGTTGATTATCTGGATACAGCAACCCCTGTCGGCAAACTTCTCCCCCTAGGCGGCCGGGCCCGTGCTGAGGTTAAGTGCTGGGAAGCGCTTGCCAATGGCGTGATGGAAGCCGCCATATTGGTTCGCCTGGAAGAAACGCAAAGACCGCAAGAGCAACAAAGCACGCGCTGGATACAGCACCAGCTTGGCAAAGTACATGCCGGATTAAAAGCCATGTCCCAACAATTAGGCAATAAATCCTATTGCCACGACAACACCTACTCCCTTGCCGACATCGCCGTAGGCTGCGCTTTGGGCTGGTTGTCTTTCCGTTTCGAGAACATCGACTGGCGGAGTGAATATGAAAATCTGGCAAATCTATTCGACAGACTGTCTGAGCGTTCGTCGTTTCAGGAAACGATTCCGGTATAAATAAGCCTGAAACTATCCCCGCAAAAAACCGCTAGCTAACTTGAGACGGACACGCTGCTTTCTATGATACCGCCGCCAAGGCAGATTTCCCCGCGATAAAACACGGCTGACTGGCCTGGCGTAACAGCCCATTGCGGCTCCTGAAAACCGGCGGCAAGTTGCGTTTTTCCCGGCAAGCTAAGACGGCATAAGACATCACTTTGGCGATAGCGTGTCTTAACTGACATTTCACCTTCCTCAGGCGATGTTCCAGCTATCCAACTGGATTGGCCCGCATGGAGTTCAGAGGACAACAGCCAGGGATGCGAGTGCCCTTGCACGACATACAAAGCATTTTCCATCCTATCCTTTTTCGCCACATACCACGCATCACTTGTGCCATCCACCTTTTTATGTGCTTTCAGCCCGCCAATTCCAATCCCTTTTCGCTGCCCGATCGTGTAAAAACTTAAACCAACATGTTCACCAATAATTTCACCTTCAGGTGTTTTGATGGGGCCAGGCTCATATGACAGATAGCGGTTTAAAAAAGCACGAAACGGCCTTTCGCCAATAAAGCAGATTCCCGTTGAATCCTTTTTCCGGGCATTATGCAGCCCTAATTTTTCCGCAATTCGACGTACTTCGGTTTTCGGGATATCCCCAAGCGGGAAAAGTGTTTTTGACAACTGTTTTTGGTTGAGGCGATGCAGGAAGTAACTCTGGTCCTTGCTGGCATCTTCAGCCTTTAACAATTCAAACAGTCCATTATTTTCACGCACACGTGCATAATGCCCGGTTGCAATCCGCTCCGCTCCTAGAGAAACGGCATGATCCAAAAAAGCTTTAAACTTGATTTCCGCATTGCACAACACATCTGGATTGGGTGTACGGCCAGCTTCATATTCACGCAAAAATTCGGAAAACACCCGCTCCTTGTATTCTGCGGCAAAATTGACTGCTTCGATGTCTATTCCAATCACATCAGCCACTGTCACGGCATCTAACCAATCCTGTCGGGCCGAGCAGAACGCATTATCATCATCGTCTTCCCAGTTTTTCATAAAAAGGCCGATAACGTCATAGCCCTGCTCTTTAAGCAACCATGCCGCCACTGACGAATCGACTCCGCCAGACATGCCAATAACGATTTTTTGCCGACTCATGATACGACCTTGTTCACAACCTTATATCGCGATACAACAGATAATGGCGTTTTTTGCCCCGCCAGATAATCATCAATGCATTGCATAACCACCACGCTACGGTGCCGCTCGCGGCAAGCCGCCAGCTCATCCCTTGTCATCCAGACCGCTCGCACAATATCCGGGTCCAGCGGCCGATTGTGCAAAGTACCAACCGTTCCTGTAAAAGCGAAACGGATATAGCTGATATCCAATCCATCCTTCATGCGATAATTTAAATGATAGGTTCCCAAAAAACCATTGGGATGAAAATCATAAGCGCTTTCTTCAAGCGTTTCCCGCACAACAGCCTGTTCCAATGATTCACCGGCTTCCAGCAGACCAGCAGGCTGGTTTAGAGAAAGGGAACCGTCTGCTTCCCTTTCTTCAACCAGCAAAAAACGGCCATCTTTTTCCACCACTGCGGCCACGACAATATAGGGCCTCCAGATTTCAGACATCTTTTTTCCTGTCAAATTTCTATTTTAATACATAGACATGCAGGATTATTTTTACATTACCAAGCATGCTTTTCCTTCACCACGTTATTCGGGCAAACAAAAAATGAAAACATACCGCAACTTTGATTGCACATTTAGGTTCTAAATACGTGTTATTTTCGCTTGTATTTGATTTTTCAGCTAAAAAATTGTGTATTATAAATGGCTTTAAAAAAAAGCCTTTTAATGTTTGGAGGAGTATATGAAAATCGGCATCCCTGCCGAGATAAGAGAAGGCGAAACGCGTGTCGCAGCCACGCCGGAAACCATCCGGAAACTTCTGGCAAAAAATCACCAGATTATCGTGGAAACAGGCGCAGGTATCCGTTCAAGCATCCCTGACATCGCCTATCAGGAAGCAGGCGCCCAGATGGGCAGTGCAGCAGAGGCTTTTGCCTGTGACATTGTTCTAAAAGTTCGCGCTCCAACTGAAACAGAACTGCCCTTCATGAAATCCGGCACAGTTCTGATCGGCATGCTCAATCCTTTTGATGCGGAAAACATCGCAAAGATGGCAGCACAGGGGCTGACGGCATTCGCCCTCGAAGCGGCTCCCCGAATATCCCGCGCACAGTCGCTGGATGTCTTATCCTCACAGGCCAATATCGCCGGCTATAAAGCGGTGATGGTGGCTGCAAATACCTATCCGCGTTTTATGCCCATGCTGATGACTGCGGCAGGTACTGTCAAAGCAGCACGTGTCCTGATTATGGGTGTCGGTGTGGCTGGATTGCAGGCCATCGCCACTGCAAAACGCCTTGGAGCCGTCATTGAAGCATCAGACGTACGCCCACCGGTAAAAGAACAGGTGGAGTCATTGGGCGCCAAATTCATTGATGTGCCTTATGAAACGGATGAAGAACGGGAAATAGCAAAAGGTTCCGGCGGTTATGCCCGCCCTATGCCGGAAGCCTGGATGAAGCGTCAGGCGGCTTTGGTTCACGAACGCGCAAAACAAGCCGACATCATCATCACAACAGCGCTGATTCCTGGAAAAAAAGCGCCTGTACTGATTTCTGAAGAAATGGTTAAAGCGATGAAACCCGGTTCCGTCATTGTCGATATGGCTGTCGAACAGGGAGGAAACTGCGCGCTTTCCGAACTGGGAAAAACCGTTACAAAATATGGTGTTCATATTATCGGCATCCCCAATCTTGCCACGCTGGTTGCTGCGGATGCTTCGGCACTTTATGCCCGTAACCTGCTCGATTTTCTGAACCTTATCCTAGACAAGGATAATAACCTTGTCATTAACCTTGAAGATGAAATTGTTGCCGCAACGCGCATGTGCGCCAACGGTGACCTATTTCGCAAATAGGAGAAACTAAAAAATGCAACGTATCATGCTCCGCTCAAAAATTCATCGTGTCACCGTCACGCAATGCGATCTTAATTACGAAGGATCGTGCGGAATTGATGAAGATCTGATGGAAGCCGCCGGTATCCTCGAATATGAGCGTATTGAACTCTACAATGTTAACAACGGTGAACGCTTTTCAACCTATACGATTCCCGGTAAACGGGGAACCGGCGAGATTTCCTTAAACGGCGCGGCTGCCAGAAGAGCGCATCTGGGCGACTTGCTTATTATTTGTACTTATGGCCCCATGACAGACGAAGAAATCAAAACTTTTCAGCCAAAAATCGTCTTTGTGGATGAAAGCAACAAAATCACTGGTACCAAAGACTGACGGATGATCTTATGGACGTGAGCCTGACTTTAATCAATCTCATTATCTTTGTTCTGGCTATTTATGTTGGCTATCACATTGTTTGGACAGTCACGCCAGCCCTTCATACCCCCCTGATGGCTGTCACCAATGCCATCTCTGCCATTGTCATCGTTGGCGCGATGCTGGCAACAGCCCTGACTGAAGGAATCGTCGGCCAGGTCATGGGAACATTGGCAGTTATACTGGCTGCTATCAATGTCTTTGGCGGATTCCTGGTAACACAGCGCATGCTGGAAATGTTCAAGAAAAAAGAACCCAAAGCGACCGGCAAGGAGAGCCGACAATGAGTATGAATCTTGTTACTTTACTCTATCTTGTTGCGTCCGTCTGTTTCATTCAGGCACTCAAAGGTCTTTCTCATCCTTCAACCGCCCGCCGAGGTAATGTCTTTGGTATGATGGGCATGGCTATTGCCATTTTGACCACCCTTGCCTTAATCTTCAAACTCAAATCAGAATACGCCGGATCAGGCGGACTAGGGTTCGGTCTGCTGGTTGGCGGTGTTATTGTCGGCGGGCTGATTGGTGCGGTTATGGCCAAACGCGTAGAAATGACCAAAATGCCGGAACTGGTTGCAGCCATGCATTCCCTGATTGGTCTGGCCGCTGTTTTTATCGCTGTCGCTGCCATCGCTGAACCTTTTGCATTTCAGATTACGGCGCGCGATACCCCTATCCCCTTTGGCAACCGCCTTGAGCTGTTTATCGGTACTTTTATCGGCGCAATTACTTTTTCCGGCTCTGTCATTGCGTTTGGAAAACTATCCGGCAGCTACCGGTTCCGCCTATTTCAGGGAGCCCCTATTGTTTTTAAAGGCCAGCATATCATCAACCTGATTCTTGCACTGCTCATGATTGGCCTGGGACTGATATTCTGTCTTGCGCCAGGCATAAAACCGGCATGGACGCCCTTTTTGATCATGACCGCTATCGCTTTTGTGCTGGGTGTACTGATTATCATACCAATTGGCGGCGCGGACATGCCTGTTGTCGTCTCCATGCTCAACAGCTACTCCGGTTGGGCTGCTGCCGGAATCGGATTCTCATTAAATAACTCGATGTTGATCATCGCCGGCTCTTTGGTCGGTTCATCCGGCGCCATCCTTTCCTATATCATGTGTAAGGCTATGAACCGTTCTTTTATCAGTGTGATCATGGGCGGATTTGGCAGTGATTCAGGAACGATGGTAACAGGAGAGCAAACTCCCCGAAATGTGAAATCAGGGTCTGCTGATGATGCCGCTTTTCTGATGATGAATGCCGATACGGTACTGATCGTCCCGGGCTATGGACTGGCTGTTGCGCGTGCGCAGCATGCCTTGAAGGAACTGACAGATAAACTAGTCGAGCATGGTGTTACAGTCAAATATGCTATCCACCCTGTAGCAGGCCGGATGCCGGGCCATATGAACGTTTTGCTTGCTGAAGCAGAAATCCCGTACGATCAGGTATTTGAAATGGAAGACATCAATGGCGAGTTTAGCCAAACTGATGTGGTACTCGTCCTTGGCGCCAATGATGTTGTCAACCCGGCCGCAAAAGATCCGAAATCACCGATTGCAGGCATGCCGATTCTGGAAGCGTACCGTGCCAAAACCATCATCGTCAATAAGCGTTCCATGGCGGCAGGTTACGCCGGGCTGGACAATGAACTTTTTTACATGGATAAAACCATGATGGTTTTTGGCGATGCTAAAAAAGTCATTGAAGATATGGTCAAAGCCGTGGATTAATGTTTGCTTCCATCAAGAAAACGCCGAAAATGGCGCCGTTTTTAATGTCTGCAAGGTCAATTTTTTCCGTCTAAAGACAGAG
>WRHV01000023.1 GCA_009783065.1 Betaproteobacteria bacterium | reverse complement strand
TTCTCTTTGGCATTTTTTGTATGGTGATTTAAAGCGTTATTTTGAGTTTGCGAACAATATCTTTTCCATAAATATAGGTCATTTCATGGGAGAGCCCTATCGTACTTTGGTACTAGTTTTGTTGCTTTTCGCCATTTTTTTGCAGAAAAAATTGACGCAGGACAATTTTTGGGAATTTCTTTGCGGCATTTTTCAGCCGTTTTTTTGCGAACGTGGCTATTGCTGACACCAGATCGCCTGGCTGTTAATCCGCGACCTTCAATCCCAAATTGCGCATGCCTTGTTACGGATCGTTTTAAATCCGGTTCGGATTGGGTCATAAATAGGTCACCTTGACCGTTGGGTCAGTGCTCAACTTTTGGGGAACCGTTCATTTTAAAAGAGTCGGAAAATCCGCAATGCAGCTATTCGGATAAATCACTCACAAATAGAATTATCCGAATAGCTGCTTTCATACCTCATATCGACGGATTTCCTGGATCGTTTGCTTTATTTAAACATCGGGAAACAAAAAGGAAGCATGAGGCGCCTTTTCTGGTTATTCTTTCGTTTTCAGGAAACAAAGCTACCGGTATAGGAAAGCTGATCCTGCTTTTATCTTTTCCCCAAACCAGATGCTGTATTCAAACACGGCCTAAAGCGGTTATCATTTTATAATTGATAAAAGAACCACCAGGAAAAAGGAGAACTTGTGGCACAAGGCATTTTGCAAATCATCATTGATACGGCGGCAGCCCTGTTTGGAGGATTGATGCTGCTCCGCTTCTGGATGGCTGCCGTGCGTGTCAGGCCCCCGATGCAAATCGGAAATTTCGTCTATGTCCTGACCAATTGGCTTGTGAATCCACTCCGCAAGGTCATTCCCGATACCGGAAAACAGGATTGGGCCAGTCTGATTGGCGCTATTTTAATTGCGGTTTTAGCTGCCATTGCCAAGTCTATGGCCATTGTTCCGGTTTTTATGGTCAAAATCATCCTGATTTTAACGCTTTTGACTTTATTTAACTGGGTGGTTTATGGCATCATGGGCCTGCTCATATTGGAAGTAATTTTCAGTTGGGTTAATCCACATGCGCCGCTGGCACCGTTGGTCGGCGCACTGAATCGCCCTTTTCTCGCTCCAATACGAAAACTGATTCCGCCCATTGGCGGGCTTGACCTGTCTGTTCTTGTTGCATTTATTATCCTGAACATTGCCAGCCGATTCGTGCCCCAACTGATTCTTCACCTTTGATATGAGCAAAAGCTGGCTTTCAGAAATCGGGACGGGGTTCCGGCTTTCTGTCCAGATCAGCCCGAACGGAAAAAAATCGGAAATCCTGTCCGTTACCGACGACGCTTTGCGCATCCGGCTACAGGCACCACCTGTTGAAGGCAAGGCGAATGAAGCGTTAATCCGCTTCATCGCCGACAAACTGGATCTGCCCAAAAGCCATATTCAAATCACGCATGGTTTTACTAACCGACGCAAACTGCTGGAAATCCATACGGCAAAGCTAACGCGGCAAGACATGGAAAACCTTTTTTCAATCACCTGACCGGAGTCACAGATGTCTTTTATTGCCAATTACATGATGCTTGATGATGACACGCTTGATAGCCTGCTTGGGTTGGATAACATAGCGCTATTGGAAAAAATCGAAGAACTGGAAGAAACGGGAACCGCGCTTTACCGCATGGACGAATTCTGGGATGGCCTGCATTTTTTGCTGACAGGAACAACCGCATCCACGCCGGTCGAGGACGATGAATTAAGTGAAGCCATTGTCGGCATGGATGTCTTTAATGAAGATGATGAGGAAGCGGATTTTATTGCTTCAACGGAAACCGACAGGCTTTCCGACATTATCGCGACCATGAAAGACGTCGATATTGAAAAGCTGGCAGAAAATGCCGACCTGGCAGCCTTTCGTGAAGCGGAAATCTATCCGGATATCTGGCATGACAAAGATGCCGCTTTTTTGAAACAGAAACTGGCGCAGGAATTTAACAACCTGCTCGCCTTTTATGAAAAAGCGGCCAGGAAAAAAGCCCATATTCTCATCAGCATTTTCTAGGGTCAGCCCTCATTAAATTGTCGTCGCGAAAAGTTGATTTTTTCTGTCTGCCAAGGTGCAGGGACAAAATGGGACGATGGCGTATTGAACATACGGCCAGTTCAATTTTGAACCAGCAACGCAGACAGACGGGAAATAGCGGCTTTGCAGCAGACAATTTTATGAGAGCTGACCCTAGAAATCCAATACTCATCCGCGCTATTTAGCGCGTTACCGGCTTCGGGAAGGAAAGCGGGCGCGATTCCGGCAAGGCAGATATATCCTTTTCGTAGCGACGCCAATCAAAGTAAGGGCCCGGGTCCGTTTTGCGGCTGGGCGCAATCTGTTCGTGCCCTGTCACGGCTGTAATGGGGTAACGGACGCATAGGGCTGCGGTCAACTCGGCTAAAATCGTGTACTGGAGGCCCGTAAACGGCTCATGGTCACTCCCTTCCATTTCAATGCCAACGGAAAAATCATTGCACTGTACCCGCCCCTGAAAATCTGACACACCGGCATGCCATGCCCTGTCATTGATGGAGACAAATTGGATGAGTTTCCCGTCGCGGCGGATAAGAAAATGAGCCGATACACGCAAGGCGCGCAACTGATTAAAATAAGGGTGGGCATCAAAGTCAAGGCGGTTCAAAAACAAATCTGCAATAAAAGAACCGCCGTACTGCCTGGGAGGAAGGCTGATATTATGAATGACGATCAGATTGATCCGGGTTCCTGCGGGGCGGCTGTCGTGATTGGGAGAAAGCAGCGATTCCGCCTGCTTGCACCAGCCATTTTCATCTATCATCAACATTTCGGGAATGTGCTAAGGTCAGCCCTCATTTATCAGGGCTGGCGGCTGTGCTCTTCACTACAATAGACTTTGCCCGTCCGAAAAACAGCTTCAGAAGCCGGCACATAAATACCGCACTTCGAACAGGACACCATCTGTTCGACATTCGAACTGCGAAAGCCTTGAACCTGGCGGCTGTCATCCGGATGAACCGGCCTATCCTCACCCCTGAAGATGATAACGCGCGCCGACCGTTTTATTTTGGCTGCAACAGCGGCAATGACCAGCACAAAAAACAGCAGCCATATTAACCAGCTCATGTAATCTATCTCCTGCAAAAAACCGTTTTTCTATGATGCCTCATCGTTTTATTTCAAAACAAAGGGCATTTGAGCGCAGGTTTGCATATAATTCATAAGCATTCTGCCATAGAAGCGGAAAAGTATCACAAAAAGTGCGGAACTATCGGGTTAATTATGTCCATAATTAGTGCAAACTTGCAAGCTGTGCAACGCCATATCTCTGAAGCAGCGCAAAAGGCATCGCGCAATCCCGCTTCAATCAGCCTGGTGGCTGTGTCAAAAACCTGTCCGCCTCAAGCTATTATCCAGGCCGCACGCGCCGGGCAGCATGCTTTTGGGGAAAATTACGAACAGGAAGCCATCCAAAAAATGCAACAGATACAGGAAATGGCGCCTGATCTGATGCTTGAGTGGCATTTTATTGGCCCTATCCAGAGCAACAAGACGCGCAGCATAGCGGCTCATTTTGACTGGGTTCATTCGGTCGATCGTGAAAGAATTGCCCGTCGTCTTTCGGAACAACGCCCGGATACGCTGCCGCCCTTAAATGTCTGCCTGCAGGTCAATATCAGCCACGAAAACAGCAAAAGCGGCATTGATGAAGATACCGTATTTGAACTGGCAAGAGTCACTTCAACCCTACCCCGATTAAAATTACGCGGGCTGATGGCCATTCCCAAACCGCAGGATGATCTGCAAAAACAGCATGAGCCATTCCACCGCCTGAAAAATCTGTATGACCGGTTGCGGGAACAGGGCTATGATCTGGATACCCTGTCCATGGGCATGACAGCAGACATGGACGCGGCCATTGCCGAAGGTGCGACTATTATCCGGATTGGAACCGCTATTTTTGGAGCGAGAGACTGAAATGAAAAACAATCTGAAAACAGGATTTATCGGCGGCGGCAATATGGCTTCCGCTCTAATTGGCGGTATCTCTGGAAAAATTACGCCCGGATCACATATCCATGTCGTTGATCTGAATCCCGATGCCCTGGAGGATCTGAAAGATCGCTATGGCGTCACCACCTCAACCGCTATGGACAGCCGTCTGGCAGAATGTGATGTGCTGATCCTGGCAATCAAACCTCAACAGGTACACGATGCCGTAACAAACTTTTTACCCCTGTTGCGTAACCCGCTCATTTTGTCTGTTGCAGCGGGTATTCACACAACCGATCTTTCCAGATGGATGCAAGGTTACAGCAGCATTGTCCGCACGATGCCCAATACGCCTGCCCTGATTGGCCAGGGCATAACCGGACTGTTTGCTACGGATGCCGTAACTGCTGAACAAAAACAGATTGCCGAAGCGATCATGCAAGCGGTCGGCATAACATTGTGGGTGGATAGCGAAAGTCTATTGGATGCGGTAACCGCCATTTCCGGCAGCGGTCCGGCTTATGTCTTTTATTTTATCGAGGCGCTTCAAGAAGCCGGGGAAAAACTCGGTCTCAGTCAGGAGCAGGCAACCAAACTGGCCATTGCGACTTTTCACGGGGCTGGCAAACTGGCTTCACAATCGTCCGATCCTGTTTCCGTATTGCGTGAACGGGTCACTTCTCCCGGGGGAACGACTTTTGCCGCCTTGTCCGTTATGCAGGAAAACCGGTTGAAAGACATCATTATTGCCGCAGCCAGGGCAGCGGCAGAACGAAGCATCGAATTAGGTGAAGAATTCGGTAAAAATACCGGCTAACCGTCGTATTAGGGTCAGCTCTCATTAATTTGTCTACTGCAAAGCCACTTTTTCCCGTCTGCTTGCGTTGCCGGTTCAAAATTGAACTCGTCGTATGTTCAATACGCCATCTTCCAATTTTGTCCCTGCGCCTTAGCAGATGGAAAAAATCGACTTTTCGCGACGACAAATTAATGAGGGCTGACCCTGGCTTTATTTCAGTTTTTTCTGGCGAAACGGTTTCAGTTTATTCAGAATCGGCAAAAGAGACGACGACAGTTGCGACCATGTTTTTATGACCACTGCGCCAATCGCTAAAATGGAGAACAGGCGGCGCTTGCGAAAAAAAAGAATGGTCAAAATAGCCATCACACCGGATAAAAGCGGCTTCTGACGCGCTTGCATCAGGATATTTTTACCGGTTAACAACGCGCCCGGTTGCCACACATCCGCAACCAGCGCCGCAAATTGCTCCCTCTGAATCGTGCTTTGCGCAACCAGCTTCTCACGACGCTCTGCAAGAGATTGGTATCGTTCTGTCATATTTTCCGCCTACTCGTCTATTCGCGTGATTTAAGACGTGCAATATCCTTGGCTATCTCGTTTCTGGTATAGGCCAGCATTCCGGGTTTTTTACGGTAATTGCTTCGAATACCAAAACCGATCAGCACGGCCGCGCCACCTAAAAATACCATCAGCCCGCAAATAGCCAATATGCGATACGTATCCCAGAACAGGACAATCACAAGGAATACCGCAAGAAAAAGGGTCATCACCAGGCAAAACAATGCGACAAGAGATAAGATGAAATAGGATAACAGGCGCTGCGCCTCTTCCTGTAGTTCAACCGTAAAAAGCTCTATACGCGTATGAAAGATGGCGAGCAGCGTACTCACCATCTTTACCATATCCCTAATCATACCCATTCGCGAGCGAGGTAAAATTATTTACGTGCGATCAGCATGCCGATCAGAATGCCGACGACGGCTACAACACCGGCTGCCTGCCATGGATGCTCCTTAGCATATTCAGCCGTACAAACCGCCGCATTTTTGGCTTTGCTAATCACAATATCTTCCAATTCACGCATGGCAAATTTGGCATCCACAAGCGTCGACTCCAGTTTTTCCTTCGCTTTCTGAAAACTCTCACTTCCTTGCTGCGCACTGTTTTCCAGCATTTTTTCCGCATCCTGGATAATCGATTTCAGATTCCCCACCAGCTTGCTGCCTGCATCATTTGTTGTATCCATGTTCAATCATCCTTTCATTCAATCTGTAAAACTATTGAGACCTTATTTTCATGCAAAGTTCATTTTTGACCATTTATGGTCTTGCTTGCACTATTTATAGGATAAACCTTAATACCTGGCATAGTCCAGCAATATCCCGATAAATAATGCCAAACCGATCAGGTTGTTACGCTGAAAAGCAAGAAGACATTTCATTCTGTCCCTTGTGCATATCAGCCGGTACTGGAAAACAACACACAGGGCCGCTCCCAATATCCCGATAACAAACCATCCTCTCAAACCGACATGCCATCCTGCCATGAAGAGAATGAGCAGCATCAGTACATAAGATAGCATAACAGCCGCCACGTCGAATTGTCCAAACGTAATCGCCGATGAGTGGATGCCGATTTTCAGGTCATCATCTTTGTCTACCATCGCATATTCCGTATCGTAAGCCAGCGTCCAAAAGAAATTGCCCAGCATCAGATACCAGGCTATTGCGGGAACTGTCCCATGAACAGCGGCAAATGCCATCGGGATACCGAATCCGAACGCAATCCCAAGATAAGCCTGCGGCACGGCGAAAAAACGCTTGAACCAGGGATAAGTCATGGCAAAAACCAGCGCAGCTATGGCAAAACACCATACCAGCGTATTAAGATGCAAAATCAATAGAAGAGAAACAAATGATAAAACCAGTGCAACCACGATCGCTTCCCAGGGCGCAATCTCACCTGCCGTCAAAGGACGGTCTTTGGTTCGCTTAACATGCCGGTCAAAATGCCGGTCGGCAAAATCATTTATCGCACAACCGGCAGAGTGCATCAGTATCGAACCACTGGTAAAAATCAAAAACAGCATCCATCCAGGCCAGCCTTCCGCTGCAATCCATAAACCCCACAACGTGGGCCACATCAGCAGCATGTAACCAATCGGTTTTTCAATGCGTATCAGGCGCAAATAAAGCAGAAGTCGGGATTTCATATTAACCTTTTATACTTTTAGAAAATCTTCGAACCCGCCCATCCAGCGTTTCAGATGCGATTCAACGATTGTTCGGGTCGCTTCATTCTGATCATTTAACATCAACTCTGCTATTTCCTGAGATGCCTCAATCAGGTCTGTATCCGTTTGCAGGTCAGCAAAACGCAGCATGGCCTGGCCGGATTGTCTGGCCCCCAGAAATTCACCTGGGCCACGAATTTCCAGATCCTGCCTGGCAACGGCAAATCCGTCATTGGTTTCACGCATGGTCTTTAGGCGCTGTTTCGCCGTCTCGCTCAGCGGCGTCTGATATAACAATAAACAAACACTTTGTTCACTGCCACGTCCGACACGGCCACGCAATTGATGCAGTTGGGAAAGACCAAAGCGTTCTGCATGTTCAATAATCATCAGCGATGCATTGGGCACATCCACACCAACTTCAATCACCGTTGTAGCAACAAGCAGGTGCATCTCTCCCCGGACGAAAGCATCCATGACTGCCTGTTTTTCTGCTCTTTTTAGACGCCCGTGCACCAGCCCCACATTCAGTCCGGGCAGAGCCTCACGCAACAGTGCATGGGTTTCTACCGCCGTTTGCAATTGGAGGGCTTCGGACTCCTCAATCAGGGGACAAACCCAGTAAATCTGCCGGCCGGATAAAACTGCGGCATGAATACGCTCAATCACTTCATCCCGCCTTTCCTGGTCAATCAAGCGCGTTACAACTGGCGTGCGTCCAGGCGGTAACGCGTTAATGACCGACACATCCAGATCGGCATAATACGTCATGGCCAAAGTCCGGGGGATGGGTGTGGCGCTCATCATCAGATGGTGTGGCACCATACCGCTGTCGTCATTCCCCTTATTACGCAGCATCAAGCGCTGACCGACACCAAAACGGTGCTGCTCATCCACAATGACCAGCCCCAATCTGTCAAACCGCACCTCTTCCTGGATGAGCGCATGTGTCCCGACAACCAGCCCGGCCTTACCGGATGCAATCCGGAAAAGCGCGTCCTCTTTTTCTTTCTTTTTCATGCCTCCGGTCAACCATGCAACATCAACCCCCAGCGGCACCATCCATTCCGCCACGCGCTGAAAATGCTGGTCTGCCAATATTTCAGTCGGCGCCATCATGGCAACCTGCGCGCCACTATCAATGGCCTGAGCGGCGGCCAATGCCGCCACGACCGTTTTCCCGCTCCCCACATCTCCCTGCAACAGACGTTGCATGGGATGGGATAGTTGCATGCTTTCCGCGATTTCAGCCATGACCCTGCTTTGTTCACCGGTCAGTGTAAACGGCAATGCGTCAAGAAGCCCACGAGTTATGCCGCCAATAACCGAAAGGGATGGCGCCGTCTGCTGGCGGCGACGCGCATATGCCCGTTTCATGGAAAGTTGCTGTGCCAGCAGCTCATCAAACTTGATGCGCCGCCATGCAGGATGCGTCCGCTCACTCAGCGCATTTTCATCGACATCCGGCGGTGGATGATGCAGCAGCCGGACGGCATCACCAAACGCGGGCAAATTCAGGCTTTCCCGTATGGCTTCAGGCAAGGTATCCTGCCAGTCAACCCGTTTCATTGCCTCTGCGATTTCCTTTCGCAACAAATGCTGTGAAATCCCTTCGGTTGAAGGATAAACCGGCGTCAGGGCCGTTGGCAGTGGCGTCTCTTCGCTAACGAGCCTGTAAACTGGGTGTACTATTTCCGCTCCAAAAAAACCCTGCCGCAATTCCCCTCTGGCACGAATCCGTTTTCCCACCGCCAGTTGCTTTGACTGGCTGGCGTAAAAATGCAGAAAACGCAAAAACAGTGTTCCGGTATCGTCTGCAATACTGACAACCAGTTGACGGCGGGGACGGTAGTGTATCTCGCTCGATGTCACGATACCCTCTACTTGGGCAAAACCGACAGCATGAATCGCCTCAGAAATAGGCAAAACCCGGGTTTCATCTTCGTATCGTATGGGCAGATGCAGTACAAAATCCATGTCTGAGCGCAATCCCAAACGCTTAAATCGACTGGCTTTTGTATTTGGTTTTTGGGAAGACATACCATTTTTTCGGTTATTCTGATTCAAATTGGAATGATAACGTGAGCGGCAAAAAAAAATTAGGGTCAGCCCTCATTAAATTGTCGTCGCGAAAAGTTGATTTATTCCGTCTGCCAAGGCGCAGGGACAAAGCGGGACGATGGCGTATTGAACATACGGCGAGTTCCGTTTTGAACCGGCAACGCAGGCAGACGGGATTAAGCAGCTTTGCAGCAGACAAATT
>WRHV01000022.1 GCA_009783065.1 Betaproteobacteria bacterium | reverse complement strand
TCGCGCAGGGTAACGCCGCCCAGCGGTACTTCAAAAACGCCCTTGTTTTGGACATGGCCGGAGAGGCAGATCAGCTTGGTGCCGCCCGAGTCGGGATGGCCGATTTGCAGATAGTTGTCTCCGCCCATGTTAACAATGGCGGGAATGTTGGCGAGCGATTCGACGTTGTTGACCAAGGTCGGCTGGAGGAACAGCCCTACCTCGGCAAGATGGGGCGGCTTGATACGGGGTCTGCCGACTTTGCCCTCGGTGGAATTCAAGAGCGCCGAATTTTCGCCGCAGACATAAGCCCCCGCGCCGGAGATAATGTGGATGTCAAAATCAAAGCCCGTGCCGAGGATGTTCGTCCCCAGGAACCGGGCGGCTTTGGCGTTTTCGATGGCGGCGAGGAGACGTTTCTGGATGTTCCGGTACTCCCCGCGCACATAGATATACCCGGCCTTTGCCTGAAAGGTAAAACCGGCGATGGTAATGCCTTCCAGCAGTTTCAGGGGCAGCTTGTCCATGATCAGCCTGTCCTTGAAAGTGCCAGGCTCGCTTTCATCGGCATTACAGATGAGATATTTCTGTCCTTCATAATTCCGCGGCATAAATCCCCATTTCACACCGGTCGGAAAAGCAGCTCCTCCTCTCCCGCGCAGGGATGATGCCGTCATTTCAGCAATAATTTCATCCTGTGATATGCCTTCCTTCAAGATACGCTGGAAAACTGCGTAGCCGCCACGCGACACATAATCAGCAAGCCGCCAATTTGCCCCGTTCAGTCCGGCAAAGAGCAAAGGCTGGATATGGCGGCCATGCAGGCAAGTCATTTCTTCAAGTCCTCCAGCAGACGGTCAATTTTGGCATTCGACATGCGCATGTGCATCTGTTTGTTGTTCACCAGCAAAACCGGGCCATCGCCACATGCTCCCATACATTCCCCTTCAACCAGGGTAAATAAACCATCATGCGTTGTTTCACCGAAACCAATTCCCAACTTGATTTGCAGATACTGCGCAACTTGCACACCACCGGAAAATTCACACGGCAGGTTCGTGCAAACCGTTATTTTGTATTTGCCGACAGGCTTCGTATCAAACATGCTATAAAAGCTGGCAATTTCCTGTATCGCAATGACCGGCACGCCAAGATAATCCGCAATCTCCTGCATGACGGCTGACGAAAGCCAGCCGGTTTCATCCTGGGCAATCGCCATAGAGGCAATCGCCGCCGACCGCTTTTTCCCGGGCGGAAATTTCGCGATTTCCCGGTCAATCTTTTTATAAGTTTCTTTACTCAGCATTATTTCCTCACCGGTCGATTTCCCCGAAAACAATATCAATGTTGCCGATGATCGAAACCGCATCCGCAATCAAATGCCCCTTAATCAGATTACCCAGATTTTGCAAATGGGCAAACGCCGGCGAACGGATCTTCATACGATATGGCTTGTTTGCGCCGTCAGACACGACA
The DNA here is from genome assembly GCA_009783065.1 of Betaproteobacteria bacterium. The sequence continues at coordinate 12,250 of WRHV01000022.1, read as the reverse complement.
TAAATACCAAATTCGCCCTTGGGCGCCTCCACCGCCGCATACACTTCGCCGGAAGGGACATGGAACCCTTCTGAAAACAGTTTGAAATGGTGGATCATTTCTTCCATGCCTGTCTTCATTTTTTCTCTTTTCGGGGGGGCAACTTTGCCATCGGATGTCATGATTGGCCCCGGATTTTGGCGCAGCCAGTCCACACATTGTTTGATGATCCGGTTGGACTGGCGCATTTCTTCAACCCGGACAAGATACCGGTCATAGCAATCGCCATTCTTTCCGACGGGGATAGCGAAATCCAGCCGGTCATAAACTGCATACGGCTGTTTTTTCCGTAAATCCCACTCCACGCCTGAACCGCGAAGCATCGGGCCGGTAAAACCCGCCGCCATGGCGTCTTCCGGCGAAATGACGCCAACGTCAACCAGTCGCTGTTTCCAAATACGGTTTTCTGTCAGCAAGGTCTCATATTCATCGATATGCTTCGGAAAACGGTTGGTAAAATCCTCAATAAAATCCAGCAGCGACCCTTGCCGATTGGCATTAAGCGCCTTTAGCCGCTTTTCCTTGCTCAAATGGGTCTTTTTATGCTGCGGCATCGAATCGGGCAAATCCCGATTAACGCCGCCAGGACGGTAATAAGCAGCGTGCATGCGAGCGCCACTGACCGCCTCATAACAGTCGAAAAGATCTTCCCTTTCCCGATAAGCGTACAAAAATACGGCCATTGCGCCCACATCCAGCGCTTGTGCGCCAAGAAAAAGAAGATGATTCAAAAGACGCGTGATCTCGTCAAACATGACGCGGATGTATTGCGCGCGAATCGGCACCGCAATACCCAGCAGCTTTTCAACCGCCAAAACATAGGCATGCTCGTTAGCCATCATCGAAATGTAATCCAGCCGATCCATGTATGGCAACGCCTGCAACCATGTCTTTTGTTCAACCAGTTTTTCGGTACCGCGATGCAGCATACCGATATGCGGGTCAGCACGCTGAATCACTTCGCCGTCGAGTTCAAGAATCAGACGCAACACGCCATGCGCTGCCGGATGCTGCGGCCCGAAATTGACGGTGTAATTCTTGATCTCAACCATTTATCTTCTACCGTAATCCTCTTCCCGGATCACACGGGGCGTTATTTCACGCTGCTCGATTGTTACCGGCTGGTAAACCACCTTGCGTTCAACTTCGTCATAGCGCATTTCAACATAGCCATGAACCGGAAAATCCTTGCGGAGCGGATGCCCGACGAAGCCATAATCCGTCAGAATGCGCCGCAAATCGGTATGTCCTTCAAACAGGATACCGAAAAGGTCAAAAGCTTCCCGCTCATACCAGTTTGCCGCAGGCCAAATATCCATGATGGTAGGGAGCAACGGCATGGCTTCATCCGGTACAAATACCCGTACCCTCAACCGCCGGTTATGCTTCAGCGAAAGCAGATGCACCACCACGGCATACCTCGGGCCATCGTGCCGGCTGTTGCCATACTCCCCATAATCCATTCCGCACAAATCAATGAGTTCCTCAAATGACAGATCAGGCTGATCCCTTAGCATCAGCATCGTTTCACGATAATCCGAACCATCAACAATCAGAGTGACTTCACCCAGTGCATAGGTACATGAACGCATGCGGCTTCCCAGGCTTTCCCGCAGCGTTTCCTGCAACCGTATGAGTCTTGTCGTCATATTCTATCGCCCCGCCTTATCGCGCAATGGTATTGGTGCGCTTGATCTTGTTTTTCAACTGGATAAAAGCATACAGCAATGCTTCAGCCGTAGGCGGACAACCAGGCACATAAACATCCACCGGAACAATCCGGTCACAACCGCGCACAACGGAATACGAATAATGATAGTAACCGCCGCCATTAGCGCAAGACCCCATCGAGATAACCCAGCGCGGCTCGGCCATCTGGTCATATACCTTTCTTAAGGCCGGCGCCATTTTATTGCAAAGGGTACCAGCCACAATCATCACATCCGACTGCCTTGGCGTGGGCCGATAAAAGGTACCATACCGGTCCAGATCGTAACGGGAAGCACTGGCATGCATCATTTCAATCGCACAGCACGCCAGCCCGAATGACACCGGCCAAAGCGAACTGGTACGCCCCCAGTTGATCACCGTGTCCAGTGAGGTTGTTATGAATCCTTCGTTTAACAAACCATCCAATGCCATTACTTACTCCCAGTCAAGCGCGCCTTTTTTCCAGATATACCAGAATCCGACTGCCAGCTCCAAAATAAAAATCAGCATGGCAATCAACCCGGGCCAACCCAGATCCCGCATGGAAGCTGCCCACGGAAAAAGAAAGGCTGTTTCCAGATCAAACAAAATAAACAAAATGGCAATCAGGTAATAGCGCACATCAAATTTGACACGTGCATCATCGAACGCAGGAAAACCACACTCGTATTGGGAATTTTTTTCGGCATCCGGCTTATGCGGCCCTGCTAATCGTCCCATTAATAAGGAAAAGCCCCCGAAAACCACGCCGACCAAAATGAACAGGAGAACCGGAAAATAGGCTTCAAGAATCACATTCAGCCTCCCCGAGTGAAAACATCAAGATGGAAAGGAAAATCATCAGAAAAAGCATCTGACCCGCTTTGCCAAAGCCATTATTTTGCCTGCGCGGAGAATAATAAGGATATTCAGGACATCCTGAAAAAATGAAAAAACCATCAACATTCATATTAAGACGATATGATACTCTCTAATAAGATTTACTAAAAGATCAAAATCGTGAAGCGCCTGCACAAGTTAAATACAACACGCCATCTGAAAAAGAAAACATGAACCTACCCCAGCCCCAGCGAAACCTGCTTGAGGAATATCACACCACAGCAGACCATTCCCTGTCGCCGGAAAAAACGCTTGACCTGCTACGCGCCTCGGGATTAAGCGCCATGATTGATGCTGAAAACGGCCTTTGGATCAATGAAATATGCATGGGCAAATATAACAGCGTCTATGCCCAAAACAAAGTCAAAGAACGGCTGTCAGAAGAATAGACCTGCTAAAAACAAGCATGCACAAAAAAGGCGGATCAGCCGATCCGCCTTTTTTAGGCTGTGGACAATTAAAAACGCCGCCTATCCACACATTCCGACAAGCGGCTTATCTGTTATGACCATAGATTCCACCTGCCACACCACCCAACGCACCACCAATCAAAGCGCCCGTACCGGCACTTCCATGGGTCAAAGCCCCAATACCGGCACCGGCAGCAGCACCTAAGGCAGCACCAGTCACCGCGCCTTGCTGGGTTTTACTCATGTTGGAACACCCCATCAGCGCAACAAAACAGGTCAAAACTGTCATGGTTGTCAATTTCCTCATATTAATTCCCTCCTTTCATGACGGGTTTAATATTCTTAACCGGTCTTTCTTCTGTTGCGAAATTCAAGCTCTCCAGCTTTTTCCGGCTGACTTTTTCATTCGTCTGCGGTTGTGCATAGGCATACCAAAGATATTCAACCAGCGGGAGTTTCAGATTATCAGGATTGGCTTCAATATAGGCATTGATGTTGTCATAAATATTTTTTAATGTAACGCCATCAAAACCCTTTGCCCAAGTACGATTCAGGCTATATTCCATCTTCAGGGGCTTTTTGCCCTGCCATTGCTTTTCCATTTCAACAGCTGAAGTAAAACCAATCAAAAAACCATAACGCGCATCCGGGGAACCATCCTTCCAGTGCTGAAGCGTCACAACCGGAAAATCCAGCGCCTCCTTCTGCTTCACCGCAGCCTTGGCTTCTGTCTTTGCAGTACTTTCCTGAGCCAATGCCGCCGGTGAAGAAAACACAAACATTACTGCAAGAGGCAAACCGCATAGGCAACCTATTATCCTCTTTACCCTCATAATCCCTCCCAAAAATATTGCCAGTTCACGCAATCAATAATGATCCGTCAAAAAATACAGGCCCGTACTACTTTTACAGCGTGCAGCATCAAAAAACCGCCTCATCGGTCACTGATTCTTGAAGTCTAGTTTTATTATCATCAACAGGAACTGATGCAAAGCAAAAGGATGTGTCAGAAATAAAAAGGGCAACGGTATCTGCACTCAAATCGCTCTCCTTTTCCTGTTGCGGCGGAAAATTCAGGGCGGCGGCGGGGGCACTGTCCTGCCCCCCATCATTTCAAGGTTGATGTTTGTGCCGCCAACAACGATTCTGCACAGATATTCCTGACCCTTGCACAAAACAACATGCAAACCGCCTCCCTTTCACTCCTAGTCAGAAGGGAAAGTTATATTTTTTCGCCATTCCGGGAACAGGGTGGTTTTCAAATCCAGCGTTGAGATTTTCTGCATATCTGCCGCATCCAGCTCAAAATCAAAGATATCGAGATTTTCCATCATCTCCGAACGCTCTGAAGTGCGTGGAATGGTGCTCAGGCCTCTTTGCATGAGCCACCTAAGCGTGACCTGGGCAACGCTTTTATTGTGTTTTTTGCCAATGGCGGCTAAAACAGGATTCGTGAAGAGATTATTTCGTCCCTGCGCAAAAGGAGACCATGCCTGCACACGGATACCCAGTTTCTCATTGGCTTGCTGTGCTTCTTTTTGCTGGAAGAAAGGGTGTATTTCGATCTGGTTGACCATTGGCTTGATACGAGCTGTCTTTATCAATGCCGCAAGCTGTTCCGGCTCAAAATTGCTTACGCCAATGGCTTTGATCTTGCCTGCCTTGTAAAGCTCTTCCATCGCTCGCCAAGAACCTCTTACGTCTCCGCGCGGCCAGTGAATCAGGTAGAGATCAATATAATCTACGCCAAGCTTTTTCATGGACGCTTCAAAAGCTCTTTTTGTACCTTCATATCCTGAATCGCTTTGCCATAACTTTGTCGTGATAAAAAGTGAGGCGCGGTCAATCCCGCTTTTTCTGATGGCAGCACCAATCTCCTCTTCATTTCTGTAAATGGCGGCCGTATCAATAAGGCGGTATCCTAAAGCAAGGGCTGTTGCCACGCTTTTTTCACCCACATCCCCCGTCAAGGTAAAAGTACCAAAACCGAGAACTGGCATTTTGACGCCATTGGCAAGCGTCACTGTCGGAATGTTTAAAGCCGGTGTCGCGCTGTCAGCCACTTTGCCGGTTTGAGCCTGAACCATAAAAGGCAGGGCGGATAATGCAAAAAGAAGAAACAGTTTTCTGGTGAATTTTTTCATATCGGACTCCTTTCTTTGCAGATTCTCAAGCTGAGAATACATCAAGCAGATTATCCATGTCATCCGCTAATGTCAAAACCAATGACGAATATCAGACAGAAATCACTGAACCAACACATGCCAAAAAGAGACTGCTGCCATCATCATGTTCTCTCTTCCGGCATTGTCGCAATATCGGGAATTTAGTTTGCTGGTTGCATACATTAACCAATAAAGAAAACCAACATATGTATAGCATATGTACATTGTCAATAGAACCCCGTAGATTCCAAAAAACTTAGAAAAACAAAAACCCGCATTTTCTTTAGCAAGAATGCGGGTTTTTGGATTTTTGTGGACATTGCTGGAGTCCATTTGGTGCCGACGGCGAGACTCGAACTCGCACAACTTTCGTCACTACCCCCTCAAGATAGCGTGTCTACCAATTTCACCACGTCGGCAAAGACGTGAATTATCGCAGTATCCGCTTATTTCTTCAAGCAGATCGCGAAAGAAATAATTATTTTTCCTGTTTATTTTCGGCTGGCGCTCCCGGCACAGCAGCGATGCCGGTTGCGGCTTTTTCTGCTTTCTCCGGCTGTGCCACCTGGGCAGGCGTGACCGTCATGGTTTCCAACTGCTCAACCACTGTGGCTTTCGGGGCAGGACGATAGCCAGTGTAAGCCATAACCAACGTTGCGGAAAAAAAGATCACGGCGGCAATGGCAGTTGACTTGGAAAGAAAATTTGAGGAACCGGTTGCGCCAAAGAGGCTGCCTGACGCGCCTGCTCCAAAAGCAGCGCCCATATCTGCACCCTTGCCTTGCTGTATCAGAACAAGTCCGATAATGACCAGTGCCGAAAGGACTTGTACAATAATGATTATTTTAAACAACATAGCGATTCTCTTCTTTCCTTTTTTCCATCAATACCTAAACTAATAATTATACAGCTTTTGCGATTGCCAGAAAATCGGCTGCCTTTAAGGATGCGCCGCCTATCAAGCCGCCATCTATATCCGGCATCCGCAATAATTCATGCGCATTTTGAGGTCGCATACTGCCGCCATATAAAATACGAACCCGTTTTCCTGCTTCCGCGCTTTTTTCCACCAACAACGCCCGCAACATGGCATGGACTTCTTGCGCCATTTCAGGCGTAGCGGTTTTACCGGTTCCTATCGCCCATACAGGCTCATAAGCAATAACAAGCCCATTGGTTTCTTCCGGCTCCAGCAATGAAAGAAACGCACTCATTTGCATATTAATGACTTCTTGCGTTCGCCCAGCTTCTCTTTGCGCAAGCGTTTCTCCTACGCAAACAATGGGAGTCAACCTGGCTGCCAACGCGCGCTGAGCCTTGTGTGCAATTTCCTCATCCGTCTCACCATGATACTCACGCCTTTCAGAATGGCCGACGATGACATATTTACAACCAAAATCCTGCAGCATCCTGGCAGATACCTCGCCCGTATAAGCGCCTATTGTATGAGATGAGACATCCTGCGCACCAAGGACAATATCGGATTGAATGAGTATTTGGCAACATTGGGCAAGATAACAAGCCGGGACGCAAACAGCAAGCTCTCCCTGCGTTTCCCAAGCACCATCCTTGAGGTTCCGCAGTAAAGCGCCATTCGCGACAAGACTGCCGTTCATTTTCCAGTTACCGACAAACAATTTGCGACGCATGTCATTCCCGAACTTCGTCAATCAGTTATTTTATCTTGGGGGATCAAAAGCGGTCAATTCAAAAGAGAAATCCAACGGAAAAATCAATGAACGATAATACTGCGATATTGGTCTCCTTCGTTACTATCATCATCGTCATCATCATGCACACCAAAGCCGTGCGCATGCTGATGTTCGATTTCTTCAGGCGTTGCTGCGCGCACATCAACAACATTTAAAGTAAAGCGTAGCGCAATGCCCGCTAATGGGTGGTTGCCATCCAAGACAACTTTGCCGTCGGCAATATCAGTCACCACAAAAATAACCGTATCATTTTCTTCGTCATTCTCTTCAGGAACACCTTCAAACTGCATGCCTATTTCCAGCGGTGCCGGGAATTTATCGCGTTCTTCAATCCGAACCAACAAAGGATCGTAATCGCCGAACGCCTGGTCGGGTTCTACCTGAATCACGGTGCTATAGCCGATTTCTTTACCGTCAAGTGCATTTTCGATAGCCGGCAGCGTGTTCTCATATCCGCCATGTAGATAGACAATAGGCTCTTGTCCGTCTTCGAGCAAATTATTCTGTGCATCAGACAGTTTGTAATGAACTGTGACAACAGTGTTTTTGGTAATTTTCATCTTATCTCCACGGCTGTTGGATTTCGGTTTTATATCACTCCATTATACTGTTTTCACACTCTTCCATAAAACACGTCCTTTCCCTGCCGAACAAGTCAAAAAGTCGGGATATTTTGCTACAGAGTGTCTCCTTTTTGTCAGTACTTTAAAGAGGAATTTTTCCTTAAATTCCCTTTTTTGTTGTATTGCAGAACTTTTTGATCAAGAAATGTTAAAAAATCATCTTTCTTGATATACACTTCCTCTACGTAACAGAAAAGCTCATCAATATAGAAATATATAAAACGGGCAGAGCGTATCAGACAGCAACGTTAACTGTAAAAATATTCAACTCATCTGTTGCAAGCATCAAAAAATAGCTATAATCACGGCTATTAGGGTACTTTCGGAGCGCTCCCGGCATACCGGATGCGGGGCTCTACGGAATTGTTCTATAGAAGTACTTATTACCGGTAATACTTGTCGTTATATTTTTTGAAGGAAAAAAAATGAAAAAATCGCTTTTGATCGTCGCTATTCTGGCTGTCGCATTATCGGCCTGCAAATTTGGTGAGCCGCCTCCGCAAGACAAAAAACGCATAGAAGCCGGCAAACTTGAAAAAGAAGGTAAATTGGAAGAAGCCGCTCAGCTTAAAAAAGAAGCTAATGAAACCGATGCTCAGCTCAAAGCTGCTGCTGATGCCAAAGCTGCTGCTGCCAAAGCTGGCGGTGCTGCTCCTGCTGATGCTGCTAAACCAGCTGCTGACGCTGCTAAGCCAGCCGATGCTGCTGCCAAGCCGGCCGATGCTGCTGCTAAGCCAGCTGATGCTGCTGCCAAGCCAGCCGATGCTGCTGCCAAGCCAGCCGATGCTGCTGCTAAGCCAGCCGATGCTGCTGCCAAGCCAGCTGATGCTGCTGCTAAGCCAGCTGAGAAGAAGTAATCTAGTCATACCCGTCGTATCAAAAAAGCCGGCTTTTAAGCCGGCTTTTTTATCTTTTGAAACAAACGAATTCGCTGTCTGATCTCAATCGACCTCGATCCAGCTAAATCCATCCTCCTGGCAAGCAACCACAATCTCTACCTCGCTGCTTTTTATAGCGTTCATCAGTTTTTCGCGAACGAGTGCGGGATGGTTGTTCTGCTGGCTCAAATGCGCACCGATCACTTTTTTTAATCGTGTCTGATCCAGGCCCCCGACAAATCGGGCCGCATCCATATTGGATAAATGCCCATACATGCTGCTGATACGGTTTTTCAGAAAATAGGGATAAGCGGATTCGGCCAACATCTGCACATCATGGTTACATTCGATCATGAGCGCATCACATCCTCCAAGTTCCTTGGCCAAATGAGGCGTAATCTTACCGGCATCAGTCAGGATTCCCAATTTGCTGCTGCCATTTGTCACATGGAATTGCAAAGGCTCACGCGCATCATGGGGTACAGTAAATGCCGTAAATTGCAGATCGCCAATAACCACCCTGTCGCCATCCTTGCAAAAACAGACATCCACATCATGGTTTTTCCTCCCGAGCGCATGAAAAGTGCCATAGCTCATCCAAACCGGAATATCGTGACGCGCAGCAAACTGGAAAACACTGCCAGCGTGATCGCTGTGCTCATGCGTGATAATAATGCCCGACAAAGAAGAAGGTAATACGCCTAAACGGGCCAGACGCCGCTCGGTTTCATGCCGGCCAAAACCACAATCCAGCATCACGCTGGTGGTCGTGGTACTGTCTTTAACAGAGATAAGGAGGGCATTTCCCTTGCTTCCGCTTCCCAGGCTGGAGAATTTCAGCCGCCTGCTATGCATATCAATGGACGCGATGCCACTGCCCTCCACAGGTTACTTCAGCTGCCCATAAAGCAGGGACAGGATTTTCTCACCTACCGGCGAGGTTTCAGGTTTACCCTCATTATCCTGGACTGAAACCTGCGTTGATCCGCCCTGAATTTCCTTTACAGAAACACGATAGTTCTTGGCTTTCCTGTTCTTGTCCTTATCGGAGGAAGAAAACAGTTTGGAGAAAAAACCTCTATCCTGTACAGATTGACTCTTGGCCTCTTCACCCTGATCAACGTAACGCACGAAGTACAGCCCCTTTGAACGGTCACGGTCTTCAACCGTGAAACCGACACGGTCTAAAGCCAAGCCAACGCGGCGCCAGAGACGGTCAAATCCTTCTTCCACAACGATAACGGATTGCCCGTCACTTTTGACCAGATTAGCCCGCAACTGAGGAATAATCGCTTCTTTTTTCGCCATGGTGACTTCTTTTTCCTTATTGTCCGTCAGGCGCACCAAAAGACGTGAAAGAAACTCTGCCTCAAGTTCAGGGTCGGACGGACGGGAAGTCCACACAGTTGAATCTTTGTTCGAACCGACAAGTTCCTCCTGCGCTCCGCGATGGCTGATAAAGATATCGGTTGAACCATCGTTGTTACGCTCCATACGGGTACGGAATTTATCGCGCTCACCGGTGGAATAAAGTGAATCAATTACCTTGCCAAGAGTCCGGCGGATAAAATCCTGCGGCAATTTGGCCCGATTTTCTGCCCAGTCCGTTTCCATCACGCCAGTGCTGGGCGATTCCACATTGATCAAGAAGCCATTATCCTGCCAGAATTCCTTAACCTGCTGCCACAATTCTTCCGGCGTCCGGTTGACTACCAGCCATCGCTGGCTGCCATCTCTTTCGATATGCGCGCCAGTCGCCTCCTTAGGCGCGACGACAACGCCTGACCCCGGCCCGATGACAACAGACTGGGTACCGGTCTGTGACTTCAGCTTTTGCTGATAGTCAGAAGCCATGATAGTGCCGGAAGCCGTTTCGGGAATGGCATATCGGTTATCACGCTGCAACTGCGTCAAATCAGGCGGTATCTCAAGCCGTTGAGTTGGATTCTTGGCATTTTCACTTTTATAGTCGATCCTGTCACCTTCCCAGAGATTATCCCAGGAAGAACAGCCTGAAAATAGCGTGACCGTAAAGGCACATACAAAGACTAAACAGATTTTTCTGATCCGGTTCATATTACGAATAACGATTAATTAATGGCAATGTTTACAGACATTCATTTGAAATTGGCACGAACACCGCTTTCCTGCCATGCCTGGCGAACAATATCGTGGCAAGACGCATCCAGCGATACCAAAGGCAAGCGAATGCCCGATGGAATCAATCCTAGCTCATGCATGAGCCACTTCACAGGAATCGGATTGGGTTCGGCAAACAATTGCAGGTGAAGCGGGAACAGGCGGTCATTGATTTCACGTGCCGTTGCAATATCGCCCTTGAGGGCTGCCGCACACATCAGATGCATATCTTTGGGAGCAACGTTTGCTACGACCGAGATATTACCCCTGGCGCCACACAGCATCAATGCCATTGCTGTTGCATCATCACCGGAATAAATACTAAAACCTTTCGGTATCCGGCGAAGAAGGTCAATCCCCCTGGCTACATTACCGGTGGCATCCTTGACCCCAATGACACCTGGCACCTGGGCAAGACGTAAAATGGTGTCATTGGACATATCAGCCACAGTCCGGCCCGGCACATTGTAGAGAATAACGGGCAGATCAATGGTTTCCGCAATTTTTCGGAAATGCTGGTACATGCCTTCTTGGGTCGGGCGATTGTAATAGGGAACGACCTGAAGAGAAGCGTCGGCGCCAGCTTTTTTGGCATATTCCGTCAGTTCAATGGCTTCGGTTGTCGAATTACCGCCTGTGCCAGCAATGACAGGAACCCGTTTGTTTGTGTGCTCGACAGCGACCTTAACCAATTCACAGTGCTCTTCAAAAGAAACTGTGGGCGACTCACCTGTTGTACCGACAATCACAATGGCATCCGTGCCTTCTGTGATATGCCAGTCAATTAAATTGCGCAGACAATCCAGATCAAGACTTCCATCCGGATGCATGGGCGTGACAACTGCAACAATGCTACCCTGAATCATGGCCTACTCTTGTATGTTAAAGAATTTTAATTGTAGCGGATACCCAACCGAAATGGCACACTTTATTAAAAAACTTACTGTAACATGATATTTCAGCCCACCGCCAATCCTGTCTCTAACGTGACCGTTAGCAAAGCAACGCCGCCTCTCCCATCAGATACCGGTCAACTGCCTGGGCGCATTCCCGCCCTTCCCGAATCGCCCAGACAACCAGCGACTGCCCTCGTCTCATATCGCCAGCAGCAAAGATTTTTTCAACGGAGGTACGGTAAGGCCGGCTTTCTGGATCTGTCAGTGCCAGCACATTGCCACGCATGTCTTTCTCGACACCGAAATCATCCAGAACCTGAGATACAGGACTGGCAAAACCAGCAGCAATCAATACCATATCTGCCGGAATTTCAAACTCAGAATCAGGCTGTTCAACAAAACGCCCCGCGATAAAACCGGCGCGACAGGCAATCAGTTTCTCTACCTTGCCCCGCTTTCCTTCAATCCGCTTGGTTACCACCTGCCAGTCCCGCTCACAACCCTCTTCATGGGATGAGGAAACACGAAGTTTACACGGCCAATAGGGCCATTCCAGCAATTTGTTTTCCTTTTCAGGCGGTTTCGGCATACGATCCAGTTGTAAAATACTGGCGGCGCCCTGCCGGTTGGAAACCCCGACGCAATCTGAACCGGTATCACCACCTCCAATGATGACAACCCGTTTTCCTGTTGCGGAAAGCCGGTTTGCGCCTTTTTTACCATTCACTTTCTGATTCTGAGCAACAAGAAACTCCATTGCATAATACACGCCCTGCAAATCACGGCCTGGCACATCCAG
>WRHV01000021.1 GCA_009783065.1 Betaproteobacteria bacterium | reverse complement strand
CGGTCACGGAAATGGACACGGTATCGCAGCAGAATGCGGCATTGGTTGAAGAAGCGGCTGCTGCTGCGGAAAGCCTGCAGGATCAGGCGCGTACGCTGGTGGACGTGGTTGGGATGTTCAAGACAGGCGCGGCAGCAACAGTAGCCAGGGAGCCGGTGAAACGGGCTGCTTTGGCTTCTGTGGGCAAAAAACCGGCATTAGGAGCGGCCAAGCGCCTGGCAGCGCCTGCTAAAAAAGGAGCATCGACTTCCTCCACTGATCACAGCGAGAGTTGGGAAGAGTTTTAAACCAGCTTCACCTGATGCAAAAAGCCGGATTAAATCCGGCTTTTTTTATGGCTTTGCGCCGCTCTTTCATTCCGAAAAAACCGGCATACTTAAAGAGACACTATTACACACTGTTCCTAATCATTCCTCATGCAATTCTGTAAGGCGGTTGCACCGTCAAGCCCGCAAGCGGAAGTGAAGTCCCGCTTTCATTGCTTGCCAAAACGGGAACCACGAATTTTCGTCGTTCCAATCATGTGGCGGGCAAGGCGCAGTTAAGTAGTTGCCCCTGCGGTACAATACAAAAAAGGCGCTTAAGCGCCTTTTTTGTGGGATGGTTTGAAGGCTACTTATAGGCAATCAGGGCCGTTTTCATTTTTTTCATCGCGGCGGTTTCAATTTGACGGATGCGTTCAGCCGATACCCCGAATTCTTCCGCCAGCGTGTGCAGCGTTGCGCCGGAACCATCGTCGTTTGCCAGCCAACGTGCTTCAATAATGCGGCGGGAACGTGGGTCCAGCTTGTCCAAAGCCTCTTTTAGCCCTTCCGAGTGCAGCCGGTCCGTTTCCAATGCTTCCAACACCCGGGTCGGCTCGTTTTCTTCCGTCGAAAGATACGAAATGGGCGTAAAGGTTTCGTCATCGTCGTCAACCGGCGGTTCCAGCGCGATGTCACGGCCATTCATGCGCGTTTCCATTTCCAGCACATCTTCACGCTTGACGTTGAGCTTGGTTGCCAGGGAGTCAATTTGCGCTTCCGTCATGGCTTCGTTGCCGTTTCTGTAACTGCGCAAATTGAAGAAGAGCTTGCGCTGCGATTTGGTCGTGGCGACTTTGACCATCCGCCAGTTTTTCAGAATATATTCATGGATTTCCGCCTTGATCCAGTGGATGGCGTAGGAGACGAGCCGGACTCCCATTTTGGGGTCAAATCGCTTCACGGCTTTCATCAGGCCGATATTGCCTTCTTGAATCAAGTCGGCATGGGGCAGGCCATAACCCAGGTAACCCCGCGCAATGGAAGCAACCAAACGCAGGTGCGATAAAATCAATTCCTGTGCCGCAGCCAGATCGTTATTTTCGTGATAACGATCTGCCAGAGTGGTTTCCTGCTCATGAGTCAGCATCGGCAGGCGGTTGACCTCCGATATGTAAGCCTCGATATTGCCTAATGTGCCGGTAAAACCAAGAGCCAAAGAATGATTTCCCGCCGGTATCAATGCAGATTGTCCGGATGTTGCTGTCATGCCTTTCCTTTAGCTTTTTCTAGTTTGGGTGAGCAAATTTATTTGCCGCCTTTGTTATTTTAGCACTCTTTAATGGAGAGTGCTAACGAGCCCATACATTTGAAAACAGAGACGGGATGTATAGCGGGAATAATATAGGCTTATCGCGGCAAAAGCGATTTGCGCAGACGCAAAAAAGCGGTTGTGTCCGAGAGGTATCAGTTAGTTCATGCGGCCCAGGTGGCGGTTAATCGAAAAGAGCGTGCCGATCCATCCCAATGATGCGCTGATGAGAAGCAGGATGGTTAATACGAGCAGATTGGGCGGCGCCAGTTGAAGATTAGATGCGTATAGGCGTGCAAGGTCTGCTATGACGTTGTTTAGCAGGTAAAGCGATAGTGTCACAATGCCTAAAGCCAGCATGCCGGACAGCAGTCCGAGCAGGATGCCGGTGTAGTAGAAGGGACGCCGGATATAGGCGCGGCTGGCGCCGATCATCCTTGTCAGAGTGATTTCATCAATTCGCGTGAGGATTTGCAGACGGATCGTGTTGAAGATGACGGCAATCACGACGATGCCCAGCGTAATGCCGAGAAAGATAATGCCTATCCGGACGACGCGGACGAATGCGGCCAGCCGTTTGATCCAGTCGGAATCGATCTGGACTTTTTGTATATGTGGCAGTTTTTCAAGCTGTTTGGTGATGTTTTCGATATAGGTGGCAAAGCGGGGGTCGCCGTTATGACCGGCGATGCGGATGAGATAGCCGTCCGGGAGCGGGTTTTTGCCCAAGGTTTTGACGATATTGGTAATACCGTCTTTTTGCTGGAGTGTTTCCAGTGCTTTTTCCTTCGAAATAAAAATGACCTGGCTGCTGTGTTCATCTGAATACAATATCCGCCTGATGGATTGCTCAAGAGCCAGGGCATCCTCACGGGAAACGTCCGCTTTTAAAAAAAGACTGATTTCGGGTTCAACAGCCATTTGACTGGTCAGGGTCTGGAGATTTTCCAGCAGCGTCACGCCGGCAAACGGCAGTGCCAGTGTCATGGACAGGACAAGAATATTGAAAAAAGCGTTGCCGGGAGCACGGCGCAGTTGCGAAAGCGCGTCCCCGATAGCAAAAAAGTGTTGTCGGAACCAGTTACTCATTATCTTTCCGTTCGGGGAATGGATCGTTGCTCAGATAGGGTTAGCTGGCCCTGGTTTAAGTAGATGACCCGGTCGGCCGGTTTGAGAAGCTGTTCATCATGAGTCGCAATGATGCATGTGACGCCGGCAGACTGAAAAAAACAAATGGCGTCTATGACCTTGTTGGCGCTTTCATGATCCAGATTGGCGGTGGGTTCATCCGCCAGGATGATTTTGGGTTTGTTGACGATGGCTCGTGCTACGGCGACACGCTGCTGTTCGCCGCCTGATAGAGCCTGTGGAAGAAAATGGGCGCGATGCAGCAAATCAACTCTGTCCAGCGCGGCACGGGCGCGGGTTTCAGCTTCGGATCGCAGCGTGCCGGTCACAATCAAGGGGAGCATGACGTTATCCAGAATTGTCCGGTCAGATAGAAATAGTTGCTGTTGCAGCACCAGTCCCAGATTTTGCCGCAGGGAGGAAATGCCGGCGGGCTTGAGCCGGCTAATATCCTGTCCATTGACGGTAAGGGTGCCGCTATCCGGCTTTTCAATGGCCGCGATCATTTTAAGCAATGTGGATTTGCCCGCGCCGGATGGGCCTGTGAGGAATACCATTTCTCCAGGCTGGATGGAGAAAGTGATATTTTTTACGGCTGTGATGTTGTCCGGGTAAAAGCGGGAAACATCAAAGAATTCAATCATCGCAGACATTTTTTGCCGTTCAGTCCAGTAAGGCGTGTGTAAATTCCTCAGCAACGAAAGGTTGCAAGTCCTCTATTTTCTCACCAACACCGATAAAGTAAACCGGAATGGGCCGGACTTTGGCAATGGCGGCCAAAATGCCGCCTTTTGCGGTGCCGTCCAGTTTGGTGACGATCAGGCCAGTGAGTTTTAAGGCGTCGTCAAACGCTTTTACCTGTGCCAGCGCGTTTTGCCCGGTATTTCCGTCAATGACGAGCAAGACTTCATGTGGCGCGGTGTTCTGTCCTTTTCCAATGACGCGCTGGACTTTTTTCAGCTCTTCCATCAGGTGAAGCTGTGTCGGTAAACGCCCGGCGGTGTCTACCATCACGACATCGATCCCTTTTGCCTGGGCTGATTGTACCGCATCAAAGGCAACGGCGGCCGGATCGCCTGATTCCTGTGCAATGACGGTGATCCGGTTGCGGTCGCCCCAGATCGCTAATTGTTCCCGGGCTGCCGCGCGGAAGGTATCGCCGGCGGCAAGCAGCACGCTTTGTCCATGCGCTTGAAGATGGCGTGCCAGCTTGCCGATCGTTGTGGTTTTACCTGCGCCATTGACGCCGGCGATCATGATGACCAGGGGATGATGGCGACCGATTTCGAGCTTTTTTTCGAGCGGCTTGAGCATATCGGTGAGCAGTTCGCGCAGGGCCTGACGGATTTGTTCGGGTTGTTTGAGGTGTTCCCGCCCGACCTTTTCCCGCAAGTCATAGAGCAGTTGCTGCGTGGCTTCGATACCGGCATCCGAGGTCAAAAGCGCCATTTCCAGTTCATCGTACAGTTCATCGTCAAGCATCGGCGTGCCGAAAATGTTGAGATTGGCCGAGGTTTTGGCCAATCCGCTTTTAAGTCGGTCAAACCATGAGCGATTTTCTTCCAGAGGTTCTTGGCTTGGCGGCGTGCTTGTGGCAGTATCGGGGCTGGGTGTTTTAATTTGCTGTGGGACGGCTGGCGTTTCTGTTGGAGTTGGGACAGAATGGGTATGGGTTTGTGCTTCGTAAGGGGTATCGGTATCGGTTTTTTTACGAAAAAAGCTGAACATGGGCGCTTAGATAAACTGTAATCACGAAAAGGACAAAAACCTGGGTTTGTTGTCTATAAATAATCATCATTTTACCAGAGCCGAATCAATGAAATTTCAAAATATTGCGATTGTTTTTTTATTTTTGGTGCTCGGCGTGTCAGCGACTGTCTGTGCGCAGGAGATCAAAGACATGACGCTTGCAAACGGCATGAAAGTGGTTGTTCGGGAAGATAGCCGTTCACCGGCCGTCGTCCATATGATCTGGTATCGCGCCGGGTCAATGGATGAAACCAGCGGGACAACGGGCGTGGCGCATGTTCTGGAACATATGATGTTTAAGGGAACCGAAAAATATGGGGAAGGTGAATTCAGTAAAATAGTGGCGTCACTGGGCGGCCAGGATAATGCCTTTACAAGCCGGGATTATACGGCGTATTTCCAGCAGATCCAGAGCAGCCGGCTTGAGCGCATGATGGAACTGGAAGCCGACAGGATGCGCCATTTGCTTTTGATGCCGGAGGCGTTTGGAAAGGAAATGAAGGTTGTCATGGAAGAAAGGCGCTGGCGGACGGAAGACCAGCCCGCAGCACTTTTGGATGAGGCTGTTTCCGCAGTGGCCTTGATGGCGCACCCTTACCGCTGGCCGGTCATCGGGTGGATGAATGATCTGGAGAATATGACGGTTGCCGATGCCAGAAATTGGTACGAACGCTGGTATATGCCCAATAATGCGACAATGGTTGTAGTCGGAAACGTTGTGGCCGAAGATGTTTTTGCGTTGGCGAAAAAGCATTTTGGCCGTATTCCATCCCGTGAGATAGTGCACACGCGTCCGCAAACGGAGCCTGATCAGCAGGGCATGCGGCGTGTCATCGTGAAAGCGCCTGCTGAAAATCCGATGGTTGTGCTGGCATTTAAGGCGCCTTCTCTTAAAGAGGTGGAAAAGGATCAGGATGTTTATGCCTTGGATGTGCTGTCAGCCATTTTAGATGGCTATGACAATGCCCGTCTTTCCGCCAGCCTGGTTCGTAAAGATAAGGTTGCCAGCAGTGTTGCCGCAAACTATTTTGCATTGGAGCGGGGGCCAGCGCTTTTTACACTGATAGCCGTTCCACTGGGCAAAACAGAAACCCCAGAATTGGAAAAACGGCTTCGGGCTGAAATTGCCAAAATTGCGAAAGAAGGCGTATCACAGGCCGAGCTGGAGCGGGTGAAGATGCAGATTATTGCTTCGCAAATATACAAGCGCGATTCACTTTTTGGCCAGGCGCTGGAAATCGGCGTGCTTGAAATGAGTGGTGTGGGATATCGGCAGATGGATCGTATGATTGAAAAACTCAAGGCGGTCACATCGGCTGATGTGCAATCTGTTGCAGCCAGGTATTTTGGTGATGATTCTCTCACGGTTGGCACGCTGGTGCCTTTGCCGTTAAATCCCGGCAAAAGGCCGCCTCAGGTACCGATTCGACATTGATGCCATAACAGTGACTGACGGGTTTCGCTTATGAACATGCTTTTTTTAAAACATTTACGCTTCTTCCGGTTTGCCTGGCTTGTCGGGGTGATCGGGTTGCTGGTGCAAATACCGCTTCATGCGGCAATAACGATTGAATCCTGGACGACAGAGAATGGGATCAGGGTCTTTTTTGTGGAAACGCATGCGATTCCGGTACTGGACATCAGTGTGGATTTTGATGCAGGTACCCGGCGCGACCCTAAAGGAAAAGCCGGATTGGCTTCGCTAACCAATATGATGCTGGCTCGTGGTGTGGCTGCGTCCAGCCAGCCTTTAAAAGAGCCTGTCTTAACGGAGGCGCAGATTTCGGATGTGTTTGCCGATACGGGGGCACAACGTTCGGGCAGTGCCGGTATGGATAGAGCCGGCATGGTCTTGCGGACGTTGTCCAGCCGTCAGGAGGCAGACCGTGCGGTTCGTGTCCTGGCGCGATTACTGGCGCAGCCGGATTTTCCCGCCGAGATATTGCAGCGGGAAAAAAAACGAGCCATTTCTGCCGTTCGTGAATCCCTGACGCAGCCGGATACCATTGCTTCCCGCGCTTTCATGAAAGCACTTTACGGCACGCATCCCTATGCGTTCAACCCGACGCCTGAATCGCTTGGTTCTTTGACACGTGAAGATTTGCAGGCGTTTCACCGCCAGCATTACGCGGCGGATACGGCTGTCATTACCATTGTGGGAGATGCGTCACGGGCACGTGCAGAAGAGATAGCGCAAGAGCTTGGCGTGCGGCTTCGCCGTTTGCCGGCCGGAAAAAAACCGGCCAGTCTGCCGGAGGTTCCGCCAGTGGTTGCTAGCGAAATATTCATTGAACATCCTGCCACGCAGTCGCATATTCTGATTGGTATGCCGGCGTTAAAACGGGGAGATCCGGATTTTTTCGCTTTGATGGTGGGTAATTATGTGTTGGGCGGCGGCGGTTTCGTTTCCCGCCTGATGCAGGAAGTGCGTGTCAAGCGCGGGCTTTCCTATGGCGTATCCAGCCAATTTGATTCACGTTTGCAAAAAGGGCCTTTTATAATCAGCCTACAGACAAAAAAAGAACAGACGAAAGAAGCTGTCAAAGTCGTCAGAGATACATTCAATACCTTCATGCAAAATGGGCCAACCGAGCAGGAGCTAAAAGCCGCGCAGGATAATCTGGTTGAAGGTTTTCCGTTGCGGATGGACAATAATGCAAAGATGCTCGCGCTGGTTTCGATGATCGGCTATTATGGATTACCGCTGGATTACTTAAATAGCTGGGTTGATCGTGTGAAAGCTGTCACTGCCAGTGATGTCAGGGAAGCATTTGCACGCAAGCTATCGGCTGATAAGCTGTCTACGATTATTGTAGGCGAGTCAAAATAATCCATATCATTTTCAGTCGGTATTTCCTCCTATGAATGAAGGATCGCATGCGACAACATAAACCTTCAGCGAGGCAGAAAAGCAGCCATCGTTACCAGGTTCGGATTATTGGCGGCCAATGGAAACGGTCGCTTTTGCCGGTTAGTGTCGTGCCGGATCTGCGTCCCACGCCTAACCGTGTCAGGGAAACACTGTTTAATTGGCTGTATACACTTTTTGATGGCCGATGGGAAGAAATGGTTTGCCTTGATCTTTTTGCGGGAACAGGCGCGTTTGGCTTTGAAGCTGCCAGCCGTGGCGCACAGCATGTGACGATGGTGGAATCGCATCGGATGGCGTTTGAGCAGTTGCAAGCGACATGTGAAAAATTGCATGCAAAATCGCTGGTGACGCTGGTGCAGGGCGATGCGCTTTTGGTCGCAGAACGCCTGGCAGCGCAGGAAAAGCGGTTTGATGTTATTTTTCTTGATCCACCTTTTCAAGCCGATATTCTGCCTGAAATCCTGCCGTTTTGTGCCGGTCTGCTGAAAGGCAATGGGGTTGTTTATGTGGAGTCGCCTGTTTTCCTCACGGAAAAAACTGTGGCACAATCGGGTCAAAATGATTGGCAATGGCATATAATCCGACAAGACAAGGCAGGACACGTCTGTTATCACCTGCTCCAGTTACGGCATGCCGATCATTTTTAGACATTCTATCCAGCTGGCGTTTTTGACAATCGAAGGAAATTAAAGAAATGACCATTGCAGTTTATCCGGGAACATTTGATCCGCTGACACGTGGTCATGAGGATCTTGTTCGCAGGTCGTCAGCCCTGTTCAAAAAACTGATTGTGGGTGTCGCGGACAGCAGGAAAAAGCAGCCCTTTTTTACGCTGGAAGAAAGGTTGGAGATTGCGAATGAAGTTCTGGATCATTACCAGAATGTCGAAGTCGTTGCTTTTACAGGTCTTTTGAAAGACCTGGTGCGGGAGCACAATGCGCGCGTTATCATCCGGGGTTTGCGGGCGGTTTCTGATTTTGAGTATGAATTCCAGATGGCCGGCATGAACCGTTATCTGATGCCTGAGGCCGAAACGCTTTTTATGACGCCTTCAGATCAGTATCAGTTTATTTCGGGCACCATTGTGCGCGAAATTGCGGTTTTGGGAGGCGATATTTCCAAGTTTGTTTTCCCGTCTGTAGAAGCCTGGTTGAAAAACAAAATTCGTTTGATGACGGATTGATTGATCTTACTTCTTCTTTGGTCTTTCATCAGATAGGATGTGTTTATGGCCATCCTTATCCGGAGCTGAAATGGCGCTTTTAATTACCAGAGACTGCATTAATTGCGATATTTGCGTGCCGGAATGTCCCAATGAGGCCATTGTCCTGGGTGCGGAATTTTATGAGATTAACCCGTCGCGTTGCACGGAATGCGTGGGCCATTATAAAGAACCGCGATGTGTGATGGTTTGCCCGGTTAATTGTATTGTGAAAAATCCGGATTTTCCGGAAACCGGCGACATGTTGCGGATCAAGTTTGAACGATTGCAAAAAGAAAGCTAGTCTCCATTTTTCGTCCTTTGACGCCTGAAATGAAATAAACGGGCTAACGGAACAACAGACAAAAAACGGTCTTTTTTACACGGAATCACCGTAAATCGTTGCTTTGCCCTGCCGCCCCCCTTGAAGTGAGGTGGGCATTTTGAATATACTCAAAAAGACGCACCTAAAAAAGCGTGAAGATGAATAGAGAAAGCACGCAAGGTTTCTCTGTTGCGGATACGCTTTAGGATGTGCTCTGGAATGCCGATCAGGCTTTGTAAATGGCAAAAAGGAATAGCAAAAATTAGACCGTCATCCTATTGCAAAAATCGGCCTTTTCCTTTTTGCGCGCCAAGAGCGTGTGTTTCTGTCAAAAACGGAGACATCAAGACAAAGGATCGAAAGTGAGGAAACAAAAAGCAGGATCAGGCCTGTTATCAGCACGAAGAGCGGTTTTAATGCTGGGGATATTGTTTTTTGCACTCTCCACTCACGCTGCGGATACGGATGACAGCGAAGTCGGGATGAATCCTGTTTTTGTTACAGCGCGAGGATACGCCACTTCTTTATCCAATACGCCCGGAGGGGTTGCCGTTGTAACGGAACAGGACATTGCCCTGTCACCCAAAGGAAGCATTGCCGATGCGCTGGAACGGGTTCCCGGCATTACCCGGACGGGCGATTCTCCCTGGGGATGGGACATTTCCATTCGTGGTCTGTCTGGCTCTTCTGTGGTTGTTCTTTTGAATGGCAAGCGCATTAATACGGCTACCGATCTCAATTTTCGTCTTGGCATCATCAATCCTGCCGACGTGGAGCGTATTGAAGTGCTCAAGGGACCCGTGAGCGCGCTTTACGGCACAGGTTCCATTGGGGGCGTGGTCAACATTATTACGCGCAAACCTGGTTTTACCAGTGAAAAAGAAGTGCATGGCAAGCTGGCGTTGTCCGGCAGTTCTAATCCGGCTGGCGCCAATACCTATGGGAACGTCAGTCTATCCGGCCCCAATGCCAATGCGCTTGTTTCCGGTGCATGGCGGGATTACGGGGATACATACGGAGGGCGTCATTCGAGGGTATTCAACAGCCAATTCAGAGATGATCAAGGCAGGGTCGTTACCAGCCTGAAACCTTTTGAAAACCTTGTTCTGTCTCTTGAAGCCATGAAATCCACCGGACACAATATAGGCATTCCTGGCGGTCCTTCCACCCTGCCGCCACAAGCCAGAGTGACTTATTCCCGTACGGAATTTTCCTTTTTGAGTCTGGACGCCACGCTGGATGTCAATGCACCGTATCTGAAGATTTTAGAAGGCAGCTTCTATTACACCGGGAACAAGCGCCGTGTGCGGGTTGATGAAATTCCAGCCGGATTGCCGACACAGACTTATCCCATAGAACTGCGCCCCAACAGCAACCACGAAACGTGGGGAAGCAAATTTCAAGGTACCTTTGAAGCAGGGGCGCATACGGTTGTTACGGGACTGGACTTCTGGAGATGGTCAGTCAATACCAGCCGCCATCAATCCCTATACAGACCACTCCCGGCCGGCGGCCCCATTCAGTTTTATGACAATACCCTGCCTGATCCGACACAGACTTCCGTCAGTTTGTTTGCAGAGGATAACTGGGAGCTAAACGACAGGCTTACCATCAATTTGGGCGCCCGTCTTGAATACCTGAATACGGATGCCAAAGCCTTGTATCAGATCACACCTGTATCCGGTTCGCAGAGCACGATAGCGACAAAACTGTACGACAGCAGTAATAAGGATAATTACGGTTACCATCTCCATGCCGGCCTGACATGGCGTGCCAGTAAAAATTGGACGCATTCTCTGCTGCTTGCCACGAGCTATCGTGCGGCTGATTTGCTGGAACGTTTCAAATACGTCAATCTCGGCGGAAGCCTGGGGGCGCTCTACGGAAATCCAAACCTAAATCCTGAGCAGACATATTATGCCGAGTATGGCCTGCGCTATGAAAGAAAACCCTTCAAAGCAGGCATGCGGCTCTTTGCTAATATCATTACCGACTACATTGCAGAAAAACGCGTCAACCCGACCCGCATAGAACTTGCCAATGTGGAAGATGCGCGCATCTATGGAACAGAACTGGATGCGCGCTGGCAATTCCATCATAACTGGGAAGTATATGGTGATGTGACCGCACTGTACGGGAGAGACAGACAGAATAACCAGGCACTGCCGGGTGTGGCGCCCGTTTCGGGGCACATCGGGATTGATTACAAAAAACAGGGCTTCTGGGCCAATGTCAACACTCACATGATTGCGCCACAGCATTCAACTCCGGAAAACGTGGACAGCGCCAAAGGCGCCATCCTCTTAAACGCCGCAATCGGGTACCGGTTTAAATCATCAGGCATGAAGCACGATTTTTCACTGACGCTGAACAATATCTTTGACACGCGGTATTACAACTATCTCGCGCACCAGCGCGGCTATAGAGTCTGGGAGCCGGGCATAGCCGTTGCACTGAATTACAATATGACTTTCTGACCCTGAATTCATGAGAGACTGGCACTTTCCGCACGAGATCACAAAGTAAGGCGCATGCCATGCGGAACAGGTTCTATCGCAGGTTTTTTGTCTTTGCCGGTTCCAAGAGCGGCGGATGAGGCGGTTCCTGCAAAAAAATCATCCTGTATACAGCTAACAGCGGCAACACCACTGGAAGAGACGGCATATGATCTGAAAAACGGGAGAACAACTGGTAGTCACACCACAGGATAGCCCTGTACTTGGCATATTGGAAGAAATGGAAAGGAAAGCCGGTTTCGCTTTCAAAGTAGCTCTGATGGCGCCGCAACAACTCATGCTTGAAATGATCCGGGATTCCCGCCGCTACGCATTGATACCCGAACCCTTCCTGTTTTCACTGCTGGCGAAAAAGCTGGACTAATCTGCCCAGACAACCTGGTTTCGGCCTCCTTCTTTTGCTTCGTAAAGCGCCAAATCAGCTTGCGATAAAATGAAATGGGATAAAGTTGCCAGGTTTTGTCCAGGTTCAATACCGGAAATGGTATAGCCACCGATGGAAATCGTGACGTCGCAATATGCTTGGTCCGGCAATGCGAAAGCCTTATCGCTAATGGCCAGTCTGATACGTTCGGCAATTATTTTGGCATCGGGTAATTCGGTGTTGGGTAGGATCAGAACAAATTCTTCGCCGCCGAATCTGGCAGGAATATCGTAATTACGCAGTTCGTTTTTGATTCTTTGCGCCAGTTCTTTCAGTACCTCATCACCGACAGGATGTCCAAGCCGGTCGTTAATGAGTTTGAATTTGTCAATGTCGATAAATAAGCAGGAAAGAGAGCTGCCGCGTCGCTGAGCAAGCGAGAGTTCTTTGAGCATTTGCTCTTCGAGATGACGGCGATTGCCGATGCCGGTCAGTGAATCCGTCAGACTGACTTGTTTGAGCTTTTCCTGCGCGATGACATTTTCCAGGCAAATTGCCATGATGGATCCCTGAAGCTGGAGAAAATCGGTTGCCATGCCCGAAACAAACCGATTGGGGTCCATGTCTCCCATACAAATAAAGCCGGTCAACCGGTGATAACGCTGAAGTGGAATAACGGCCACGCTTTTGGGCAACTTGTTCGCCGCCGTGAAAAGTCCGCGATGCTGCTGGGAGCAGAAAGGACTTAATATCGGTTGATGCAGGCTTGCCAAAGAAGGATGGAAAGATTCCATATTCCGGACCAGGTGAAAGTGGGGATGCTTGCTGGTATCTATGCCGAGAAAGGATACCAGTTTGGTCAGTTCGCCCCGGGGATCGAGCAGGATCAATGAAATGACTTCCAGCTGCGTGGTGTTTTTCATGGTCACAAAGATATGCTGGATCAGATCGGTGAAGGTATCTGAGCCAATGAGTTTAAGGCTCATTTCATGATTACGGCTGAGTATCTGCTGGTTTTCATGTCCGTGCCGGAGCAATTTATCCAGCCGGTTGTGAAGCCGTGTATTTTCCTCGATCAGGTCAAATGTTGACAGATGCGTAAGGGAAGATGGCGGGTTCTGAATATTCATCATCGGCCTCATGGTTCGTAAGATGAGTTTTGGTTAATGGCTAACAAGATGGTTTTCCTGTTTTTCCATGTCCAGCTAACCAGCAGTTTGTGACCACTTTTTTTTATTATTAACCCATTCAAAAATGGCTCAAATTCAACTTTTAATTCTCAACAACGCGTCTTTTTTAATAAAATTGCAATTTATGAATCTTTTTCAATCTGTTAATGACAAAAATAGAAAAATTAAGCATGTCAAACGTTAAATAAAAAGTTCAGCACATCTCCATCCTGGACAATATATTCTTTTCCCTCAGAGCGCATTTTGCCGGCTTCTTTTGATCCCTGTTCTCCTTTGTAGGCAATAAAGTCGTCATAGGAAATAGTTTGGGCGCGGATAAATCCTTTCTGGAAATCAGTATGAATCACGCCTGCCGCCACAGGTGCCGTATCGCCTTTTCTGATCGTCCATGCGCGGACTTCCTTAACGCCTGCGGTAAAATAAGTTTGCAGGCCCAGGAGATCATATGCGGCGCGGATCAGGCGGTTCAAGCCCGGTTCTTCCATTCCCATGTCAGACAAAAAGGCAAGGCGATCCGCATCATCCAGTTCAGCAATTTCGGATTCAATCGCGGCGCAAATAGCAACAGTAGGCGCGTGCTGCGAATGCGCATATTCGGTCAGTTGATCAAGAAGCGGATTGTTTTCAAATCCATCCTCTGAAACATTCGCGACATACATGGTTGGTTTGGCTGTAATCAGATGTAATGGTCTTAAAAGAGTCCGTTCTTCCGTTTCCAACGGCATTGTGCGAACCGGCTCAGCTTTGTTCAAATGTTCGGCCACACGGTCTAAAAGCTGCGACAATTTGAGTGCTTCCTTGTCGCCGGTTTTTGCTTTTTTGCCTTCCCGCTGGGAAACCCGCTCGACTGTGCCTAAGTCGGCTAAGGCGAGTTCGGTCTGGATGACCTGAATGTCATTTAGCGGATTAACCTGGCCGGCAACATGGATCACGTTATCATTCTTAAAGCAACGGACGACCTGAACAATCGCATCCGTTTCGCGGATGTGTGCCAGAAATTGGTTACCGAGTCCTTCTCCTTTTGATGCGCCTGCGACGAGACCGGCAATATCAACAAATTCGACAACAGCCGGCAGAACCCTTTCCGGCTTAACAATTGTTGAAAGAAAAGCCAGACGCGGGTCGGGTACTTCAACAATACCGACATTGGGTTCAATGGTGCAAAAGGGATAGTTCTCAGCGGGGATAGAAGCCCTTGTCAACGCATTAAAAAGCGTTGATTTACCAACGTTAGGCAAACCCACAATGCCGCATTTCAGATTCATAATTCGTTACCTGTTTTGGTTTTATCAAAACCGAAAATATTAACGGCACCTCGAAAGTGTTTCAATAAAATTTTTTCAGGAAAAATTTATGAAGTGAAATATTGTGTCGTATCAATATTCTTTTCTGGAAACTTTAACAAATTCTCGTTAGGTGTCAATAGTTAGAGTCAGAAAGAAATATAAAAGAATACAAGCGCGCAAAAAAGCAGCAGAATTGTTGTATTTTGATAGTAAATTGGGCCATTAAACATATCAAATATAAAAGCTTATATATCAATATAAATAAAATGTATATTTTTAAATGCTCACAGGGAAATCAAAAAATAATGATTGGATTATTTCAAATATTTGACAAAAATTAAAATAAGCCTCAAAATCCCACTCCCTTACACAATCAAATCCGGTTGAAAACAAAAAAACGTAAAAAAGGGTATTGACGTTGGGGTTAATAAGTTGGATAATCTCATTTCTGTGCTGACGGCAAACAAAACGCTTTGCGGCTGGTGCGGGTGTAGTAAGAGATAAGTGTTAAGAAAA
>WRHV01000020.1 GCA_009783065.1 Betaproteobacteria bacterium | reverse complement strand
CAGGCCGCTGCGGCTCATCGCCAGACCAGCCAAATATAATACGGTCTAAAAACATTTACGAGACCCGCCATGAAACAAAAAACCACCCTGATTTCCCTGCTGCTGGCAATGGCTTTGTTGTTGATTCAGGGAATAGCCATCGCTGGCGTCAAAGAAGAAGCAATCCAACACTTCAAAAATGGCCAGCTTGAAAAGGCATATCCACTCATGAAAAAAGCGGCAGAAACTGGCGATGCAGAATCCCAGGAAATACTAGGAGGCATGTATCTGGAAGGACTAGGAACGAAGAAAGATTTAATTGAAGCTTCAAAGTGGTTCAAAAAAGCAGCAGAACAGGGACAACCGGAATCCCAATACAACACGGGTACATTTTATGAAGATGGTATTGGCGTCAAGAAAGATTTCAAAGAAGCATTCAAATGGTATCAGTTAGCAGCAAAACAAGGTAATCCCAACGCGGAATTTAAGATGGGGTGGTGTTACCTCAAAGGAATCGGTGTAGAAAAAAATATGGATGAGAGCTTCAAATGGTATCTGAAATCTGCAAAACAAGGAACCAAGGAAGCATTTTTCAATGTTGGCTATATGTATGATTATGGTCTTGGAACGAGGAAAAATGAAGCCGAAGCTGAGAAATGGTATAAGAAAACAATCAGTAGCGGTTCCAATCACCCACAATACAACGAAGCACTTTACGAGCTTGGTTATAAATATATCTATAGCAGCCATATCGAGAAACAGCCTAAAAAGGGAATCAGCCTGATCCGGAAAGCAGCTGATGCCGGTTACGCCAATGCCCAAGGTGCTTTGGGCTTTGAATATGAGCGCGGCCTGTATCTCGATAAAGATATTGCCAAAGCCCGTGAGTGGTACCAGAAATCGGCCGCGCAAGGCAATGAGGAGGCAAAGCAACGGCTGCAAAATCTGAAATGAAGTTGTGATTTAAAAGAAAGGCCGCGCGATCGGTGAAATTGCCCGTTTCGCGCAGGATTTATTTTCACCGCAACCATGTGCCCTTCCAGCGCAAGCCGGCCTGATCAATTGAATGCCCGCATCCCATAATAGATAGAAGCGTTTGTGCTATCGGCAGATAGGCGCTATTCCATACGAATACAAGTATAATGATTTTCCCTTTCCTGATTTGCTCTTGATATGGCTTTGGTGACGCTGAAATCGTCGGATTATGCTAAATGGCTCGGTTTGCTCGATGCGGAGACATGGCTTGTGGCCTGCTTTTGCGCCGGGTGGTGCAATTCGTGCCGGGGATACCGGCCCGAACTGGAAAAGCTGGCGCAATCCTACCCAAACGTGCACTTTTTTTGGGTTGATATTGAGGAGCATGGCGATATGATGGGTGATTTGGATGTGGATCAGTTTCCAACCATTTTGATCCAGCATGGCAATACGGTCGTCTTTTACAGCTGCATCCACCCCGATGCCCGGCTGGTAGAACGCATCCTCCAGAGCATGATGGCGGAAAGCCTCGACGCGCTACAGCAACAGGCTGAGAGCAGTGACGAACGCCGCCAGTGGCAAAAGGATTGCAATTTCAGGACGTTGCTGCAAAACGGCCTGGATACCGCAAGTTGAGCGATTCCTTTTCTAATCTCCGTTTTCCGGTGATCTGCCTCAAATACCGATGTTTTTTCTTCGCTTTGGATTTACTTATAATGCATACTGGTACAAGTGAAATGATGGATGACTTGCGCAACATCGTGCATGCGTTTGGAAACGATTCCAAAACTGATGTTTTACATTACAAATATATTATAACATTATGACTTTTCAAGGAAATTCGCCATGAAAAAATATGATGTGCTTGTTATTGGATTAGGACCGGCCGGCATGGCTGTGACCGATCTGGCTGCCGGGATGGGGTTAAAAGTGCTGGCTGTTGAGAGCCGGAAAGTGGGCGGCGAGTGCAATAATGCGGGCGATATTCCTTCTAAGGCGCTTTTGGCTATTTCCGAGAAAAATCCGATGCTAACAGAGCCTTTTTCCCGCATTAACGCGGATATTGACCATATTCGTGAAAACAAGGTGCTGTCATTAATGGAGAAGGCCGATATTATTCTCGGCCAGGGCCCGGCTTCTTTTGTGAGCGAGGATGTGATCAGCGTGGGAGAGGCGTGTTATACCGGCAAGCATATTTTTATTGCGACAGGAACGCGCCCTTTTATTCCGCCTATTGCAGGGCTTGATGAAGTGGATTTTCTGACGAACGAGAATCTTTTTCAACTGGAAACCATTCCAGAGAGCCTGACTTTTATCGGCGGCGGCGCTATCGGCTGTGAAATGGCGCAGGCGTTTGCCAGGATGGGTTGTAAGTGCGCGATCGTGCATGACCGGCCTTATCTTTTGCCCAACGGGGAAAAAGAAGCCGGCGAACTATTGCAGCAGGGCTGCGAAAAGCTTGGGATCGCGGTACATAATTCCTGCATCATTACCCGCATCAGCCGGCGCGAGAATGGCCGGATTATCGTCCAGTCCCGCGATGGGCTGGAAATCGAGTCGGAGAAATTGATGGTGGCTGCCGGTCGCAGCTATGATTTTTCGTCATTGCATCTGGAAAAAGCCAACGTGGAATACGGCAGGAAAGGGATTCTGGTTGATGATTATCTGCGTACGACGAATAAACACGTCCATGCCATTGGTGATTGCAACGGTTCATACCTGTTGTCCCATGCGGCTATGCATCAGGGTATGCTGGCGCTGATGAATACGATGATTTTGCCGCCCTTGAAAAAGAAGTATTTGAAATATCCGGTTCCCTGGACGGTTTTTACCGACCCACAGGTATCGCACGTAGGCAAAACAACTGCCGAGCTCAACGCTGAAGGAACGGATTATGAGATGGTGGAGACGAAGTATAGCGACTATAGCGCCGCTATTGCGGAGAATAAGACGGAAGGCCATGTGCGGGTTTATTGTTCTTCGGCAGGCAAGATTTACGGCGTGAGCATTGTAGGGGCGAATTCGGGTGAGATGATCAACGAATGGGCGCTGGCAATCCAGCATGACATCGGCTTGTACGATTTGATGATGACGATGCATTCGTTTCCGACAATGGGGTTTTTAAGCAAGCGCATCGGGGAAACCTGGATGATGAAAAAGATGCAGCCTGGTTTTGTGAAAAAGTTGCTGCGGCTGCTGTTTTAAATGGCGTACGGCTGATGCCTGCTAAACGGTTTGGCTACATTCTGATTGCACTTTTTGCCGCTGTCCTTCCCTGTCCGTAAAGGATTTTTCCGTTTTTTGAGGCTTTCGGCCCCATACCATAGGGCCAACCTCGTTTCAGGACAGGTTTTGCCGCCGCCAAACAACGGTTTCTTTGCTTTTTTTGCCGACGTCATCAAGATAAGCTTCATGCTCCGCTATTTCTTGCGACGTGGCTTTTCGCACCATGATTTGCATGGGGATGGCGTTGGCGGGATCGTTTCTGTCGATTTCATCGCGCTCGGACGCGAGTTCAATGCCCAAAGAATCTTGCCCGCGCGTCATGATGAGATAAACATCGGCAAGCAATGCCGCGTCAATAAGCGCGCCGTGGAGATCGCGGTGGGTATTGTCAATTTCGTAGCGTTCGCAAAGCGCATCAAGCGAATTGCGCTTGCCGGGAAAGGTTTCACGCGCCATGGCAAGGGTATCCGTGACACTTTTGGCCAGTTCTTCGATACGTGGAAGATTGAGCCGCTTGAGTTCGGCATTGAGAAATCCCAAGTCAAACGACGCATTATGAATGATGAGTTCGGCATCGCGGATGTAATTGCAAAATGAGGCGGCGATGTCGGCAAATTTGGGTTTGTCGCTCAAAAATGCGGTAGTAAGGCCGTGCACGGCAAGCGCATCAGGATGGGAGTCGCGCTCGGGATTGATATACGTGTGGAAATTACTTTTTGTCATCCGGCGGCTTTTAAGTTCGATGCAGCCGATTTCGATGATGCGGTCTCCTTCGCTGGCTGAAAGGCCCGTTGTCTCGGTATCCAGTATGATTTGTCGCATGATGTATATTTTCCTAGTTATAGCAGGCGCGCCAGGAGCGCTTTATCCCATTTTGCGTCAAGGGGAATCCGGACGACGTGTCCGCTGCCGGGCGCAACCGTAAGCGGTTCGCCGTCGGTATTGGTCATGGCCTGGAGAGTGACGACATCATTGCCGCCGGGATGGAGAATTTCAAGGCGGTCTCCAATGGAGAAACGGTTTTTGACAATGACGGTTGCCCAACCGTTTTCAATGTGCTCGACATCGCCGACGTAATGGCTGTTGTGCAGCTCAGATGCGCCGGTGAGGTAGTTTTGGTATTCGTGCGTATGGTGGCGTTTGTAAAAGCCATCGGTATAGCCCCGGTTGGCAAGACCCTGCAATGCGCCTAAAAGGGTCTCGTCAAAGGGCTTGCCGGTAACGGCGTCGTCAATGGCCTTACGGTAGACTTGCGCGGTTCGGGCGACGTAATAGATGGATTTGGTGCGGCCTTCGATTTTAAGCGAGTCTACGCCGATTTTGACGAGTTCCGCGATATGCTCGACAGCACGGAGGTCTTTGGAATTAAGGATATAAGTACCGTGCTCGTCTTCCATGATCGGCATAAGTTGCCCTGCCCGTTTGCCTTCTTCGATGAGGTAAGCCTTATCTGCAAGCGGATGGCGCGGCGCCTGGCCGAGCGCGGAAAAGGCAGGATGGGCTTCTTCCATGACCGGGGACATTGAAACGGGGAGAATATCGCCGGTTTCGTTTTCTTCGGCGGAATGGATGGCGTAGTTCCAGCGGCACGAGTTGGTACAGGTGCCCTGGTTGGAATCGCGGCGGTTGAAATAGCCGGAAAGCAGGCATCGCCCCGAATAGGCGACGCATAACGCGCCGTGGACAAAAACTTCGAGTTCCATATCCGGACATTGCTGGCGGATTTCCGCGATTTCTTCAAGCGAGAGTTCGCGTGAAAGGATGATGCGTGAAAGGCCGATGCGCTGCCAAAAACGGACATCCGCCCAGTTAATGGCGTTGGCTTGAACCGAGAGATGGATAGGCATGTCCGGCCATTTGTCCCGAACCATCATAATCAGGCCGGGATCGGCCATGATGAGGGCATCGGGCTGCATGGCGATAACCGGTTCCATATCGGCCATGTAGGTTTTGAGCTTGGCATTGTGCGCATAGATATTGCTGGCGACATAAAAGCGTTTGCCGCGAGCCTGGGCCTGGGTAATGCCTTCTTCGAGCATTAAAAGCGAGGTAAAATCGTTATTGCGCGCGCGCAGGCTGTAGCGCGGCTGGCCGGCATAAACGGCATCAGCGCCAAAATCATAGGCCTTGTGCATCTTGGCGACAGAGCCTGCGGGCAGGAGTAATTCAGGTATGGCCGGCATAGGATTGCATTACATGACGGGATGATGGTTAAACAAGGATTATACCGAATCCCGGCCGGTTGGAGATAATCAATCAACTTGAAGCCTTCCCTGGTAATGCCGTCTGAATCCGGATTTATATTTCAACCGTGCTGATTTCATCCAGCCTGGGCGGCCTGGGAACACCGTAGGGATTGGGACCGTATTCATTTCGGCCGGGGCCGCTCTTGAAAAACCCCATGATGACAAAGAGGCAGAGACTGGCTATACCCGCTAAAAAACCCAGGATGTAGATAACGGTAATGCCGGACTTATACGGTGAATATAAACCAGCTTCAACCACAAGCACCAGCACCAATAATACCCATATCGGCAAGGTATACCACCCGCTGCGGCCGGTATCGTGAAGCCGCCTGAACATAAGGGCAACCGTGGGAAGCAGGAAGAAAAGCTGGTAAACGGCAAGCAGCGCGCCTGTATAGATGCCGCCAAACATCTTGCAAAACACTCCCCACACGATAAAGAAGAGATAATAAAAAAGGTAATATCCCCAAAATGCGCTTCGGGTGGAACGCCCGCTAAAATCGCCTGCTGACCGGATTACACCAAGATAGTGATCCCAAAGATTGTATTCCGCCAGTGGTTTTATCTTGCGCATAACACCTCCGATTTTGATGCCGGATTTGGAAATACAATAGACCATCGAGGATTTTCTCAGTTCCCGAAAAATTGGAATGCGGCGCGGATAGTAAAATCCCTGTGGATGACTACAATACAATTTCGGGTCCAATACCACAAATAAACCGAAGCGATGCTTTTATGCCTATTAATACATACGGCCAGCCGGTAGGCGACAGCCTGACTGACTGGAAACCGGCAGCCATGCCAACACCTCATTCCCTTGCCGGTCGCTTTTGCCGGCTGGAACCGCTGGATGCGGCAAAGCATTACCAGGCGCTTTTTGAAGCGCACCGGCTCGTAGCGGATGACCGTGACTGGACTTACCTGCCCTATGACAAACCCGGAACACCGAGCGCCATGCTGGATCACCTGAAAAAGATTCAAGGGTACGCGGGTTCTGTCCATTTTGCCGCGACGGATGCCCAAACAGGCAAACCCCTTGGCTCGGTGGCACTGATGCGGATTGATGCGGATTCCGGCGTACTGGAAATCGGGCACGTGAACTGGTCGCCTTTGATGCAGCGGACAAGCATTTCGACAGAGGCCATTTTCCTCTTGCTGCAAGAAGCTTTTGATAAACTGGGTTTCCGGCGCTGTGAGTGGAAGTGCGATAGCTTGAACGCGCCTTCCCGGGCAGCCGCAATACGCTTTGGTTTTGAATATGAGGGCACATTCCGCCATGCCGTCGTAACAAAGGGGCGCAACCGTGATACGGCCTGGTTCTCCATCACGAGCAAAACCTGGCCGAGGATCAGGGCCGCTTTTCTTTCCTGGCTGGATGAGCGGAATTTTGATGCCGAAGGCCGCCAGATCCGGCGGCTGGGAGATGGCTTGGCAACGGGAAAACCCGGGTAAGACGAAACCCTTTTACCAGGGCAGGATATGCTCGCGGTAAAAGAAACCGCCGGTCGGATCATCATCGGCCAATAGCGCAAGCTCAACTGCCGTTTTAGCGCCCTCCTCCGCACTCAGCTCGCCTCCCGGATTCATATCGGAACGGACATTGCCGGGATGGGCTGAATTCACTTTGACAGAAGTGCCTTGCAACAACTGAGCCAAATGCACGGTAAAGGCGTTTAATGCGGTTTTGCTGGCATTATAGGCAAAGGCTTTGGCCTGTTTGATGGGCGAATCCGGCATGCTGTGATAGGTGAGCGATCCCAGTATGCTGGAATGGTTGACGATGCGTCCTGCCGGGCTTTTTTGGACAAGCGGCAAAAGAAGCTGGGTAAGCGAAATAAGGTTGAAGAAATTAGCTTCAAAGGTATCGCGGATAATACTGAGAGGCACCGTATTAACCTTGTGCGTGCCATCAATGGAAACAGCGGCATTATTGATAAGGATATCCAGCCTGCCATAGTCCTTTTCGATGGTATCGTATGCTGCGATATGTGTTTCGGGATCGTTAATGTCGAGGTGCAGGTAGCGCACGTTTTCATAACCGGCATTTTTCAGGGAAGCGACCGCTTCAATCCCGCGAACAGGAACGCGGGAGCCGAGAATGACCATGCAACCCTCCTCAGCGAGCTGACGGCAGATTTCAAGGCCAATGCCCCGGTTGCCGCCCGTAACAAGCGCAATTTTGGCTTTTTGTTCTGACTTTTGTTCTGACATGGCTTCCCCCCTTTTGCGATGGTTGTGCTGCCTTTTTATTATGATGCTGATTTTTTGCCTGCAACGGAAGAAACCCCGGATGGTCTGACGACTTCAAGGACGCGTAAGAGGACATCCTGTCTGCCCGGTACCTGCCACTGGATGGTTTGCCCCACAGAAAGACCCAAAAGCGCGATGCCGACCGGCGCCAGGATGGAAATGCGGTTTTGGCTGCTGTCGGCTTCTTCCGGCGGCACGAGCGTCATCTCATAGTGTTCCTGCGCTTTGTCATCGACAAAACGGATGGTTGCATGCAATGTGACGATGTCGGCGCCAATTTGGGATGGTTCGACGATGCTGGCGCGTTTTAATTCATCAAACAGTTCCTGTTTTGCCGGCATATTCCGGTATTTCGGCAAATCCATAAGCTGTTCCAGATAATCATAATCAACTGTTGTTACGGTAATAGGTGGCCTGTCGAGCATATCATTTCCTTTTTTGTCTGTTTTTGCCATCCAGCTTCAAGCCGGACGATCGTGAAGGCTTTTCCCCAGCCGGTATACATCCGGACAGGACTAGCTTTGGCGGTAAGGCTCAGCTTGCACCAGACATAAACAATCCGGTTTGATGTTTTTCAAACCGGACTGCGTTTTCCAGCCTGATGCTGATGGGGTATTATGCTTAACTATATCAGGGCTTAATCGCAATTTTCAAGACACCGTCACGCTGGCTCATGAAAAGATCATACGCCTCTTCGATCTGATCGAGTTTATAAGTATGCGTCACCAGATGCTGAAGGTCAATACGGCCGCTACGAACGACATTAAGCAGCCTTCTCATGCGTTCCTTGCCGCCCGGACAAAGCGAGGTGATAATTTTATGATCCCCCAGGCCTGCGGCAAAGGCATCCGGCGGCAGCGTAAGCTTGCCGTCATACACGCCCAGGCTGGAAAGGGTGCCGCCCGGCTTTAACACGCGCAGGCAACTCTCAAAGGTGCTTTGCTTGCCAAGCGCTTCTATAGCGACATCCACGCCCTGCCCTTTGGTGATTTTCATGATTTCTTCAACCGGGTCCACTTCATTAAAGTTAATGGTAATATCTGCTCCCATTTTCTTCGCAATGGCAAGGCGCTCCGGGATGCCGTCAACCGCAATGATCATTGTGGCACCCTTGAGTTTGGCGCCGGCAGTAGCGCACAGGCCAATCGGCCCCTGCGCAAAGACGACAACGCTATCGCCAATCTTGACTTTGGCATTTTCCGCACCGGCAAAACCGGTGGACATGATGTCCGGGCACATGAGCACCTGCTCATCGGTAACGTCATCGGGAATGTGTTGCAGGTTCGCCGTGGCATACGGCACCAGCAGGTATTCAGCCTGGCTGCCGTCAATCGTGTTGCCAAAACGCCAGCCGCCCATGAGTTTTCCGTGACACTGGGATTTGTGATCATCCAGGCAGGAAAAGCATTGTCCGCATGGGGTGATAGCGCCGACGACAACCCGCTGCCCTTTTTGGTAAACGCTTTCCACAGCAGAACCAAGTTCTTCGATCACGCCAATCGGCTCATGGCCAATCGTCAGGCCGGGCTTGACGGGAAATTCACCTTTGAGGATATGAATGTCTGTTCCACAGATGGTGGTGGTCGTAATGCGAATCAGCGCATCGGTCGGACCGACTTTTGGCAGGGGCTTTTCCTCAATCCTGATTTTTCCTGGCTCAATAAAGACGGCGGCTTTCATTGTTCGCATAATAGCTCCATGAGTTGGTTTTTCCGAAAAAGCCGCAAGCCCTGGCATTGAGCCACCAAGCTATCCGGCATCATTTTACTAAGATGCTGCCTGTGCGGCTGCATCTCAGTACCGATATAAATAGACTAATCCCTGTCAGGGATTTTAGCCATTGACTCCGGACAATTTTTAACGGCTTTAGAACGTATCAGACCCTTTTTTTCAGGCAACCATCTCTTTTTTGACCCGTTTTACCGGCTTTTTTGCTGCTTTGGCAGACGCAACGGCTTTGCGCGGTTTGCGGGCTTGGGATGCTGCTTCGGTATTGGCCGGTTTTTTATCCTGGACTAAACCGTTTTTTCCCGCAGGGGCTTTTTTGGGCTTCGCAGGCGTTACAGATGGCTCCAAAGCGGCAGCATCTGCGTTGCCGTTAAAGTAGGAAAAAAATCCTTTATCATCGGCAAGCATATTCATGATGATCACTTCATAAGCCAAGAAACTGAATAGCTCACCCAATTCCAGCTCACCATTGTAATAACAATCCGACATTTTCCGTACTTTGTCAACGACGTCCTCATGACGATTGGCATGCGCGTCAGATTGGGGATAACCGACTGCACGAAAAATCTCTTCTTCGTCGCGGAAATGATTCATCATGTCTACGATCAAGCCATCAATGAGAATCTTGATACTCTTCTCGGATTTGCCGGCCAAAAACGCCGAGAGAAGATTATTGGTAGCGGCAAAAAGCTGCTTGTGCTGATGGTCAATCACCGGATGGCCGCACTCATAATCCTGGCGCCATGCCAGCCGCAAAAAGCGGGATGGATAAGCCGACTCCTGCGGCATGTCATCCCTGGCATTGGTTGTATCCAGTTCAACACGGTTACGTCCTTTGTTTTTGGCGCGGTACAGCGCCGCATCTGCCCGTTCAACCCACTCATGCCAGGTTTCACCGGACAAATAAGCCGCAACGCCAAAACTCGCCGTCTGAATTTTAATGTGGTCAAAATGGTGCTTCTCTATCGTAACGCGAATGCGTTCTGCAGCGACTTGCGCTTCTTCCAGCGACGTGTCCGGCAGAATAATAACAAACTCCTCTCCCCCCCATCGCGCCAGCACATCACATGCACGCAAGCAACTTTTCACAACGCGGCAAAATTCGACAAGGACGGCATCCCCTACGGCATGCCCCCAGGAATCATTGACATTTTTAAAATGATCCAGGTCGGCAAAAACGATGGCAACAGGATTACCGTTACGCATTCGCCTAACCATCTCCTGCTGACCGAAGATCTCTGCCTGGACACGGTTCCATATGCCGGTAAGCGGATCGGTTGTCGCCTGCAAACGCATATCCTCCACCTGCTTTTGCAAGTCAAGAAGGGTTTCCTGCGTTTTTTCAAGCGCACTTTTCAAACCGGCATCGAGCCAGTCGCGATCCTGGATAAGAATACCGATAAAACCAATACCCGTTATTACGCCCAAATTGTCTTTCTGCGGAAAATAAACCGAAACAAAGGTATAGGCGCGATTTTTCACACCAATCTGGTCGACATACCGGACTGCCTTGCCGCTGGACATAACCTCATTCTGATGGCTGTACATCATTTGGGAATTGGCATGCATGACAAAATCATCCGCCCGGCGGCCGATAATTTCTTCGACCGGGCAACCGAGAACTTGCGCCAATTCATCATTGACATACAAATAGCGGTGCTGCCGGTCCTTAAACCCAAATACCATTTGCGCTTCTTCAAAAAGCGGGCCCATCAAGCGGATCATTTCCTGCTGGTCAAAACTAAGCTGAGTACTTTTGAACATCATTACACTTTTTTCATGAATCTAAAATAGGATTGCATACAGCCAGTCGGGTCATCAAGGCATCGCGCGACCCTTAAACTGAAAGCTTATTGTTACATTATTATATTTACACTAAGCCAGTGCAAGCAAAAAAAAACGGCTTTTTAGCCCGATGACTCCGCGCCTTTGGATAACCAGTCCGGGAGTTTATGATGAATTGGAAGTTAAAAACGAAAAACGGCAAACATCCATAGGTGGTCATGGATTTCTCAAGTCCAATCCGGACTTGCATTCAATCGACTTCGGATATTTCGTTTATTGTCATGTTTTCCCATCCGGTTTGGCTTAAGACCGTGCCGGATTCAGGAAACTGAAATGAGAATTAGAAAAAACTTCTAAATTTAGATATTGAATGGTGCCCGGGACCGGAATCGAACCGGTACGCCATTACTGGCGAGAGATTTTAAGTCTCTTGTGTCTACCAATTTCACCACCCGGGCACGAAAAAAGAAATTGTAGCATTAGCTGCCGTATAAACACAAAAACATCTGCATCATGGGCTTTTTTATTGCGGCATATGTCTCCAAGACTGTCACTTTTTCTCTTTCCGACATGCAATTTCTTTCCATAAAGACAGGTTTTTTTTCCATGATGAGGCTGATCCGCCTGGGGTTACAATAACGGAATGACAGGATTATATTTCCTACTTTTTTCGAGTGACATATGAGTAACGTAAATCCGATTGAGATTGAAAATGCCGGATTGGTTTTGCTGGCGCCTTTTTTGCCGCATTGCTTCCGGAACCTCGGCTTTTTGGACGGGATGCGTTTTGCCAATGAAGAAACGCATGCGAAAGCGATGCGCCTGCTCCAGTTTATGGCGGATCAGGAGCATGATGCAAAAGGCGATTGGAGCTTGAATGCCCTGCTTTGCGGCTGGCCAATCGGCCAGCCTGTTCCTCCTTTTCCTGCGCTAAGTGCAGTAGAAAAAGCACAGGCAAACCAGGTGGTGGAAGCCATGCGCGCGCATTGGGTGGCATTGGGCGACTATTCATCGGATGATTTGCGCCGCCTTTTTTTGAGACGTCGCGGACTGCTGGACGTCGGGATGCCGTCTATTCTGCGCGTGCAACCCCAACCTTTGGACAAGCTGCTAAGAGAATTGCCGTGGATATTTGCGGTGACGCGCACACCGTGGAGCGAGGCGATTGACGTGCAATGGGATAACTGAGCCGGTATGCCTGTAAAACGCTGTTTTGGGGTTGGGCTGCTTTTTTCTGCTGCCGCCCAACCCCAAAACAGCTATCTCATTTCCATCAGGTTAATTCCAGCATAACCCTCTCTATTTTAAGCCTTTTTTGCATTTAACCCTGAAAAATTAGACCATTTATGAATGATCGCTACACGGTCATCTGCTTTTTTTCGCGTATCCAGGAAACAGATGGAAAAGGTCACACCTTACCCCCGGCAGGCAGGATAAGATAAAAAAAGGCCCGTACCGAAGTACGGGCCAAAGACGTAAGCAGAGAACACAAACATGAAAGTAACTGTGTCCTGTGAAGTACCCCTGAAATTTACTTCACGAGTTCATTATATCTCTTTTTAGGAAATAGTCAAATATGGTTTGGCTAAAAACGGCTATTTGTTGTTTTTTCGCAACCACATTTATATATAAAATGAAAAATAAAGTTTGCCTGAAACAAGGCTTGCCGCCCTGTTTCATCCGTTTTTTCTCTGGGGAAAGTGAGGAATATCAGTTGATTTCGACCTGATTACGGCCATTTCTCTTGGCTCGGTATAAGGCTTCATCCGCCAGTTCGATGAGCGCTTCAAGCGTTTGGTTTCCTTCGCGCATGGCAACGCCGACACTAACGGTAATAGGGATTAATCTTTCTTTGTATATAAAAGAAGCATGCTGAATCCTCTCGCGCAGCCGCTCGGCAAGCCCGGCAATGAGGTTTTTGTCTGCATCTTCGACCATGACAATAAACTCCTCGCCGCCATAACGCGCCAGAAAATCGGATTTACGTAATGTATTTTGTATTTCCTGCGCGACCGACTTAAGAATATAGTCACCGGCAGTATGACCGTGAGTGTCATTCACATTCTTGAAGTGGTCAATGTCGAGCATTATGATAGAGACTCCCCAGTCAATCGGCAGTGTGGTTAACGTTTTGCGAATCTTGCTCATGAAAAAGTGGCGGTTGGCAATGCCGGTGATGGTATCTGTAAAGGCCAATTGCTTGGCTTTGTTGAGCATGGAAATGGTTCGCTTGACTTCCCGCAAATCATGCGTGTATCCGGCAACCATGTGACTATCGCCATCCTTGACGCGCACAAGCGTGATTTCACTAGGAACAGGGACACCATTCAGTTTCTGGTGCATCCATTCAAAGCGTACCCAGCCGTTTTGAAATGCCCGGTTGATCATTTCACCGGCTTTTTCCTGCGAGAGGCGGCCATCGGGCTGATGCTCAGGGGAAAGTTCAAAGAAACGGTCAAGGTATTCCTGCTTGCTGGATAATTCAAAAAGATCAACAGCCGCCTGATTACAGGCAATATTATTGTGGTTGATGTCCCAGAGATTACAGCATAGCGGCAAGGCATTAAACATGAGGTTTTCACGCTCCTCAACTTGACGCTTCTCGGTTTCAACTGTTTTGATTTTCCGCAAATCCCGCGCATATCCGGCAACCATGCCATTCTCACCACCTTTGACGCGCACAAGGGTGACTTCACAGGGAATGGGTTCGCCATTCAGTTTTTGGTGCATCCATTCTAATCGCACCCAACCGGTTTCAAATGCCTGCGTGATCATTTCACGGGCTTTTTCCCGAGAGAGGCGGCCATCGGGCTGATACTCCGGCACAAGGTCAGAGAAACGGTCAAGGTATTCCTGCTTGCTGGATAGTTCAAAAAGATCAACAGCCGCCTGATTACAGGCAATATTATTGTGGTCGATATCCAAGAGATTG
Source organism: Betaproteobacteria bacterium (assembly GCA_009783065.1). Next base: position 1,349 of record WRHV01000020.1, on the reverse strand, counting down.
CAGCATAGCGGCAAGGCGTTAAACATGAGGTGCTCACGCTCCTCGGCTTTAAGCTTCTCGATTTCAGTTGCCTTAACTTTCCGCAAATCATACGTGTATCCGGCAACCACGTAACTATCGCCATCCTTGACGCGCACAAGCGTAATTTCACTGGGAACGGGTTCGCCGTTGAGCTTTTGGTGCATCCATTCAAAACAGACCTTGCCGGTTTCAAATGCCTGCGTGATCATTTCACGGGCTTTTTCCTGCGAGAGGCGGCCATCGGGCTGACACTCAGGGGAAAGTTCAAAGAAACGGTCAAGGTATTCCTGCTTGCTGGATAGTTCAAAAAGATCAGCAGCAGCCTGATTACAGGCAATATTGTTGTGGTTGATGTCCCAGAGATTGCAGCACATCGGCAAGGCGTTAAACATGAAGTATTCACGCTCTTCGGCTTGACGCTTCCCGATTTTAGTTGCCTTGATTTCACGCAAATCCTTTGTGTACCCGGCCGCCATGCGATTATCGCCGTCTTTGACGCACACAAGGGTAACTTCGCAAGGAATGGGCTCACCATTGAGTTTTTGGTGCATCCATTCAAAGCGGAGCCTGCCGGTTTCAAATACCTGGTTGATCATTTCACGAGCTTTTTCCCGCGAGAGGCGGCCATCGGGCTGATACTCAGGGGAAAAATCAAAGAAGCGGTCAAGGTATTCCTGTTTGCCGGATAATTCAAAAAGATCAACAGATAGCAAATTGCAATCAAGTCTGTTGCCATTCTCGTCAAAAAGCACGCAGGAAAGCGGTACGGAATCGAGCAAGATTCGCAAGCGTTCTTCAGCTTTGTATTTTTCGAGTTCGGCGACCTTGGCTTCACGTAAATCACGGACACTGCTTGTCAAAAAGTAGGCATTTTCGTACTCAAACCGCACTAACGTGATTTCACAGGGAATGGGTTCCCCGTTAAGTTTTTGGTACATCCATTCAAAACGGAGCCTGCCGGTTTCAAATGCCTGGTTAAGCATTTCATAGACTTTTTCCCGCGAGAGGCTGCCATCGGGCTGATACTCAGGGGAAAGTTCAAAGAAACGGTCAAGGTACTCCTGTTTGCCGGACAATCCAAAAAGATCGACGATCCCCTGATTGCAATCAATGCGAACGTGGCCGCTCCCCCAAAGCGTACAAGGCAGCGTCATGGAATCAAATATAGCCCGCAAACGATCCTGCCTGCTTTCAGCAGGGAAACTCAAGCTATTTTGTTGTATGCCTTCCATGAAATACCCTTTTGCCAGACCTTTCCAGACCTTTCCAGACCTTTCCAGACCTTTCCAGACCTTTCCAGACCTTTCCAGACCTTTCCAGACCTTTCC
>WRHV01000019.1 GCA_009783065.1 Betaproteobacteria bacterium | reverse complement strand
CACCGGGCAGGCGTCAGCCCCTATACTTCACCTTGCGGTTTAGCAGAGACCTGTGTTTTTGATAAACAGTCGCCTGGGCCTTTTCACTGCGGCTCCGTTTGCACGGAGCACCCCTTATCCCTAAGTTACGGGGTCATTTTGCCGAGTTCCTTAACAAGGGTTCTCTCGATCGCCTTAGGATTCTCTCCTCGACCACCTGTGTCGGTTATCGGTACGGGCGGATGCTGGATTAGCCCTAGAAGCTTTTCTTGGAAGCGTGGCGTCGGTCGACTCCGGGCTTAAGCCCTCGTCATCACTTCTCAGCGTTGGTATGATGGGGATTTGCCTCCATCACCGCCTTCATAGCTTAAACGTCAATCCAATAAGACGCTCAACCTAGCCTTCTCCGTCACTCCATCAGTCCAGCAGCCGGTACAGGAATCTCAGCCTGTTGTCCATCGACTACGCCTTTCGGCCTCGCCTTAGGTCCCGACTTACCCAGGGCGGACGAGCCTTCCCCTGGAAACCTTGGTCTTACGGCGGACAGGATTTCCACCTGTCTTTCGCTACTCACACCGGCATTCTCACTTCCAAGCGCTCCACCACTCCTTCCGGTATGGCTTCTCCGCACTTGGAACGCTCTCCTACCATTCAGGCAAAGCCTGAATCCGCAGCTTCGGCAGTATGTTTAGCCCCGATACATTTTCGGCGCGAAGTCACTCGACTAGTGGGCTATTACGCACTCTTTAAAGGGTGGCTGCTTCTAAGCCAACCTCCTAGTTGTCTGGGCATCTTCACATCCTTTTCCACTTAACATACATTTGGGGGCCTTAGCTGGCGGTCTGGGCTCTTTCCCTCTTGACTACGGACCTTATCACCCGCAGTCTGACTCCCGGAACTGTCTTTTTGGCATTCGGAGTTTGATTGAGATCAGTACCCCGAGGTGGGGCCATCACCCATTCAGTGCTCTACCTCCAACAGACTTAATGTTCCGAGGCTAGCCCTAAAGCTATTTCGGAGAGAACCAGCTATATCCGTGTTCGATTGGAATTTCACCCCTAGCCACAAGTCATCCAAGCACTTTTCAACGTACCCTGGTTCGGTCCTCCAGTTGGTTTTACCCAACCTTCAACCTGCTCATGGCTAGCTCACACGGTTTCGGGTCTACGGCAACGTACTCAAGCGCCCTGTTAAGACTCGCTTTCGCTGCGGCTCCGCATATCCTGCTTAACCTCGCACGTTACCGTAACTCGCCGGTTCATTCTACAAAAGGCACGCCATCACACATCGATCGTGCTCTGACTAGTTGTAGGCACACGGTTTCAGGTTCTCTTTCACTCCCCTTCCGGGGTTCTTTTCACCTTTCCCTCACGGTACTGGTTCACTATCGGTCACTAGGTAGTATTTAGCCTTGCGAGATGGTCCTCGCGGATTCGAACGGGATTTCTCGTGTCCCGCCCTACTCAGGATACCGATAAGGCCTCACACCATTTCGTCTACGGGGCTCTCACCCTTTACAGCCGGCCTTCCCATGCCGTTCGACTATGATATGATGGTCCTATGTCTCGGTCCTACAACCCCAAGGACAAGTCCCTGGTTTGGGCTGTTCCCTTTTCGCTCGCCGCTACTGGGGGAATCGAGTTTTCTTTCTTTTCCTCCGGGTACTTAGATGTTTCAGTTCCCCGGGTCTGTCCCCTGGCGGCTATGTATTCACCGGCAGGTGCCTGCGTATCACCACAGGCGGGTTTCCCCATTCGGATATCTCCGGATCAAAGCCCACTTACGGCTCCCCGAAGCATTTCGCTGTTTGTCGCGTCCTTCATCGACTCCTAGTGCCAAGGCATCCACCGTGCGCCCTTGTTCACTTAACCTATTTTTTCAAAATTAGCGGCGCATAGCTTCGTCACCGAACCACTTCCGATTCTCACGGACGTTTAGTCCGCTCCGAGTCTTCGGCGCTTCGCTTCCTCGCTCTGCTTGCTTCTTTTGAAAAAATCCTTTTTGCAGGGTTGGCGGCTGCCGTACCTGGTATGGGACCTTTTCAAAATCGGCGTTCGCTTCTTTTGAAAGTTTTTGTCTATCCACCATCGACAGTGGAATCAACGTCTGTTGTATGGAACAATAAATGTTTCATACATCCTGCCCGACACTCATCATATCGGAACAGGCTTCTATATAAGAAGATATCTAGTTTTCAAAGATCGACGGTCTGGAAATCGGAAGTCAGAGGGAAAAGCCGGATGGCTTTGCCTCGGAGCTTCGCTCCAGGTTAGGAAGAAATTCTTCCAAAACTAAACAGAACAGATGACAAGCAAAACTTGATATGAATAGGATTGTTTCCAATCCAGCTTCGACCTTACTCCGGCCAGGAAAGCAACGCTCCACCAAATCCGAACGGGGAAAAACATCCCTTATCGGCTTCGGCTCCGCTTTTGTTTTCCTGTCCTGCGTGGACAAAGGTCTCAGCCTTTTATTCACTTTCTCCATAGAAAGGAGGTGATCCATCCCCACCTTCCGGTAGGGATACCTTGTTACGACTTCACCCCAATTATCCACCCCACCTTAGGCAGATCCCTCCGCAAGCGGTTAGGCCTCTGACTTCGGGTGTTGCGAACTTTCGTGGTGTGACGGGCGGTGTGTACAAGACCCGGGAACGTATTCACCGCGGCATGCTGATCCGCGATTACTAGCGATTCCAACTTCATGGAGTCGAGTTGCAGACTCCAATCCGGACTACGATGCACTTTTCGGGATTAGCTCCCCCTCGCGGGTTGGCAACCCTCTGTATGCACCATTGTATGACGTGTGAAGCCCTACCCATAAGGGCCATGAGGACTTGACGTCATCCCCACCTTCCTCCGGTTTGTCACCGGCAGTCTCATTAGAGTGCCCTTTCGTAGCAACTAATGACAAGGGTTGCGCTCGTTGCGGGACTTAACCCAACATCTCACGACACGAGCTGACGACAGCCATGCAGCACCTGTGTTCAGGTTCTCTTTCGAGCACAATCAAATCTCTTTGATCTTCCTGACATGTCAAGGGTAGGTAAGGTTTTTCGCGTTGCATCGAATTAATCCACATCATCCACCGCTTGTGCGGGTCCCCGTCAATTCCTTTGAGTTTTAATCTTGCGACCGTACTCCCCAGGCGGTCAACTTCATGCGTTAGCTGCGTTACCAAGTCAATTAAGACCCGACAACTAGTTGACATCGTTTAGGGCGTGGACTACCAGGGTATCTAATCCTGTTTGCTCCCCACGCTTTCGTGCATGAGCGTCAGTGTTATCCCAGGGGGCTGCCTTCGCCATCGGTATTCCTCCACATATCTACGCATTTCACTGCTACACGTGGAATTCTACCCCCCTCTGACACACTCTAGCCGTGCAGTCACAAGTGCAGTTCCCAGGTTAAGCCCGGGCATTTCACACCTGTCTTACACAACCGCCTGCGCACGCTTTACGCCCAGTAATTCCGATTAACGCTTGCACCCTACGTATTACCGCGGCTGCTGGCACGTAGTTAGCCGGTGCTTATTCTTCAGGTACCGTCATGAAGAGATGGTATTAACATCTCCCTTTTCTTCCCTGACAAAAGAGCTTTACAACCCGAAGGCCTTCTTCACTCACGCGGCATTGCTGGATCAGGGTTGCCCCCATTGTCCAAAATTCCCCACTGCTGCCTCCCGTAGGAGTCTGGGCCGTTCTCAGTCCCAGTGTGGCTGATCGTCCTCTCAGACCAGCTACTGATCGTCGCCTTGGTAGGCCTTTACCCTACCAACTAGCTAATCAGCCATCGGCCGCTCTAAAAGCGAGAGGCCCGAAGGTCCCCCTCTTTCATCCTTAGATCGTATGCGGTATTAGCCAATCTTTCGACTGGTTGTCCCCCACTTCTAGGTACGTTCCGATGTGTTACTCACCCGTTCGCCACTCGCCGCCAGACCGAAGTCCGCGTTGCCGTTCGACTTGCATGTGTAAAGCATGCCGCCAGCGTTCAATCTGAGCCAGGATCAAACTCTTCAGTTCAATCTCTTTTTGGTTCGCAGTATTGCTACTGCTCGCTCACTCAATTTACTGACAAGGTTATTTTTTTAACCTTACTGCTTTTTTTGTGAACGTTTACTTCTTCTTGGTTTCTTGCTCAAGATCCAACAAACGCCCACACTTATCATCTGTCTTTGTTTTTAAAGAACTTTTCTTAACACTTATCTCTTACTACACCCGCACCAGCCGCAAAGCGTTTTGTTTGCCGTCAGCACAGAAATGAGATTATCCAACTTATTAACCCCAACGTCAATACCCTTTTTTACTCTTTTTCAAATTTAATTGAATTTAACAGGTAAAAAAGAGATTTTTTAACTTTGCCTATAACAAGTTTTTTCCTTCTCTTTTTCCGAAGGGGTTCCCATTTTATCAAGAACAATATGAAACGGCAAGCAGTAATTATTTCCTGTTTTTCAGGATACCTGGTCATTTATAAGAATGCTTATTTTGAATCATGCGCGGGTACTTTGGGATATGGCAAGGGTGAGGCCGCCCAAAAGATAAAAAGAATCAAAAATGGAAACGACTGCTTTTCTTTTATGAAGCTGCCTTTTCCGCCATGTCATACAGCAAAAGACTCAGGCACGCAGAAAAAAGCATGGCGAAATAGGCAACGCTGTCGGTCGAAGCATTGCCGTAGACTTTTATGTCCTTATCTTTTTTGCATATCGTCGGGATAAAGCTCAAAAACATCTTGATAGGCCTGATAACGGCAAAACCATTTCCAACTGGCCCTTTCCTATGCCATCCGTTTTAAGCCGGTTTGCACTGTTCCAGCGCCGGCTTGAAGACAGCAAGTGCCTTGCGGCCATTCTTTTGATTCGATTACATCCCGCTCTTAGCTGGATGGCGATTTCAGATACAGCCCACTGAATGATACGCCCGCCTTGCAGTCATAACGGCACAATCCGTTTTTATTGTCGGCTTTTTCATCCGCCGCCTGTACCTCCACACCGTTTTCACGGGAAGTGAAAGTGATGGTGCAACCCTCTTTTCCATCCTTATCGCGCAAAACCGCTTTTCCTGCCTGCATCACACCATCCAGGGTGCAGGCATCGCCATTTGCATCTTTGGTTTTCAGGGTAAAAGCGAGATCACCGCCTGTATCCTTTGAAATAACCAGCTCCCCGGAACCGCCTTCCCTGAGATACGTTCCCGGCTGAGGACTGGTTGAAGCTGAAACCACTTTCGCCGGCTTTTCCACTTTTTCCTCTAGCAGATACCCCCGACCTGCAAGTACCGCAAGTGTCAACGCAAAAGCAATGGCAAGGAAACGAAGAAAAAATCGAAAACGCATAATACCCTCCTTATGGCTAGTCAATGCATTGGCACAACAAGACAAGAAAACAGGTCAAACCTGTCTGACTGTCAGGACGATTTTCGATGCACGACCTTGGCAAAGACCTGGAAATATTCCGGGAAAGTTTTGGCAACAGCGCCAGGATCGTTAATCCGGATGCGTGCGCCTTTTAGCCTGGCGCCATCCAGTGACGCCAGCGAAAAACACATGGCCATGCGATGATCATCGTAAGTATTAATTTCAGCCGGCTGCATGGCTTCAGGCGGCGTGATACGCAACCAGTCCGGGCCTTCCTCAACAATCGCGCCCACTTTCCGTAATTCTGCCGCCATCGCCGCAATCCGGTCTGTTTCCTTGACCCGCCAGCTGCCGATATTGCGCAAGGTACTGGTGCCATCCGCATGCAACGCCAGCATGGCGACAGTCATGGCAGCATCTGGAATGAGATTAAAATCATCATCAATCGCTTTGAGCACCCCGTTGGAACGGGCTTCAATCCAGTTATCGCCATAAGTGATGCCGGCGCCCATCTGCTTTAGCGTCTCCGCAAACCGGACATCACCCTGAATACTGGTGCTCCCGATTCCCTCCACACGAACCGGACCTTGAGCAATAGCGCCAGCGGCCAGAAAATAAGATGCCGACGAGGCATCGCCTTCCACATGAACGACACCCGGACTCCGGTAGGCCTGGCCTTTTTTGAGCGTAAAGGATTTCCAGCCATCCTGTTCAATTTCCACGCCAAACTGGCGCATCATGTTAAGGGTAATTTCAATATAAGGCTTGGAAATCAATTCGCCCACGACATGGATCGTGACATCGTGCTTGCGAGCCATCAGCGGCGCCGCCATTAAAAGCGCCGTGAGGAATTGACTTGATACCTGGCCGTTGACACGCAATTCATGCGCATGAATATGGCCTGTATGGATATGCAGCGGCGGATAGCCCGGCTCTCCGGTATATTCGATCCGGGCGCCTGCTTCATTGAGCGCATCAACCAGATCGCCAATGGGCCGTTCATGCATGCGCGGCACGCCGCGAAGCGTAAAATCCCCGCCCAATACAGCTAACGCAGCCGTCAACGGCCGGATAGCGGTACCCGCATTGCCCATGTATAGTTCAGCATGGGTATTGGGCAACACGCCTTTGGTGCCCTCTACTTCATATTCCTGCGAAACGCCTTGCTGTTTCCATTTCACGCCAAGCTGCTGCAACGCCTGCAGCATAACCAGCGTATCATCGGACGACAGCAAATCCTTGATTTCCGTTTTCCCTTCTGCCAGCGCAGCCAAAAGCAATGTCCGGTTTGAGATACTCTTGGACCCTGGCAGGCGGATAGTCCCTTCTGCTTTAAAAGCCGGTAACAAATCAATATAACGCGGGTATTTCATCATGCTTTTTCCTATTTTTCCGCCGCTTCAATCGCTGCCATCCAGTTGAGTCGCGCCTGTTGCGCATGGGTATAAACCGCTTCCAGACCCAAAGCATCGCCTGACGCCAGCATGTTGCGCAACTGGCCCAGTTCCGCCAGATAACCATCCAGCTCAGACAGCAGATGGTCTTTGTTCGCCATCGAAATATCGCGCCACATTTCCGGAGAAGCCCCGGCAATCCGCGTAAAGTCACGAAATCCGCTGGCGGCATACTCAAACATCAAAGCGGCATTCGGATGACGCGCCACCTGGTCGACCAACGCATAAGACAGCAAATGAGGCAAATGACTAACCAGGGCAAAGACGGTATCATGATCCTGCGGCGACAGAAAATGAATAATGGCATGGCATTGTTTCCACATCGCCGCCACTTTCTCCACATCGCCTTCGGCATTTTCCGGCAAAGGCGTCATAACCAGTTTTTTCCCGACAAACAGGTCATCCACTGCCGCGTCCGGCCCATTCATTTCCCTGCCTGCGATAGGATGCGCCGGGATAAAACAGCCCACCTTCTCGCCCAGTTCCCTGTATGCTGCGGCCACCACATTTGATTTGGTACTGCCCACATCAGTGACAATAGCGGCTTCCTGAAGATAAGGCTTGATTGATGCCAAAATAGGGCCTGTCTGTGCAACCGGCGCCGCAATCAGTATGAGATCGGCCTTGCTTACCGCCGCCTCCACCGATGCCGTTACCTCGTCAATGAGGCCAAGCTGCAAGGCCCGCCTCAATGCCTGCTCGTTACGATCAATCCCTGTTATTTTTCCGGTATAGCCGGATTTTCTCAGCGCAAGAGAAAGTGAACCGCCAATAAGGCCCACTCCGAAAATAAGGATATGATGAAAAAGGGTCACGTTACTCTGCCATATATGTTCAGATCAACACTTCCTTGAGCGCGCGGATGACAGCGGCATTTTCTTCAGGCAACCCGATGGTGATCCGCAGCCATTTCGGCAATTCATACCCGCCAACCGGCCGGACAATAATGCCTTTTTTCAGCAAAGCCACATTCACTCTAGCTCCCGCTTCATCATCATCGCCAACACGCACCAGCACAAAATTGCCATAAGACGGCACATATTCCAGCTTCATTTCATCAAACGCTTGCGTCAACTGGCGATAACCCTCCGCATTGAGCCTGGCGCTTTTTTCAAGAAAAGCTTTGTCATCCAAAACCGCAATAGCGGCAGCCTGCGCCAGTGAATTTACATTGAATGGCTGCCGGATCCGATTGAGCAAATCCGTCACTTCCGGTTGCGCAATGCCAAAACCAATCCGCAGGCCGGCAAGGCCATAAACCTTTGAAAAGGTGCGTGAAATCAGCAAATTGGGAAACTTTTTCGCCCAATCTATTGATTCATACTGCAAATGGGGATCAAGATATTCGTTATAAGCTTCATCCAGCACAACGACAACCTCTTTTGGAACCGCTTCTAAAAAAGCCTCGATTTCAGCAGGCGAAAGGAAAGTGCCGGTCGGATTATTGGGATTGGCGATGAATATCAGCCTGGTATCCGGAGTAATCGCTTTTTGCATGGCCGCCAGGTCATGTCCGTAATTTTTGGCCGGCACCGTGATGCCTCTGCCGCCTACAGCCTGCGTCGCCAATGGGTAAACCGCAAAAGAATATTGCGCATACACGACCGCCTCGCCGGGACGGACAAGCGCATGGGCCGCCAGCTCTAAAATATCATTACTGCCATTGCCCAATGTAATCCAGTTTTCCGGCACGCCATAATGCTGTGACAATACCGCCTTCAACTCAAATCCGTTGGCATCAGGATAACGCCCGCCCTGGGACATGACATCCATCATCGCCTTTTTGGCGGATTTTGGCATCCCCAGCGGGTTTTCATTGGAAGCCAGCTTGATAATATCAGCCTCATCCAGACCAAATTCACGCGCAACCTCAGAAATGGGTTTACCCGCCTGGTACGGTGCAATGGCACGGACATATTCCGGCCCGAATCGTTTTGACATGCGTTTGATGGATTCCTGTTAATAACAATTATTCAATGGCCATGGGATAAGAGCCCAAAATTTTGAAATAAGCCGCCCGCTCGCGGAGATCCTTAAGCGCCGCTGCCATTTTTTCTTCCTTCGCGTGACCGATCAGGTCAACAAAGAAATAGTATTCCCAGTTGCCAGTACGGGCAGGACGCGACTCAAAACGTGCCATCGAAACACCGTGTTTATCGAGCGGTTCAAGCAGACGATAAACAGCACCAGGCCTATTCTGGACAGACAGGACGATGGATGTCTGGTCCATGAAGCTGGGCTCGGTCTTCTGATGACCGATAACGGCAAAACGGGTCCGGTTTTGCGGATCATCCTGGATATGCGCACTCACCACCTGCAAGCCATAGTGTTCGCCGGCCCGCTCACCGGCAATCGCGGCGATTCCCTTATCCTTGCTGGCAATCAATGCCGCCTCGCCATTGGATGAAACGGCATGGCGGAGGACATGCGGATAATTCTGGCTTAACCAGTTCTGGCATTGGGCCAGCGCCTGTGAATGCGCACAGACGGTGTGAACGCCGTCCATCGTCCCGGTCAGGGTCATCAGGCTGTGATTAATTGAAAGCGCCAGCTCCCCGATGATGGTCAATGGTGTCTGCATGAGAAGGTCAAGCGTGCGGTTAATAGCGCCTTCTGATGAATTTTCGATCGGCACAATGCCAAAATCCGTGGTTCCCGCTTCAGCCGACCGGAAAACCTCATCTATCGTTGGACAAGGCACAACATCAATCGCACTACCGAAATAGTCATAAGCTGCCTGTTCGGAATACGTTCCTGCCGGCCCCAGGCAAGCGACACTGATCCGCTTTTCCAGTGCGCGGCAGGCAGACATGATCTCACGATAAATCGTCTGCATATTCTCCGTTGCCATCGGCCCTTTATTGCGTTCGGCAAGCATGCTTAATATCTGTGCCTCACGTTCAGGCCTGAAAACCGGCAAATCCCTGTCAGCCTTCACTTTGCCCACATCCTGCGCCAGCCTGGCGCGCTGGTTTAAAAGACCAAGCAATTGCGCATCGATCACGTCAATCTGGTCACGTAATGATTTGAGTTCTTTTTCCATAATCCGGCAGCCAAAAAGAATAAGTTAAAAAATTCATAGTCAAGCCAAGTTTAGCCAGCCTGGCATCCTATCCTGTCTTTTTGACAGGAAAGCAATAAAGCATTGTATGTCATTATTTTGCATTACAAAACGATTCTTCACCGAAATATGCTGCCGGATTTAATGGATGCGCTCAAATTCGCGCATATAGGAAACCAGTTTTTCCACGCCGGCAACCGGCATGGCATTATAAAGTGAAGCACGCATGCCGCCCAGCGAACGATGGCCTTTTAACTGCAAAAGCCCGTTTTGCGCCGCACCGGCAAGAAATCGCTCATTTAAGGCATCATCCTGGAGGAAAAACGGCACATTCATACGGGATCGGCAAAACCCGGCAACCCGATTAACATATAGGCTGCTCGCATCAATACAATCATAAAGAAGCGCTGATTTCCTAAGAGCCGCCTGCTCCATGACCGCAACACCGCCCTGCTCTTTCAGCCACTGGAAAACCAGTCCGCATATATAAATAGCATAAACGGGCGGCGTATTAAACAGCGAACGGTGTTGAGCCAGATTCCCGAAATCATAGACAGACGGGCAAAACGGCAACGCGTGGCCAATCAAATCATCACGGACAATCACGACTGAGACACCCGCCATCCCCATATTTTTCTGCGCACCGGCAAAAATCAAGCCGTATTCTTCTACATTCAGCACGCGCGAAAGTATATCTGACGACATATCCGCAACCAGCGGAACAGAACCGGTATCCGGCGTAAAAAAGAATGCAGTCCCGTTAATCGTCTCATTGCTGCAAATATGCACATAGGCCGCATCCGCCGTCAAACGCCAGGCATCCGGGGAAGGAATCAACGTGAAGTTTTCACGTTCGGATGACGCCGCCACATTCACATGCGCATACTTTTCAGCTTCAGCCAGTGACTTGCCAGACCAAACGCCCGTATGGACAAAATCAATCGTGGCCGGCTTTCCGGTTCTGCCGGCAAGATTCATGGGGACAATCGCATTTAAGGCTGTCGGGCTAGCCTGGACAAACAAAATCCGGTACGAATCCGGCACAGCCAGCAACATGCGCAAATCACTTTCCGCCTGCGCTAAAATGGATTCAAAATCGGCGCTTCGGTGGCTCATCTCCATCACCGATATGCCTCGGCCGCGCCAGTCAAGCATTTCAGCAGCCGCCTGCTGCAATACCGTTTCAGGCAATGCAGCGGGTCCCCCTGAAAAGTTGAATGGCCGTTCCATCATTCTTTAGGGTCTAAAACCTCCTCCGCATCGGCACGCGCATCCGCCTGGGGCTCTGTCGCCTCGGCATCTTCCACATCCGTTTCCATAATGCGCTGAAGGCCGCTCAAATTGGTGCCATCCTCAACGGCAATCAACGTAACGCCCTGCGTGGCGCGGCCCATTTCACGGATTTCGGAAACACGGGTCCTAATCAGGATACCGCCTGTGGTAATCAGCATAATTTCATCCTTTTCATCAACCAGCGTCGCAGCGACCACCTTGCCGTTACGCTCCGTTGTCTGGATAGCGATCATGCCCTTCGTACCGCGACCGTGGCGGGTATATTCCGCAATGGGCGTGCGTTTGCCGAAACCGTTTTCAGTCGCGGTCAGGACAGACTGGTTTTCATCCTCGGCCACCAGCATCGCAATCACACGATGCTCCTCATCCAGATTCATGCCGCGCACACCGCGCGCCGCACGCCCCATTGGACGCACATCATTCTCATCAAACCGCACGGCCTTGCCGGCATCGGAAAAAAGCATCACATCATGCTGACCGTCAGTCAGCGCCGCGCCAATCAGATAATCCCCTTCATCCAGCCCGACTGCAATAATGCCCGTTTTGCGGGGATTGCTGAAATCGGTTAACGAGGTTTTCTTGACGGTGCCCTGGCTGGTTGCCATAAAGACGTAATGATTATCGGGGAAATTCCGGTTTTCGCCTGACAACGGGAGAATCACCGTTATCTTCTCATTGTCCTGCAACGGGAACATATTGACGATCGGACGCCCGCGCGCATTACGCGACCCCTGCGGCACTTCCCATACTTTCAGCCAATACACGCGCCCCTTATCAGAGAAACACAGAATAAAATCGTGGGTATTGGCGACAAACATCTGGTCAATCCACTCATCTTCCCGTGTTGCGGTCGCCTGCCTGCCACGCCCGCCACGCTTTTGCGCACGGTATTCAGAAAGCGGCTGCGACTTGATATAACCGGTATTGGACAACGTCACCACCATATCCTGCGGGGTAATCAGGTCTTCCGTTTCCAGATCAAACGCATTTCGCTCAATTTCAGAACGGCGGACATCCTTGTCTTCCTGACCATACGCAGACATAACCTCACCGAGTTCGGTTTCAATAATGGCAAGCACGCGTTCCGGTTTTGCCAGAATATCGAGCAACTCGGCTATCTGCAGCATGACATCACGGTATTCATTCAGGATGCGGTCCTGCTCAAGACCGGTTAAACGCTGCAAACGCATTTGCAGGATTTCCTGCGCCTGTTCCTCGGACAATCGATACATCCCGTCCACCTGGATACCGAATCCATCCGGCAGATTCTCCGGACGAAATGCGGCAATCCCATCCGCGTGACCATCACCTGTCCTCGAAAGCATCTCCCGCACAAGCGAAGAATCCCAGGAACGCGACATCAGTTCCTGACGGGCAATCGGCGGTGTCGGCGCCGCGCGGATGATGGCGATAAATTCATCAATATTGGCAAGCGCCACTGCCAGACCTTCCAGCACATGGCCGCGCTCACGCGCTCTTTGCAACTCATAAGTGGTTCTTCGCATGACCACTTCACGGCGATGCGACAGGAAAGATTCCAGCATCTGACGCAGATTCAGCAGCCTGGGCTGCCCATCCACCAGCGCCACCATATTCATGCCGAAGGTATCTTGCAACTGGGTCTGCTTATACAGATTGTTCAGCACCACTTCAGGCACTTCATTGCGCCTGAGTTCAATGACAACCCGCATGCCGGACTTGTCTGACTCATCCCTGATATCCGTAATACCTTCAATCCGTTTTTCCCGGACATGCTCGGCAATCCGTTCCAGCAACGATTTTTTATTGACCTGATAAGGCAGTTCATCAACAATGATGGCGTATCGCCCTTCCCTGCCCAGTTCTTCAAAATGGGTCTTGGCACGCATCACCACACGGCCTCTGCCAGTCCGATAACCATCATGAACGCCTGACAAACCATAAATAATAGCGCCTGTCGGAAAATCAGGTGCGGGCACGAAAGCGATCAAATCATCAACCGTGCAATCCGGATTTTTCAGAAGATGCTGTGCCGCATGGAGCACCTCACGAATATTATGCGGCGGGATATTCGTCGCCATTCCCACTGCAATACCGGATGAACCATTCACCAGGAGATTGGGAATCCGAGTCGGCAAAACGGAAGGTTCTTCTTCCTTGCCATCGTAATTAGGGACAAAATCAACCGTTTCCTTATCAATATCGGCCAGCATTTCACCGGCAATCCTATCCAGCCGGCACTCGGTGTACCGCATGGCGGCCGCATTATCGCCATCGATTGATCCGAAATTACCCTGTCCATCCACCAGCGTATAGCGCATGGAAAAATCCTGCGCCAGCCGAACCAGGGTGTCATAAATGGAAGCATCACCATGCGGGTGATATTTACCCATCACATCACCGACCACACGGGCACATTTAACATAAGGCCGGTTCCAGACATTGTTCATCTCATGCATGGCAAAAAGCACACGGCGGTGCACCGGCTTTAAGCCATCCCGCACATCGGGAAGCGCGCGCCCCACAATCACGCTCATGGCGTAATCCAGATAGCTCTTGCGCATTTCCTCTTCAAGGGAAATTGAAATGGTTTCTTTTGCGAATTGTTCCATGAAAAACTTGCTCCGACAGGCAAAACAGTTTTTTACGCTGCATTCGATCCCGTCAACGGATTATCTAGAAAAAGCGATATTTTATCATGCGCTGCCAATTCCCCTTCCTTTTTGGAGCCGTTCTGCATTTCTTGGAAATGAAAATGCTTTTTTTGCGCTTTATTTACGCAAAAACAGCAATCTTTCGCTCATCCGTATTGCAAATATGAGTTATTTTGCTATTATCGGAAGGGTTCGCTATTTGCGATTTTTCCGTTTTGATGAGATTTAGGTTGTGAAAATGCAACAAAAATCTTACAAAATCAAAAAAACGAAAATAGTTTGAGCTTATTAAGCTATTCAAAGGTCAACCCTATGTAAAATATAAAAAACGTATTATTCGAAAATTCGAAGAGATGTGAGTGTTGGTTTTTTTTTATTATCGTGAAGTAAAAAAATGGATGCGCAGCCTGCTGCGGGTATCTCAAACAAGAGGATCATTATGAATAAATTGCTCAAAATTCTTTTCGCTGCTTCAGCAGCTATTGCCGTATCTGCTTCAGCGCAAACAGCACAAGATATCATGGCTAAAAAGCCATACAGTGCTTATCTCCAGGATCAGCGTGGCGTTATTTCCCGTAACGCAACCGGCCTGTGCTGGCACACCGGCTACTGGACGCCGGCTGACGCAGTTCCTGGCTGTGATGGTCCGCTGGCCAAACCGGCTGCTCCAGCTCCTGTTGCTGTCGCTCCTGCGCCGACGTCTGAAAAAGTCACCTTTGCTGCTGACGCTTTCTTTGACTTCGACAAATATGCGCTGAAGCCGGAAGGCAAAGCCAAACTGGATGAAATCGTTGCCAACCTCCAGAATCTGGATGTTGAGGTTATCGTTGCCGTCGGTCATACCGACTGGATCGGTACCGACAAATACAACCAGGGACTCTCTGAGCGTCGTGCTAACGCTGTTAAGAGCTATCTGGTATCCAAAGGCGTAGATCCGAAGAAAATCTACACCGAAGGTAAAGGCAAGAGACAACCTGTTGCTGACAACAGAACCAGGGAAGGCCGCGCTAAAAACCGCCGTGTAGAAATTGAAGTGGTTTCTAACCGCGCCACCAAGTCATAATTCTAAATGACTCCTCAAACCCCCGCGCAAGCGGGGGTTTTTGTTTAGGGTCAGCCCTCATTAATTTGTCGTCGCGAAAAGTTGATTTTTTCTGTCTGCCAAGGCGCAGGGACAAAATGGGGCGATGGCGTATTGAACATACGGCGAGTTCTATTTTGAACCGGCAACGCAGGCAGACCGGAAAAAGCAGCTTTGCAGCAGACAAATTAATGAGGGCTGACCCTAAGCTGCCCAACGTCCGCGCAAGGTGAGGATATAATAAGCAAAATACATCCTATCTTTTATTCTGAACGCGGATGCCTTCATGAATGCCGACCAGACAGAACTGCAAAAATTCAATGCGCTTGCAAAAAAATGGTGGCAACCTGACGGGGCATTTCGTCCCCTCCATGAACTTAATCCCATTCGGCTCCAATGGATCGAAAGCATCACCTCTCTTGAAGGAAAAAAAATACTGGACATCGGCTGCGGCGGCGGCATACTCAGTGAAGGCATGGCCAGACGCGGCGCTCAGGTCACCGGAATCGACCTTGCCTCTGAAGCGATCCAAACAGCAAAAGCGCACGCCGCGCAATCCGGACTTTCCATTGACTACCGGCTCATTTCAGCAGAAGACCTCGCCAAAACAGAGCCTGACGCCTACGACATCATCACCTGTCTCGAAACGCTCGAACACGTTCCGGAGCCTCTCTCCCTTATCCAGGCTGCTTCCCGCCTGGTCAAACCCAAAGGCACCGTCTTTTTTGCCACATTAAACCGCAACCTGAAATCATTCGTCCATGCCATTGTTGCGGCTGAGTATATGCTGGGACTGCTTCCCAGAGGGACTCACCACTATGCGCGCTTTCTGACGCCTGCCGAGCTATCGCGCTCCATACGCCATACCGGCATGACTATTTCCGCCTTGACCGGTATTCACTACACCCCGATAACAAAGCGTTTCCATCTCACCCGGGACGTCAGCGTCAATTACATGATAGCCTGTCAACGTCCGCTCTGAATAAAAAACCATTCAAACCATGAAAATGCCCCACAAACTAACCTTGCCCCAAGCGGTTTTATTTGACCTTGACGGAACACTGATCGATTCGGCGCCGGATCTGGCAGCCGCCATCAATCAGGTCAAAGCCGACCACGGGATGCCGCCAACACCGTATGCGCAATTACGGCGTGTCGCCTCAGCCGGTGCGCCCGGCCTCATCCGGACGGCATTCGGCATCGAATCCAGCCATGCTGATTACCGTGAATTGGCTGACGCTTTCATCGCCTATTACGCTGATAAAATTGCCGATAAAAGCACCCTGTTTGACGGCATCCCTGAACTTCTCGACCTGTTGCGGACAAAAAACATCCTCTGGGGCATTGTGACCAATAAAAGGCACAATCTGACCGTTCCGCTATTGCAAAAAATCGGCCTGCATGATGCTGCCTGTATTATTTCCGGGGATACGACCCCTCATCCCAAACCGCACCCTGAACCAGTCCTTGCGGCAGCAAGACAGGCAGGCGTCGCCCCCGAAAACTGCTGGTTCATCGGAGATGACCCCCGCGATATCCAATCCGGACATGCCGCCGGTTCCGTTACCATCGCTGCGAGCTGGGGATACGGCACCGATATGGCTTCATGGAACGCCCGTCTCATCGTTGATACGCCCTGGCATGTTTCCGACCTGATCCGGAAAAAATAACGGAAAAACCATCCGGCACAAACACAATAAAAAGGCCGGTTATATAACCGGCCTTATTCGATCCACCATCCTTTATTCGGATTATTTCAATCCTGCCGCATCGCGCAAGGCCGCGGCCCTATCCGTGCGCTCCCAGGTAAATTCAGGTTCTTCACGGCCAAAATGACCATAAGCGGCTGTTTTACTATAGCGAGGCTTAAGTAAATCCAGCATCTGCACAATGCCTTTCGGCCGCAGATCAAAATGATTCTGAATCAGCGCCGCAATTTTTTCATCCGGAATCACGCCGGTACCTTCCGTATAGACCGTAATATTAATCGGTTCTGCCACCCCAATCGCATAACTGACCTGAATCTGGCATTGGCGCGCAAGGCCGGCAGCCACAATATTTTTGGCGGGACTTCGGCTAAGTTGACCTGAAGTTGAACAGTGTAAACGCAGGACGGGCGGCGCGTCAAATCGCCGCCCGTTTTCCAATGGATGAAAAAGAGGGAAAAAGGTGTTTTTGCAGTGGCATCAATAGTTCATTACATTTTATGAAACTCCTTCATGCAGTAAAAGCAGCCATCAACTACGATTTTTCCTTGTGCGATGTCTTGCGCGTATTGGTGCGAATTGCTTTCAATTTTTTCTGGGGTGAGGCCGCTTTTCTGCCACATCGATCATTATATGCACCCCCCTAATTTAATATAACAAATATTGTAGACTCATTTAGAATATCATAATTGATATTATTCTGTATATATTCTTGAGGATGTTTTTATTCAAATTTTATTAAAATTTCTTTAATTTTATCTGTTTTATGGTTAATGTTCATTCTCTATAATCATATAGTATAATTATTAAAGAAGTAATTGGTTGAATACCGGATACAATAAAAAGGCAGTGCGGAAGTTCTTTACTATCCGCACTGCCTGGTGAGCGTTTCTAATTATTTTTAATCTGCCAGCCGTTTATAGCTTTCCAATCGTTCCGCTGCATCCACAGCGGTTTTGGCAAACAGTTCCTCCGCTTCTTGGGGGAATTGAAGCTTAAGGGCACTGTAACGAACTTCATTTGTGATGAAATCTACAAAAGGCTTTGTTGGTTCTTTAGAGTCGAGGATAAAGGGGTTTTTGCCTTCTTTCTTTAAATCCGGGTTGTAGCGGTATAAATGCCAATAACCGCTTTGTACTGCTTCTTTCATCTCGGCCATAGAATTAGCCATGCCACCTTTAATACCATGGTTGATGCAGGTGGTA
>WRHV01000018.1 GCA_009783065.1 Betaproteobacteria bacterium | reverse complement strand
GACTTTCTCGACCGTGCCGACAGATATTGCCGCCGGAATAATAGCTGGTTTTACATTTTCCTGTTTGACGAGCGCGATCTGCTGCGTACTCTGCTGTGCCGGTTTCGGGTTCTGTGCTCTGGCCAAATTGATACGTTCAATTTCATCCGGTGAAAGATGCTCCACCTCAACTAACGTGCTGCCCTGATTCAGATATTCCAGCTTTAAAGCCGCTGTATAGGAAAGATCGATAATCCGGTCAGAATGGAATGGTCCCCGGTCATTTATTCTGACAATAACCTGCTTGCCTGTACTCACATTGGTCACACGTGCATAAGAGGGAATGGGCAATGTCGGATGTGCCGCCGTCATTTTGAACATATCGTAGACTTCACCCGAAGAGGTTTTATTACCGTGAAATTTCTTGCCATACCAGCTGCCAAACCCCTTTTTCTTGTAGGATCTGTTATCGGTTACGGGCACATAGGTTTTGCCAAATACAGTATAAGGTTTGTTGGGGCCGCGTGCATAAGGCTCTACGCGAGGAATGGCATCTGGTGTGTTTTGGAGATCTTCCGGCGTATATTCCATCGGACCATCATCCTGATAGTATCCGCCACGCCCAGACCCTGCCTTGGGCATTTTTGAGCTGGTTCCCCCCGTTACCTCGGAAGCCTTTCCAGGAGAATGTTTTCCGGATGATTTAGGTACAGTTGAACAACCTGCCAGCACCAGACAAAGCAGTGCTGCCAACATAACCGGCAAATTAGTCAATCTTATCTGTTCTTGTTTTAAACAGGTTACGGTCTCGTTGGTAACCGTTTTCATCTGTTTTATATCCTTACGGCAAAATCATTCTTTTGAGCGTCCTCATCATTGTAAACCATATAATATAAATATGGTTCTTCCGCTCAGGTTTGCACGAGTTTCCTGTTCCGCTGAATACTCATCAATATGCCGGCGCCGAGGCCCAACGTCACCATTGCTGTTCCGCCATAACTCATGAAAGGAAGCGGTACCCCCACTACAGGCAAGATGCCGCTTACCATACCCATATTCACAAATGCATAGGTAAAGAACATCATGGTGATGGAACCAGCCAAAAGACGGGAAAACATGGAAGAAGCTTGCAAGGTAATGGTCATGCCGCGTCCAATAAGCAACAGATAAAGCACCAGCAACACTATATTGCCGATCAGACCAAATTCTTCGGCATAAACAGCAAAAATAAAGTCCGTCGTACGTTCAGGTACAAAATGCAAATAAGCCTGTGTTCCTTGCAACCAGCCTTTGCCGGTCACACCACCTGAACCAATGGCAATCATCGACTGAATAATATGGAAACCCTTTCCAAGCGGATCTGAAGAGGGATCAATTAGCATCATCACACGCTGCTGCTGATAACCATGTAACAGGGACCAAACAAGAGGCAAACTTGCTGCCACAGTCACAGCAAGCACCACTATCGCTTTCCAGGATAAACCTGCCAGAAAAATGACGTAAAAACCGGAAGCAGTAACTAAAAGCGCCGTGCCCAAATCCGGTTGTTTCATGATTAACACCGCAGGTACGGCAAGCAAAACAACCGCTAACAGAAACTCTTTCCAGCCGAGCTGGCCCTCCCGACGCTGGAAAAACCATGCCAACATCATTGGCACGGCAATTTTCATAATTTCAGAAGGCTGAATGACAATCCCAATATTCAGCCAGCGGCGGGCACCTTTTTTGATCAGACCAAACATGGCAACTGCCAGTAACAGGGCAACACCAACCGTATACAGTGGAACAACAAACCGCATTAAAACCTGCTGTGGCACACTTGCCGCAATCCACATAATGACAAATCCCAGCAGAATATTGCGCAATTGATCTTCTATCCGTCCCGGGAAATCAATTCCCGCAGAATACAGTGTTATCAATCCGGTAGAAATAATCAGAAAAATGATAAGCGCCAACGGCCCATCAAGGATCGCCACATATCTTCTGAAAAAAACAACTATTGTATTTTTATCAGGGATATTCATTGTGCCATCCTATTATCATCCGTCTTGCCTTTGTTCGTACCATTGACATGACTAGATTCATCAGAGGAAATGGGCGATAACTCTTCTTCTCTCATGATCATTGGCAGCATATCTTCTTCCTCTGTTCCTTCTTCTTCAACAGGAATTTCAGGCATATATATTTTTTCATTCTTATCTGGACGCTTGCCTAGAAGATGATAATCCAAAGCGACTTTCGCAATCGGCGCTGCCGCTGTTGCGCCAAACCCGCCATTTTCCACAATCAGCGCAAGCGCGATGGTTGGTTTGTCTACTGGTGCGAAAGCGATGTAAAGCGCATGGTCACGATGTCTCTCGGCAATACGGCTGGCGACATATTTTTCGTTTTGCTTCATGCTGATAACCTGCGATGTCCCCGTTTTGCCGGCTGACTCATAACCTGCTCTTGCAAATACCCTCGCAGATGTTCCCTCCTTGGTTACGCCCACCATTGCCCGCTTGATGATATCGATATTTTCTTGTTTGAGCTTGACTTCCCTGGCTTCTGCAACGACAGAAGCCCGTTCCCGCGTCATACTGTTTTCAACGGCATGAACAAGATGCGGTTTTTTAGTCTTGCCATTGTTGGCCAGCATCGCTGTGGCATATGCCATCTGTATGGGAGTAAAGGAATTGTAACCCTGTCCAATTCCAAGTGAAATGGTTTCACCTGCATACCATTTCCGCTGCTCAGGCGTCTTGAATGCCGTTCTTTTCCACTCCGTCGATGGAAGCAAGCCCTTTCTCTCATGAGCCAAATCAATTCCCGTCAATTGTCCAAAGCCGAATTGCTGCATAAAATCATGCATCATATCAACTCCCATATCATTGGACAGTATGTAGTAATAGGTATCACAAGAATGCACTATCGATTTATACATATCGACAATACCATGCCCACCCACTTTGTCATCGCGAAAACGGTGATTACCGAAATAAAAATAGCCTGGGTCTGAAATGGCCGACTCCGGTGTCCGCTTTCCTAATTCAAGCGCCGCCAATGCCATAAAAGGTTTATAGGTAGAACCCGGTGGATAAGCCCCTCGCAGTGGACGGTTGATCAGCGGATGGTCTGGCGAATTGTTGAGTTCATCCCAGCTTTGCTGGTCGATTCCTTCTACAAACAAATTGGGATCAAATGTTGGTTTTGAAACATAAGCCAGAATCTCCCCTGTCTCAGGCTGTATCGCAACAAGTGCGCCACGGCGATTGCCAAATGCATCCTCAACAATTTTTTGCAGTTCAATATCAATGGACAAATACAGGTTATTACCCGGAACCGGCGCGCTACTGGAAAGCATCCTCATCGCTCTGCCGCCAGCAGAAACCTCCATCTCCTCATATCCGGTTATGCCATGTAATTCCCGTTCGTGGCTCTTTTCAACGCCTTCCTTGCCAATGTAATTAGTCCCCCTATAATTGGCTTCATCTTCTTCAGTCAGATTATCAATATCCTTCTGGCTCATGCGACCGATATAGCCAATCACGTGTGACGCCACACTTCCCATTGGATATTGTCTAAACAGCCTTGCCTGTATATTGATTCCGGGAAAACGGTAACGCTGTACGATAAAACGCGCCACCTCTTCATCTGTCAGACGGCTTCGAATCAGAATGCTTTCAAACCGTTTTGATTCTTCGTATAGTTTTTTGAATCGCTTGCGATCACGCGGTTCTATCGTAACAATTTTCGCCAATTCATCAATCACATCCTCAAAATGCCCTTTGATTTTCGATGGCGTCATTTCAAGGGTATAAGCAGCGTAATTACGTGCCAGCAACACCCCGTTTCTGTCCATGATCAATCCCCTGTTAGGGACAATGGGCACAATGGATATCCGGTTCTCCTCCGCCTTCGCTGCAAAATCTTCATGGCGAATGACTTGCAACCAGATAAAGCGGATAAACAGCAAAAAGAAACAAATCAGAACCAGTATCACTAGCACAACGAGTCGCCAACGAAAGAAATAGAGATCGCGGTCTGTATTGTTCAGGTTTGACATACTACGGATTGATCAATGTTTTTCAACAATAAAGCACAAATGGAAAATCTCTATCGGGTCTTTAGAGGGGACGATCCAGATCTTTGTCAACGGCACGACGCTGTGGTGCGAGCAAAATAATGGTAAGTACCGGCCACAAAACAGCAGCCACACAACTGTTTAGCAAATACAGCCAGCTTGAAAAACGATCATTGACCAGAAACTGGACAAACATTTGTATCAGCTGCGCCAGGACCAGCAGGGGCAAAACGAGCCATATTTGTTTACTGAGCGGAAACCACAGCACACGACGATGAATGGTAATTGCCAGATAAGAAAGTATCGTATATGCCAGCGCATTTTCACCAAAAAGGGTGGCATTATTTACATCCATCAGCAAACCCATACAAAACGCGATTCCCATTCCAACTCTTCTTGGCTGGTGAATACCCCAAAATACAAGGCAAAGCGCCACAAAATCCGGTATACCGATTATTCTCCCCCAGGGCTGCAGGTTCAATATAAAGGCAACAAAAAGACTAAACGCAATGAAAATCGGATTTGCTGGCAATAAAATGGTTCTGGCAGGTTGCAATCGGCTCATCTTACACCTGCCTTTCTTCTCGCTGCAGCGATATCACTGCTTTTGCGTTTCTTACCGGATTGTTCTTCCTCATCCTCTTCAGGTGGACGAGGCTCGATGTTCATATCCGTTAGCAAGACAAGCACCTGACGGTTACGATCCAGCCCGGCCAGCGGTCTACAGACAATGTGATTGAAGACACCAGAAGCCTTACTATTGAAATCGATCACTTCTCCCACCGCCAATCCAGGTGGATACAACCCATCAATACCGGATGTCACCAATATATCTCCCGGTTGGATATCGGCATTGGCTTCCATAAAATGTAATTCAAGATAACCAGGCTGGCCACGGCCATATGCAATACTACGTACGCCGGTCCTGACCGACTGTACTGGAATGGCCTGATCCTTGTCCGTGAGTAATGTGACTTCCGAAGTGGAAATGAAGGTACGGGTTACCTGCCCAATGACGCCACTTTCATCAATAACAGGCTGCCCCGCAACAATACCATCATTGGTTCCTCGATTAAGAACCACTTTGCGTGCATACGAGGTTCTGGCGTCATAGAGAATTTCAGCAGGAATGGATTCAACCTGAAGCCTCTCATTCAATTCGAGCAACCGCCGGAGATGGGCATTTTCACCGGCCAGTTGCTCAGCCTGCTGAAGCATTTGGGCATGTTCCAACTCCCTTTTCCGCAATTCGCCTATCTCTTGATGCAAAAAGGTAATAGAGGCGAAATAATTACCAATGCCCCATAAAACATCCCTTGGCACCATGGCTACTTTCTGAACAGGGTACAAGACAAAACCAATCGCTTGACGCACCTGCGTCAGTGAGTGCAATCTTGAATCAACCATCAGCATAACGATGGCAGCAAGAATATAGATGGCCACTCTTACGCGAGCCGGTGTACCTTGTTTGAATAGGGGCGGTGGTGCGTATTGCATGGTGAAACCAATTCGCAGTTATTCCTCACAGAAGATATCTATGAGTAAAAACCGATATATATTGCCATCCCAAACCGGTCTGGTCATACTAATTATTATTCATATGAAAAGATTGAACCAAGCTGATCAATTCTCTCCAGTGCAATACCGCAACCACGTACAACGCAGGTTAGCGGGTCTTCGCCAATCAAAACTGGCAGGCCTGTTTCTTCCATAAGGAGTCTGTCAATATCGTGTAATAGCGCACCGCCTCCTGTAAGCATCATGCCTTTTTCGGCAATATCAGCACCCAATTCCGGTGGGGTTTGCTCAAGCGCATTTTTCACTGCTGAGACAATCTGGTTCAACGGATCGGTTAATGCCTCAAGAATTTCATTGCTGGAAATGGTGAAAGAACGAGGTATACCTTCGGAAAGATTCCGACCCTTGACCTCCATTTCTTTGACTTCTGTACCGGGAAAAGCCGATCCAATGCTCTTCTTAATGGCTTCAGCTGTCTGTTCGCCTACCAGCATGCCGTAGTTGCGGCGAATGTAATTAACAATCGCTTCGTCAAAGCGGTCGCCGCCAACACGGACAGAGCCTTTATACACCATGCCGCCAAGTGAAATAATACCGACCTCAGTGGTTCCACCGCCAATATCGACAACCATGGAACCGGTCGCCTCCGATACAGGAAGGCCTGCGCCAATCGCAGCAGCCATCGGTTCCTCGATCAGGTAGACCTTGGATGCCCCCGCACCCAATGCTGATTCACGAATAGCGCGACGCTCAACCTGTGTCGATCCGCAAGGAACGCAAATAATGATACGGGGTGAAGGCCTGAAGAATTTGGAATCATGCACCATACGGATAAACTGCTTGAGCATCTGCTCAGTAACCGTAAAATCCGCAATGACGCCATCCTTCATAGGGCGAATGGCTTCAATATTACCTGGAACCTTACCAAGCATCTGCTTAGCCTCACGGCCTACTGCCTGAATGTTCTTCTTCGCATTTGGACCACCTTCCTGACGAATAGCCACTACTGACGGCTCATCAAGAATAACGCCGGAATTCCGAACATATATAAGTGTATTCGCTGTGCCCAGATCTATTGCCAGATCATTTGAAAAATAACTACGTAAAAATCCAAACATGAACAATCCTGATGCGCATGAGGAGCGCGTTAACTTTTAACAGACCCCGAAACGGGAATTTGTACGGCGCAAATAATAAAACCGAAGTGTTTCAAAAATGAACCAAACATAAACGCGATATTCTACCTTATAATTTGCCGATATTCATTAGTGCCTTGTTATGGGTATTGCTTTCTGGAGATTTTTTTTAGTTTTAGCCATTTTTAACCTTTTTCAGACCCGAAATCACAAAAATGATGCATCTTACACTATCCGATGTCCTTCGCATTGCCCAATTATCGCAGTTAGAAATTCCTGAAAATCAGTTACAAAAAAATCTGGACCAATTAAACAACATTTTTTCCCTCGTGGAAGAAATGCGCTCCATTGATACAACGGATATCGAGCCTCTTAGTCATCCCATTGCAGCTTATTATGATCTTTCCCTGCGTCTTCGCGAAGACCTTATTACTGAAACAGACCATCACGTAGAATATCAGGAAATTGCTCCCTCTGTAGAAAACGGGTTGTATTTAGTCCCGAAAGTGATTGAATAACGCTTTTAGACTGTCAAAAAATTTTGTTTCTTTTCCTAAAATGAATATCCGCAGTTAACGATCTCATGCATAACAAAACCATTTCAGAACTTTCATCACTCTTGCACGCTAAACAGATCTCTGCAACTGAACTTTCCAAGCTCTTTCTTGACCGTATCCATCAAAGCGATCTGAATGCCTTTCTGCACGTTGACGATGAACTGACACTAAAACAGGCCAAAACCGCTGATGAAAAATTTGCCAGAAACGAGACAGGCGTACTCACTGGCATTCCGGTTGCCCATAAAGATATTTTTGTAACCAGAGGCTGGAAATCAACTGCCGCTTCGAAAATGCTGGTCAACTACATGAGTCCTTTTGACGCGACGGTTGTTGAAAAATTGCAGCAGGCCGGCATGGTAACACTGGGAAAGTTGAATTGCGATGAATTTGCTATGGGCTCATCCAATGAAAACTCGTGGTTTGGACCAGTGAAAAACCCTTGGGATAAAACGGCTGTTCCAGGTGGTTCATCGGGCGGCTCAGCAGCAGCAATTGCAGCGCGCCTGACTCCAGCATCAACCGGAACCGATACGGGCGGTTCCATCCGCCAGCCTGCTTCTCTTTGTGGCGTAACTGGAATCAAACCTACTTACGGCCGGGTTTCCCGATACGGAATGATTGCTTATGCTTCTTCGCTGGACCAGGGCGGTCCTATTGCCAAGACAGCAGAAGATTGCGCGCTTCTGTTGACAGCCATAGCCGGATTCGATCCACGTGATTCAACCAGTCTCGAAAAAGAAAATGAAGATTTTACGCGTAATCTGGACAAACCCCTGTCCGGCCTGAAAATCGGTATCCCGCGTGAATATTTCGGCAAAGGCTTGGCTCAGGACGTTGAGCAAGCTGTCAGGCTTGCGCTCGCTGAATATGAAAAGCTGGGCGCAACGCTTATCGACATCTCCCTGCAGAATACCGCCATGTGTATTCCCGTTTATTACGTGATTGCGCCAGCTGAAGCTTCATCCAATCTCAGCCGCTTTGACGGAGTCCGTTATGGCTTCCGCGCAAAAGATTACACCGACTTGCAGGATATGTATCGGAAAACCCGAACAGAAGGCTTCGGCGAGGAAGTTAAACGCCGGATCATGGTCGGAACGTATGTGTTGAGTCACGGCTATTATGATGCTTATTATATCCATGCACAAAAGATCCGACGGCTTATTGCCAGGGACTTCCATCAGGCGTTCAGCCAGTGTGACGTCATCATGGGACCGGTATCTCCAACTGTTGCCTGGAATATTGGCGATAAAACGGATGATCCTGTTGCCAATTACCTGGGAGATATTTATACCCTTTCGACCAATCTTGCCGGGCTTCCCGGCATGTCCATACCTTGTGGTTTTGGTCAGGGCAATATCAACTCACGCCGGCCTGTGGGATTGCAACTGATCGGCAATTATTTTGATGAGGCGCGTCTGCTCAATATTGCGCACCGGTACCAGCAAGCCACCGACTGGCATTTGCGTTCACCGGAATAAATAAATACACCAGTAGAGGAAACAATATGCAGTGGGAAGTAGTCATTGGCTTGGAAACACATGCGCAACTTTCAACCGAATCCAAGATTTTTAGCGGTTCTTCTACCCATTTCGGCGCGCCACCGAACACACAGGCCAATCCGGTTGACCTGGCGTTACCCGGCGTATTGCCTGTTATGAATCGCACCGCCGTTGAGAAAGCCATCCGGTTTGGCCTAGCCATTAACGCTGATATTGCTCCTGTATCGGTTTTTGCCCGTAAAAATTATTTTTACCCTGATCTGCCTAAAGGGTATCAGATCAGCCAATTTGAAAAGCCCGTCCTCAACGGAGGCAAAATAACGTTTGCTGTCGAACAAAACGGCACGCAGGAAATGAAAACCGTGAAGCTGACGCGCGCCCACCTGGAAGAAGACGCAGGCAAATCACTTCATGAAGACTATGTGGACTTAAGCGGCATCGACTTGAACCGCGCTGGCACGCCCCTTCTGGAAATCGTGACGGAACCCGATATGCGCAGTGCAGCAGAAGCAGTGGCCTATGCCAGAACTTTACATTCCCTGGTTACCTGGCTGGGGGTATGTGACGGCAACATGCAGGAAGGTTCTTTTCGCTGTGACGCCAATGTATCTGTCCGGCCAATAGGACAAACTGAGCTGGGTACCCGCTGCGAAATTAAAAACTTAAATTCGTTCCGTAATTTGGAAGATGCCATTAATTATGAGATCGACCGTCAGATTGAACTCATCGAGAGTGGCGGCGAAGTCATCCAGGCAACCCGTCTGTATGACCCGGACAAACGGGAAACCCGCGAAATGCGGACAAAAGAAGATTCCCAGGATTATCGTTACTTTCCAGACCCTGATTTGCCGCCATTGGTTATTTCCCTTGACTGGATCAAAAAAATTCAGGCGTTGATGCCTGAACTGCCGGAAACGATGCGCCAGCGTTTCATCCAAGATTATGGCCTGCCTGAATATGATGCCATCGTGCTGACACAATCGAAAGCGATGGCGGATTATTATGAAAAACTGGTAGCAAAGTCCGGCATGAACCTGGCAAAACAGAGCGCCAATTGGCTGATGGGCGATGTTTCTTCCGCATTGAACCGGGGAAATATCAGCATTGAAGAAGTGCCTATTAACGCTGAGCAACTTTCACTTTTGATGGCCCGCATAGCAGACGGTACCATATCCAACAAGATTGCCAAGGAAATATTCGCAGATATGTGGGAAACCCCATCAGGCAATGCCGACAGTGTCGATAGAATTATTGAAGCTAAAGGCTTGAAACAAATTTCTGACACGGGTGAGCTGGAAAAAATTGTCGATGAAGTGCTCGTTGACAATCCGAAGTCTGTTGAGGAGTTCCGCGCCGGCAAAAACAAAGCCTTTAATGCTCTGGTTGGACAGGTTATGAAAGCGACCCGTGGAAAAGGAAACCCGGCACAGGTTAACGCGCTTTTGCATAAGAAACTGACGGAATAATCATTTTTCCCGCCACTCACCCGCTCCAATGCGAGTTCGTGATACGCGATGTATTGTACTTTTTGAGTAATTCCTCAAATTGAGCGGCAGATACCGGTTCTGAAAACACATAGCCCTGCCCATAGTCACAACCCGCCTGGGTTAAAAGAGTGATTTGCGCCTCTGTCTGAACGCCCTCGGCAATGACTTTCATCCCGAGCTTGTGTCCCATCATAATAATGGCTTCAGTCAATGCCATATCACGAGATTCCGTCTCAAGCTCGTGAATAAATGACTGGTCAATTTTTAGATAATCGATTTCAAATTTTTTCAGATAGGATAGAGCCGAATAACCCGTACCGAAATCATCCAACGCGACTTCTATTCCTTCTTCATGAAAACGTGATAACTTCCGAATCACATTTTCATTGGAAATCAAAAGCAGCCCCTCTGTAATTTCAACAACCACGCTTTTCCCGGAAAAGGTATTTTTACGCAAGAGATCAAACAAGCCTCCATAATTCTCGTCTTCATCATGAAATTCAACAGGAGACATATTGAAGCTAATCTGGAAATCAGGATAATAGCGTTCCCGCCAGGAGGCTGCTTGCTTGATGACTTCACTAAATGCCCACTCGCTGATGGAAAAAATCATGCCGGTTTCTTCAGCAAGCGGAATAAACTGCGCAGGGTTGACGATGCCACGCACAGGATGGCGCCAGCGGATCAATGACTCGGCCTTGTGAATCATGCCGGTAGATAATTCAACAATTGGCTGGTATACCACCTCAAACTGCCCTGTCTCCATCGCGCCACGAAGATCATTGATCAGCGCCATACGCCAGCGGGCAACCTCTTCTATTGATTGTTTGAAGTAGCTGATACGATTGCGTCCTCTTTCTTTTGCCACATGCACTGCATGATCGGCATTCCTTAACAGGGATTCATTGTCCCTGCCGTCATCGGGATAAATCGTAATGCCGATACTTGCTGTAATGTAGGCAATATCATCGCCCAATTTAAAAGGCGTGGACAATGCCCTTAATAACTGGCGGGCCGTTAGCTCAACATCGTTGATATTCTCCAATTCTGTCAAAATGACGCCAAACTCATCGCCACCTTCCCGACTGGCCACATCAATATCTCTAACTGTTTCGCTAATACGACGAGCAGCTTCTACCAGCAGGCTATCTCCAGCATCATGACCATAAGCATCATTCACATCCTTAAAATTATCCAGACCGATAATGAGCAACGCCAGCTTGCTGTCAGTACGGTGTGCTTTCACAATTTCCTGCCTCAACCGATCCATGAACATACTGCGATTGAGCAATCCCGTCAGAAAATCGAAATTTGCCTGGCGCCAGATGAGGTCTTCCGCTTCTTTTTCTTTAGTAAAATCGGTACAAAGTTCGATATAGTTCCGAACTGTGCCGTCTTCATTATAGACAGCGTTGATGGTCAGCCATGCAGCATAAAGCTCGCCATTTTTACGCCGGTTCCATAACTCACCCTGCCAGAAACCGGTTTTATTAATGGATTCCCACATAGCACTATAAAACGCATTGTCTTGTCTCCCCGAACTGACAATGCTTGGATTTTTTCCCAGCACTTCTTCCTGTGTGTAACCTGTAATTTGTTCAAATGCCGGGTTAACGGCCACAATTTCATTACTGGCATTTGTAATTTGTATCGATTCGCTGCTGTTTTTGACTACAAGGGCTGAAAGTTCCAATCCTTTCTGCGCTTCCTTATGTTCGGTGATGTCACGCGCAATACTGAGAATGCCGACTACTACGTCTTCTTCTGTCTTGACAAGCACTTTAATCACCTCAAACAAGGCGCGTCTTCCGGTGACCGGATAGGTAAACCACATCTCCAATGTTTGCGGTATTCCGCTAGCAAACACTTGTACATCTGTCTCGCGGGATTTGCTGGCAACATCCTGGAGAGGCAACTCGAAGTCCGTTTTTCCTACAATTTCGCTTTCCTGCAATCCCAGATAGTTTTGATAAGCTGCATTGCATCCCAGATAGACGCCTTTGGCATCTTTCAGCCATATCAGATCAGGAATATTTTCAAAGAGACTTCTCAGACGGGCTTCATTCTGACTCAAGTTGATATTTAGTTTTTGAAGGTCTGCCGTTCTGGTCTGCACCATTTCTTCCAAATGATTCAGTAGCATATTACGAGCATGCTGAACTCGTACCAAAAGCAAGGAAAGAATAAATGAAATCAGCAGAAAAAATACCGTAATGCCGATATGCTTTAGAACGGAATAAGGCATGCCGGCGTTATATTTAGCCATAGGCAAAAAAGATACAATTTTCCACTGGTAGCCACTGGTATCAACCTTTGCCAGACTCGGCGAAAATATTTTGCTGCTTCCGGTACTGGATTTCTGCCAAGCCTCAAGAGGACGCAATGTACGAAAACTCCATAATCCCTCCGTTGTCAAGAACTGCCCCGAATCCTCACTGGAAATGGTTTTCCACGCGTCAGGATAGCGGCTAGACATATTGCGTTCATTCTGCTGGAACATGAAGGCAAATTCGTCTTCGGGCGATGATCCTTTCAACCAGTATCCATCCTGGTTTATCAGCCATATTTGATGGCTAAACAGGCTTGTGACCTGCTCAAAGCGCTGGAGCATGTCGGCGGCGAAAAGATTAATCATGAGAATGCCGCGCCTTTTCCCGAGATTGTCAAATACCGGGACACCCAGCCGGATGGTTGGGACATAGGGCACTTCAATGGCATCATGTTCAATATTCAGATCAAAAGGAGAAACATACACTTCCCCTTTTTCCAGCTTGAATGTATCGGCAAAAAAATAACGATCTTTTCTGTCCTGCAGTTCTTTCGCAAGAACACGTTCCGGATCCGGTGTGCCATAGTTCACTCTAAGGCGTTCATTGCCTGTTTCATCTATCCACCGGATTTTGTGATAGGTACGTTTAATTCTTGAAAAGGATACCCAGTCCACCGCAACATGGGTAATATTTGCGGGACTGGGGTTATTCAGCATTTCACGAAAATTAGTCCGCTCATACAAATCCAGCAAATCACGGGTGGCATACTGCAGGCTCCGATCCAACGAGATGACACCTGCCATGACTGTTGCATATTCAGTTTTGGCGAGCTGTTCGCGGGTATGGCGAAGTTCAATCTGATAATAAAAATAACTGCCTGCGCAAATCAACAAAGCAAGAGGAAGGAACGTCAGAAGCAAACGCAGTCCCGGACGAAATTGCATTCTCGTCACATTGACCAACCATCTGGCAACTGATTTCATTATGAAACCTCAAAAAGTCAGAATATGATTTTTGACTCCCACCACGATATTTCAGTCAAAAACGCAGCAAGAAAACCTGCTGCAAAATAGTCAGCAACCAGGAAAAAGAGCCATGTATTTATTATTATTTTTCCGAAATGGCGGCTCCTTGCGCACAATCAAAGGCTCAATCAGGTTTGGGAAAACCCTCGACCTTGCTACCGGACGTAATCTTTTTTTTGGCAAACCAACCTTGATTCATTTCAAGTGCATATCTAACCCATTCCTTGCTGCAATGAGAATGAGTGGTCAATGGCTCCATGTCTTCTATATTGACAATCACGCCATCCTGATCGATAAACGCCACAGATAATGGAATAACCGTATTTTTCATCCACATGCAAACCCTGGCGGGCACCCCAAAATCAAACAACATGCCACTATTCTTATTCAAGCTTTTTCTAAACATCAAACCTTTGGTGCGTTCAGCCTCCGTTTTTGCAAGTTCGACCTTGATTGTCGTCTGCCCAATTTTCAAGCTAACCACCGGAAATTCCGATACAGGCTCAGCAGCCATGCCCGGAGAAAAAAAGG
This sequence comes from Betaproteobacteria bacterium, assembly GCA_009783065.1. The sequence goes on along the minus strand of WRHV01000018.1, from coordinate 4,137 downwards.
ATATTGATAAAAGGAAAAAAGTAAAAATAAAGTATATTTTATTCATACATATGAGAAATCGGCATAGATAATATGAAAATCATATAACACTTATGAAAAAAGGCAGGGATATTCCCTGCCTTTTGCAAACAAGCTGTAAAAAATTATTTTGCAGCTTTGGCCGGTGCTTTTTCAGCTTTGGCGTCTGCTTTAGCTTCAGCTTTTTCAGCTTTGGCTTCTGCTTTTTCAGCTTTAGCTTCTGCTTTTTTCGCTTTTTTTGCTTTTTTAGGAGCTGCTTTTTCAGCAGGCGCTTTCTCAGCAGGTGCTTTTTCAGCAGGTGCCTGAGCGAAAGCAGCGGTAGCAAACAAACCAGAAATCAGAACAGCAATTAATTTTTTCATTTTTAAACATCCTTAAATTGAGATTGGGGTAGCTTTAATTCAGTAAAAAACTGAATCACTGTTATTAACGAATAGTAGTTTCCTTCGGTTGACAGTGATTTTTACTTTTATCCCAAACTGTAATTATTTTGCAGCTTTGGCCGGTGCTTTTTCAGCTTTTGCGTCTGCTTTTTTTTCAGCTTTGGCATCTGCTTTTTCGGCTTTTGCGTCTGCTTTTTCAGCTTTCGCTTCAGCCTTTGGTGCCGGAGCAGGAGCAGGAGCTTTTTGTGGAGCTTGGGCAAAAGCAGCAGTTGCAAACAAACCGGCAACCAGAACAGCGATCAGTTTTTTCATTTGATTTTTCCTTTAATAAGCAAATTTTAGGATAAGTGAGATTCTATTGAATCGATCATTTAACGACTGAAACTTCAGTCTGGTTGACGCATTTACCAAAAATTTTGATATCCATATATACATTTTTTAAAACCGCTTTCAGATGGAAATTAATTTTCTTATAAAAACAATGGCTTACCTATTTTTAATTTGGTAATACTGTTATGTCTGGTAATATTTATGCGATCAGATATGGCCCCAATAGCCGGATTTCGGATAATCTCCTCTCTGGAATATCGCAGACCATGCAAAAAATTTTGCCTGTTTTCCTGCGTTGTTTCACCTTTTTGTTATAACGGGAATGGATACATGAAACCACTTATTCATTTTATACATGGGAAAGAAAGCGGCCCTTGGGGAAGCAAGATCACTTATCTTGCAGAAATTGCTCGGGAAATGGGTTATGACGTTGACAGCATTGATTACTCCAGCACCTTTGATCCGGCAAAAAGAGTGCAAATGCTCACACAATCTTGCGCAAAACGCCCAGCTACCTATCTTGTCGGTTCCAGTATGGGAGGATGGGTAGCTCTAACTGCCAGTGCAGCCATTTCGGTTCGGGGACTGTTTCTGCTGGCGCCGGCCGTTTATATGGATGATTATCCGCCACATCAAATCGGTTGTCCGGGAGATGCGATAGAAATCGTTCACGGCTGGCATGATAGTCTGATTCCTTTTCAAAACATCATCCGTTTTAGTCAGGAACAGCAATGTACGCTTCATCTGGTCAACGACGAGCACCGGCTCCAGCACTGCTTGGATCAAGTCGGGGAGTATCTTCGATCTTTTCTGAAAAGAATGGAAAAACAAAAAACTGACAGGGCCTCGCCATGAGCATGGCTTGAATTTTTGATACGGCATACCATACCGGATAAAAAAGCAGGGGTAAAGATTTTATCTTTACCCCTGTTTAAGCTGCTTTTTTTCGACTATGTTTCCAACGACTTTCAATTCCTTAGAATCTAACTTCGCTTTGGACTTGGTTCAGAATTTCCATGACATAGTCGCTCGCATCGTTACCCAGGTTTAATCCGGATACGGTAATCTCAGCTAATGGGATTGCCGCTGCTTCTCCGATTTTTCCATCTGTATCGATGTTCAGCTTAATGGTAGTGCTATCGTCTTCGCTTCGGATAACTTGGTCGAAATTGAAGTAGCCACCATCGAAGAGGTTGGTTACGGCGCTTCCGGATGGCAAGGCTGTCAGTAGATCGTTTATGTCTACTACATCCTGTCCCAGTTTGAAGTCGAGAATAATGCCCTCGCTGACTGTGTGACTCAGGTCGCCTTGCTGGTATTGGATCGGCATATCACCATTTTCGCTTACCATGATGTCGTTATCGGTTCCACTATATAACTGGCGGCCATTTTCACTTGCCAGGTTTTCCTGGATTGTATGGATGGCATCAAGACTGATCGTTTCATTATGATCTACCAGGCTAATGTAGGTAAGACTTTCAAATACATGGTCATCCCCCAGGAAAATTGGGTGATTTTGTCCTGTTTCTCCTGCAAGTGTATCGTGGTGACTATCACTCAAAGTTTGAACTTCTTCCACAGCGGCTATGCCTGGGATGAGATTATCACCCAGTGCACTTTCGTGTTTTACGGCAGGCTGGTGGCCCTCCATGTTTTCTGCGGTGGCAATTGCCTGATTCAAACCGTTGTCGCTTTCCATGACGGCGCTCATTCCGACTATACCGGCTTCGGCTTCGCCATAACCCATAAAATCGGCCCCTTCAAATGCGAAACTACTTACTGCGGGTTCCGATGTCCAGCAAACCGTAACGAGACCACCAAAGTAGGTGTCTAGCCACGCCAACTCTGCCGGCATGCTGGTAACGCCCACGTACTCGTTTCCGTAGAGAGCCACATTTATGCTCAGGATGCTGATATGGCCATCGATGATTTCCTGGCGGATTTCATTCAGCCAGTTTTTATATTGGTCTGCGAACTGAAGCGCATTTTCAGCTCTCAAGATCAAGATGTCGTGGCCATTCACACCTGTTTCGAGAGTGAGCCCTCCTGCTGAAATAGTTCCATTCAAGTCAATTGTGCTGATGCCGGAGGTACGGATGATGTTTTGACCACCATTTTCCGCAAAGATGTCGCCTTTCAGAGTAATGGTGTCTCCTCCACCGGCCGCACCGATGATTTGGTTAACAGCATTTAGCCCCGTAGCGTACATAGCGTAGGCCTTTTGGCCTTGACCAGCTTCCACGGCGACCCGTACTTCGATACCGCTTGATCCCGTATTGGCTTGGATGGTGTTGGTGCCTGAAACCGTATACATGCCATAGGCATTGCTACCATTACCTTCTATCGATACCTTGGAGTCCGCAAAAATCTGGTTGGTAGCGCTTCCTTGTGCACTCATGCCAAATGCAGTTCCCGTACCCGCCGTCGCTTTAATGTCAACAACCTGTCCTGCAAGCTGGTTCGTAGAGGCTCCATCAGCACGCATACCGTAAGCTGATGCCGCACTAGTGGCTTCTATCGTAATGTCACCTGCACCCGCCGTAATGGTATTGTTGCCTCGGCTGGCCGCATACAAGCCGGAAACCACGTTGCCAGTGCTTTCGACTGCAATATTCACTTTATCCGTATTGGCATTACCGATGAGATTTTGTCCACCATCGGTGTAGATACCATTGGCTTTACCGCCTGTGGTTACTTCGATACTCACTTTGCCTGCATCGATTGTGTTGATCGCACCTTCGTAACTGCTGAGACCATCATGACCACTATTGGTAGTTGAATTGACAGCGCCAGCCATAACAATATTGACTTCTTTGGCTGTGATGGTATTGCCCCCCATGCCGTAAGCGCGGATGCCGTTCCCCCACGTATATCCTGTCGTACCGGTCGTTTGGGAAAATATATTTACAATACTGCTAGCCGCGTCGATGGTGTTGGTGCCTGTACTGGTAATCAATCCGTTTGAACCGATGTTGCTGATTGCGCTAATATTGATTGTACCGTCAGCTGTACCGTTGATGGTATTTGAACCACCACCAACTACAAGCATACCGTAGGCATATCCTGCGCCAGCTGTCGTATTGATATCTACATTTTTCGCCGTGATGGTATTGGCGCCATTGTTTTCCGTGTACATGCCATAGGCAATACCACCTGTAGCCGTGTTGGTTGCTTTGATTTCGACGTCTAAACCGCTTGAGCCCGTGCCCGCCTGGATGGTGTTGGCGCCTGAGACGGCATACATGCCGTAAACGTTATTTTGGTTCGAGTCTCCTGTAACGGTGATCGTGACTTGCCTGGTGTCGCTGATCGTGTTTTGACCGCCGTCTGCTGCGGACATGCCGGCACGGGTTGCATGGAGCTCTACGCTGTCTGCATTGCTAATGGTGTTGGTGCCGCCGGCAGT
>WRHV01000017.1 GCA_009783065.1 Betaproteobacteria bacterium | reverse complement strand
AAGCACATCGGCTAAACTCATGATTTGCACGGTAGGAATATTAAGAAATTCCGCAATCTTTTTTAGTTTTTCTTTACTAAGAGAAGAAATTTTTCTATGCCCATTTGCAATTGAATACCAGTAAATCGGCGTTACTCCAATCATATCGGCAATGTGGCGATCCTGAATACCTAATTCGATTGATCGAATCCGAATCTTGTTTATTAGCCTGGAACCGGTTATTTCCCGGTTACGGTCTTTTTTGCCAAGACCTCTTCTTTTTGTACTCACAGAAGAAGAATTTGTCGCATTCTTTTTTATTTTTTTTACACGAGATTTATTTAATTGCGACATTATACTCTCCCATAAATATTACAATCATTATTTAAACTCTGCTTAATCGAATATAATTTTTTTTAAAAATATTAAAAAATGATTAAATAAATATACCAGTTTATTTATTTTTAAATAATGAATCAAATCCATCTATAAAAACAAATCGATTAATAAAATTAATCAATAATCATTTCAGCAATATGTTTTATATCTTTCCTGCATGACTTTAACAAACAAAACAAACAGTATTGATTTCTAATCTCTTAGAAAGAGATAATATTTTTGATTACATTTATTATCTACCAGTTTCATTTACATCAATCTCAACCTTAATGCAGAACCGATCCAAATAAATATTTTTTTAATATATTAAAATATTTTTTATAGTTCAATATATTAAAATATCTTTTTGTAATTTAATATAGCAAAAAATAATATGCGCATAATTTTATATATAAATTTTGCATATAGAAATTTATATATTTTTTAATAACAAAAATATAACAAAATAAAATAACAACCCGATAGAAAACCGGTTATCAGCCACTGCCTTATTTTGGTTTTAAGAAAAAAGTGCGCAAAATCCCAAGTAGGCAATTAACTTGCAACAAAATTTACCCGTGTGCTGATTTCGATATGCAGCATGTTCATAAACGCGCCCTGCAACACCTGTTACATAACACGTCCATCAACCGGCGCCAGGATTGTCAAACGTTTTGAATGTGTAGTCTTGCCGTCCATTGTCATCTGCTGATCTTACAAGGGTGAAAACGAGGCTATTGCCCTACGCAGCAGACCGGCATGGTCGATAAAAGCAAAAGGATTGACGCACAATATCTGGAAAATAGCCGAACACGCAAAATTTCCAATCCCTTTTCCCAATCGCGTTTTTTTCTGCCAATGACCGGATCAATCGCGGCAAGCCCCTTTTTTTAGCTATATCAATAGGACAGGCTTGCGATTAATCATTGATCGGGGTGCATGTTGCTTCCCTTTACCGGCAAAACGAGTTATACTGTAATTATTTACAGTATAACTTATTGCATCATGTATCAAGAAAAAACCATAGCCGAACACATCTCGGCAAAATCAGAAATCCTCACTTGCGCGGGTAACTATTTCTCGTTCATCAATCCGGATGCCTATCATTTCGATATTAAAACCATTGCCCACGCGCTATCCCATCTCTGCCGCTTTACCGGACACACGTCTGAATTTTATTCTGTGGCACAGCACAGCATCCTCGTGAGCCATCTTGTGCCGCCCGGCATGCAGCTTGCCGGGCTTTTGCACGACGCGACAGAAGCTTTTGTCGGTGATATGACAAAGCCCTTAAAAGAGATGTTTCCCGAATTCCGGCGTATTGAAAAAAATATCGAGCGGGCCATCTGCCGGCAATACGGCATTCCCTGCCCGATGCCACATGAAATCAAACAGGCCGACCTAATCCTGCTTGCAACTGAACAGCGGGATTTGATGCCGCATATTGAAACGCAATGGCACTATTTGAAAGGCATTGAAGCGATGAAAGAAACGATCACGCCCTGGCCGCCCTCCCTTGCCAGGAAACGGTTTTTGGAACGTTTTTACGAACTGGAAAAGGCTGGCTGATTATTTTCCCTATCTGGCTTTTTGCTGAAGGCGTTTGCCGGGAGAATCAGCATATTCATCATCTTCACTGCCGGATTCGGCATTATCCTTGCTTTTTACCCGCGTTTTGCCGGATACCCGCTCGGCGATATTGTAGCTTGCTTCAAAAAATACCTTCCTGCTGAGATTTTGCAGGGCGGCATGGATGTCCACCGTTTCTGTAACGACTCTGGAGGAAGAAGCGGCTGTTTCTTCCGATAGGATGGTCCTGCCGGCTGGATTTTTGACCTGGTAGGAACAACGCAGCGTCACCTCCGCACGGGAACGCCTTGTTGCGCCGCTTTTGACCGGTACGCCGACATGCTCCTCATACTGCGTGACCGTGCCGGTTATGATATACGCATCGGATTTTGCAGAAGGCTTCATTTTTCCCTTTTCAGCCCCCGCCGCCGCTTCGCGTTCCGGCTCTTCTTTCTTGACACCTTCCGCTTCCTCAACGGCCGCCATCAGCGCATCCTTTACACCATCTTCTTCATCGGCAAACAGATCATCTTCCCCATCAGCGAGCGCCTCCTGGGTTGAACGCCCTTTCTTTCCGGTTGGGACCGGTTTGGTCTTTTGCTGTTTATCAGGCACAGATTGCGTATCGCCCTGCACTCCTTTTTTTTCTGACAAAACCGAAGCCGCCAAACCCGCCTGCTGTAATGCCGATATAAGCTGATTACCAAACGCGGCTGAAAGCCTCTCAGCCTCCTCCTCTGCCCCTATATAAGCCGCTTGCGGAAAAGCAAATGGCTTAACCCGGATAACCGCCCCATCCGGCACTGAAGCCGCTGACGCCGCAAACGGCGCTGCCAGCACGCAAAAGAGGCCCCACAGCAATATCCGGCGCAGGTTCATCCGCATAGGAAACCCTCCGGCTTACCAGCCGATTTTCGGTTTGGTTGTATGCTTGCGGATTTCTTTTTCATCCGCCCATTTGATTTCGCCGCTTTGCGGGTCAACCAACTCCAGCGTGATCTGGAAATAGACGTCACCCACACTCTGCGTGCGCTTTCTGATTGAACGCACCGAACCGGTGATGATGTAATCCGCATCCATCATCAGCTTGTTTTCTTTTCTCTTCGTAGCCAGTTCGTTCAAATCCCGCTCATCAAAGACATCATCCATATTTGCCTTATCCGTGAGAAAGCGAACCTGCCCTGATTGAAGGAGCTTGATACGAATCTTGTCCGTGATGCCTTTGGTATCGATATGCTCATCCGTGAAATTTTTAACATCACGCAGGCGGATTTTGGGAGAACTTGAAGCCTGGGCAATCCATTTCGAAGCCAGCAATGATTGCGCCATGCTCTCCGCCGTTGACTGCAAATCCGTTGACCCCCATTTTGTCGTCACGGTTTCGGTCGCCTGGGCATCTTCGTACACCACTTGGCCATCGCCGCTGATGCGTCCGGTTTGCGGCCCACTGCAAGCGGCAAGCGCCGCTGCCAGCGCAATAAAACTGAAATGAAAAGCATAACGCAGTCGTTTTTTCATAATCTAGCTCGCATCATTGGAAATAATCAGGGTATATTCTTTTGCGCCCGGTATGGTTGAACGCTCCTTGACATAAACAGGCGCCTTGCCCTTCACGATAACAGGCCGCCAGGCGGACTGCTCTAAAAGCGCGCCATCCTTGTCAAACCAGAGCATGCGGTACACACTGTGCTGGACGCTATCCCCATCGTTATTCACCAGCACGGCTGTTACGACAAGAAATTCGCCGTCTTTCGCATGCTGGATGGATTTGATTTTGACGTCTTTATTGTCCAGATACTCGTGTGTGGATCTGCCGCAGGAAACTAAAAATCCAAGACAAAGAACAAAGAAAAGTATGCTAATACGTGACATAATCGATCTTCATGTTAGTGTTGGAAAAATAGGTCATCATAATAATAACCCCCCGAATATCGCTCGGCAAGGATAAACTTTTCTGGTTACCGCCTTCCCCGACCGTGATGGTGCTGCCGCCGGGAACCGTTGTCATGCCGATATAACCCTCGTTCGGAAGCGTTTCCCAATTCCGGACGGAAACCGACATCGAATACGTCCACAAATCAAGCAAAACCGTCGCCAACACGCCCGCCGCCTCTGCATGTTGCCGCCTATCGTCATTTGATTGGACACCTGCATAAGCCGCCGCAGATATGCCTGCCCTGACAGCGGCCCGGCTGATCGCTGATCCCATTTCAAAATCCAGCTCATCCTGCAAAGTACGGTAAGCCAGCCTATCCGTCCGAAGCAGCGGATAAAAAACAACCGGAGCCGCAGGCGCAACAACAGCATGAGGCGCCCGTCCAGGCACTGCGCCCGCATACGATGGCAAATCAAGCAAGACATAACCTATTTTTGGAAACCCCATCCGCACATGCTCAACCTTAAGAGAAGGTGTCATCCCGCTCAAAGCGACGATGGTAACTTCCTGCACATGCCCTTCTTTTATCGCCGCATCTCCTGATTGGGGCGCCTCTGCACCAGACGCAACCGCTCTAACCGGCGCCAGTCCTGGCAGGATGATATGATCATCATTACCCGCTTCCTTTTTACCCGCCTTTTTCTTTTGGCTTGACTGCATCCGGGATTGTGGCCAGGCATACCGGAAAAGCTCCCCTGCCTTGCCGTCTAACGCAACAGCGCGGCGCATATTCACTTCTGAAGCCTGCATATCCCCGGCAATGCGGAACAGGATCGCGCTTAACGCATAGGAAAAAGGGTCCTGATAATTGTTGATCAGACTGCGCACCGCCTCATCCTGCAACATTTCACGCATACTGTACTGTATCGGCAACGCCGCAGTATCATACCTGCTGCTATCCAGTTTTTTCTCAATCCGCGACTGGGATTCCTGCAACCAGTATTCCTGCCGCTTGTCCATTTTGCGCATCTCAACAGCAGCACCGGCAAAATCGCCCAGCATGACATAATTAAGCGAATTAAAAGTATGGAGAAGCGAGCGCTCATACCCTGTTCCATAATACTGCTTTGCCCCGCGCGCCAGCAGGATCGTTCCCGCCGTAGCTGCAACTTCCCGCACATTGATCTGGGCACGGGCCTCATACTCTTCCAATATAGCCAGCGCCTCATCATACCGACGGATAGATTCTTTCCATCTCCCTTCCATTTGCAGCAAACGGGCAAGGTTTAACGCTGTTACAAATTCCCTCGCTGATTCATGCGTTTTTTCCATTTTCTGACACAAATCACTCACATAGCCCGTCGAAAGAGAAGAACGGATCGTATCGCTCGGCACACGCGAAGCACATCCCGCCAGAAAAAACATCATCGAAAAGAGGAAAATAACTCGTAACATCGCATGTATATAACGCCAGCCGAAGACATCAGACACACGCCACAGCCATTGGGTATGTCAGAAAAGAATCAAAAACAGGGAAAAAGCCAAAACCACTGCAATTTACAACAATTCATCCTGCAATTGCAAGGCTCGATATACGTTAAGAACCGTTCCTCTCTCATCTGCCTTACCGCATCCCGGCAGGCGCTTACGAGGTAGATCAAGCAAGATCAATCCATATCTGCTACAATGTTGTTTTTAAAAGATTTCGAGAAGAAAACCATCATCATGGGTTCTCACATCATCCAAAAAGCGAAAAATACCACTGTGCTGACAAGCTTGCTGGTATGCATGCTTGCGCCTTTACTCGATGAAGATCACGACTGGAACGTGCCCTTAACCGAAAAGCCAGGCAGCCCGCAACGATACTCAAACCGTACGCGCAACATCAAGCATGTCCCCGCCATGTACGGGCTCAGAAATAAAAGGCCGAGGGAAATTATTCAAGGCTTTAACGAAACCCATTCCGGGTAAAAAAAGCTTTTTGCCTTGCATCAGGTCTGCCAACCAGAGCTCATATCCCAATCCGGTAAAATGCGCTGGACATGGAGGAGTTTGTCGAGTGGAGCGAACGCGCGGCGCGGCAAATCAGACGCAAAAACGGAACATAACGGCGCTGATGACAAAGGCAATCGGCGCGGCCAGGAGGGGAAATAGGAGCATCCAGACCGGGAGGGTCAGAAGGAAAACGACGAAGGCCGCAACGAGGACGCCAGCGAAAGGCACGCCCTCATTGACGGAAAAGACAAGGCAAAAAATTGCGAGCGCCCAGGCGACCACTATGACTGCATAAATAACAGTCGCCACTTTATCGTCCAGCTCCATTTTTTTTATGAATGTATCCATGTGGCGATTATAAAACAAATCAGGAAAGCTAGGTACGCCAAAAGGTCAACTCCTCATCGGTTTAGCGATCAGGGCCAGCATACAAGGCTCGTTTGGGCAGGCTTTGTTCCGGCCAGAGCTCATATCCCAATCTGGTAAAATCTGTCAGTCTCCACAAGTGCGGATGGCAGAAGTTCCGGCCAGAGCTCATATCCCAATCTGGTAAAATCATTGGCCTCCATAGCCCTATCTCGCGCTAGTTCCGGCCAGAGCTCATATCCCAATCTGGTAAAATAGCTCAATCATCACCTGATTAACATCCTTAGTTCCGGCCAGAGCTCATATCCCAATCTGGTAAAATTAAAGCATTTATGTGCTGATAAATCATTGTGTTCCGGCCAGAGCTCATATCCCAATCTGGTAAAATTTTCCCATTAGCGCGTGCATCCCGATACTGGTTCCGGCCAGAGCTCATATCCCAATCTGGTAAAATGCTTCACCCATCGTCCTAAGTGCTATTGATGTTCCGGCCAGAGCTCATATCCCAATCTGGTAAAATAACACGTGCAGAACGTAACATGCTTTTTATGTTCCGGCCAGAGCTCATATCCCAATCTGGTAAAATCTTTTAGCCACAAAGAACGCTTGCTGTTTTGTTCCGGCCAGAGCTCATATCCCAATCTGGTAAAATCTACCATCAATACAATGCGTTTGTATATTTTGTTCCGGCCAGAGCTCATATCCCAATCTGGTAAAATTAGATGTATGTCCTATTTCTAGATGCAGGTGTTCCGGCCAGAGCTCATATCCCAATCTGGTAAAATGATTGTCCAGCCCAGGTGCGCCAAGGATCCGTTCCGGCCAGAGCTCATATCCCAATCTGGTAAAATGATTGTCCAGCCCAGGTGCGCCAAGGATCCGTTCCGGCCAGAGCTCATATCCCAATCTGGTAAAATTGCCACCCAAATATAGTTTTCGCTCAGCCTGTTCCGGCCAGAGCTCATATCCCAATCTGGTAAAATTTCCCAGCACATCTGCCAGCAGCCCGAGCTGTTCCGGCCAGAGCTCATATCCCAATCTGGTAAAATCCTTGTCTATGACATGATCAGCAGCCTTATGTTCCGGCCAGAGCTCATATCCCAATCTGGTAAAATTTTCATCGCTAAGGACTATACCCCATTTTTGTTCCGGCCAGAGCTCATATCCCAATCTGGTAAAATACAGGCTTTGCGCGTCCGTATCGGCATACAGTTCCGGCCAGAGCTCATATCCCAATCTGGTAAAATCGGCATTGTTTCAACCGGCGCGGGCAATCTGGTTCCGGCCAGAGCTCATATCCCAATCTGGTAAAATAATTTGCAAATTGAATTAGCTAAAGAGATTGTTCCGGCCAGAGCTCATATCCCAATCTGGTAAAATCCAAAAGCAATAAACCCATGATTTTTCATGGGTTTATTGCTTTTTAAGATTTTAAAAATTAATTTTTCATTAAAAAAGTACATATTGATCTGGTGATTTTTGAGCTGGCTGTTTGGTTTTTCCACGAAAAGTAATAATCCTCTCATACTGTTTGTCAGTAAGTTGCACAATATGCACTCTACCTCCTTGCGGCAAATTTTCTTCTACACGCTTACAATAAGTATCCACTTGTGCCGGACTGGTGCAAAACCGCATGTAAACCGAAAACTGAGACATTTCAAAACCCATATCCAGTAAACGCTTACGAAAATCGGATGCGGCTTTTCTCTCTTTTTTTTCCACAACTGGTAAATCAAACATAACAACGAGCCACATGATACGATACCCACTAAGCATAATACACTACCCGTCATGCAAATCAGCCGCCAAATCAATCGGCAAACCCGGCATAGGCAAATCAAGCTTTTTTCTTTCACCCATAAAAATCTGAGCCAGAGAAATTGCCAGTTTCTGGATGCAAACTGTCATGGGAGTGACTCCCAAATTTGTTTGCATATCACTATAAAGCGTATGTACCAGAATACGCTTGTTCTCTGGCGTCACGTCTTTTTCTCCGCGTCTGTATAATTGCCAGACCTTTAAATCGATCATCGGACGAAACGGCTCCATCAGATCGTCTACCAAACGCATGGCGTTGCTTTCATTGCTGTGATGGATGCCGATTGTCGGATGCAATCCTGCCGCTACAACAGCCCGCGCTGTCGCCGCGCGAAGCACGGTATAGCCATAATTCAGCATGGCGTTTATCCCGTCCGCCTGCTTGTCACGGCGAAAATCCCTACCGAATAATAATCCCCAATAACGTCGCGCGCCCTGCGCTTCCATGTTATCCGGATCGCCGGAACGCACTTTCCTGACAAGCGATAAAAGCGGAATATCAGGCGCATTCACGGCTTTTAACGATGCTGCCTGCTGTTGGAGTTTTGCTTTTACAATGTCGGCCCAAAGCCGTTTGCTCAACGGTAAACCCGCTGAAATTTGTGCATCAAATCGCTTGGCCTGTTGAAAGTTACCATCAACAGGCAAAAGCATCCCGACCACATTATGATTGGCTGCGCATAATACAAACGGAATACATCGCTCACTCAATGCAACAAGTAAATTATTCGTATAACTTAGCCCGTGCGCATTGGCAATGAGCGCGGTCATATCGTCCAGGGGAACCTGCCCCAGCTTTTCCCATTTGCCTTCCGTATCCTGTATGACAAGAAATCCTCTGGATAAGGATAAATGACGTTTGTCATCAGCAATTTCAACAATACGTCCAATCATCGGGTTTCACCCCTTAAAAGGGTAAATTCTTAGTTCACCAATCGGCGAAACCGTTACAAGACGCGCTTTTGCCTGTTGCAATGTGCCTGCCGTTTTACGGAAATATGAAAAGGGATCTTCTTTATCCCGATTTCTTGCATCAACATTTGCTTCAACCGGCGCTGCGAACGTAATTGCGCCATCAGTACGGATTGATACGACTCGCATTATCTGCAATTCGCCATTATTTTCAAATTGCAGGCAATCATTCCTCATCAGCCGCATAATTAATGGTTTTCCGCTTATGCTTAGCGTCCGATGCCGCAACCGTTCCTTCCTGTATTTTTTTGCAACCTGATACGCTTCAAATGTAGAAACAACTTCGCCTGTCCATTTGCCTTTTTCATTTCGCACAATTTCAATACAGTAATTACTATTGCCATCATAGCCCTTGTAAGGCCTGGGACTGCCATCCGGCAATAATCCATGCCTTGCAGACGCTTTTAAGCTGGTGACAGGAATGACTTTCCGATTTTCTTCCATGCGTTGCCGTCTGCCATCCACTATCTTGCGGAAACTGACGTTACCATTCGCTCTTAAACCATAAGCCCCAGCCCTATGCATGGCACCCTCATAATTATGATCCGGCCTATAGCTGACCTTGATATGATTAATTGCTCTTTTCACATGGTCAGAATAACTTTTCCACGGCATCTCCAGGCCCTTGACAAGACGGCCAAGTTGCTCTTCCCGCGCATTCGCACTGGCTGTCGCAAATTTCTGGAGCATCGATTGATCCGTCACCGCAATTACACAGGCGTCAACCGCGTGATGCCGATGGTCATTGCGATTTTTTTCTCCTTGCAATCCCAACAGGTTATTCAAGCCGAAATGCCTGCGCAGCATCGCTGTCATTGTTCCTGTAATAACACGGACTCCTGAAGGATTGATCAAGCCCAGGTATTCACGCGCAATCCGGCTCATGTAGCGCGTATCATTTAACGCGCGCGCCAAAAAATCCTTGTCCTCTTTCAGCCAGCGTGCATAGCCGTCTTCGCCGAAACGATAACGCTTCTCTTTCGGCATTAAACCGGCCCGAAGCAAAATGGCGTCATAATCAAATCCCCCCGGGCTGTCGCCAAACGCTTCCCAGGGTGTTTGATTCCCTTTTATCCGGTTTGCCTTCCACATGGAGACGGTTTTGTTGTTGAGGCTATTGTCAAGTGTTCGGGCAAGTGGCAAAATGTGCTCAATTTCGACTTCCGGACTGAAAAGTCTGTCCGCGCCGATCCGTTCACCGGAATAAGGGCAAAGCCGCTCCGCACAATCAGCAGGATTCAATTCTTCCCACAAAATCCATTTCTGAAGATCCGAATCCCCTACGCTGTCCTCGCTATTGCCGAGAATATCGGCAATAGCTTTACGGCGTTCCTTGTTCTTATTTTGCCTTGTCGCCTGTTCCCTGTTTTGGGCATCGCGTTTTTCCTTGCTTTGCTTTAATTCACGAGCCAGTTCAACAATAATTTCAGTCGGATGCCCATATCGCTTGATTAAGGCATTCACAACGACACGAATCTGATTTAAGCCAATATGCACAACCGGATTGGCGATGCGTCCGTATCGCTTTTCATCCGGGTCGGCAGGGTTATTTGTGCCAAATCCGACATGACGCTGCAAAGCCAAACCGTAATACGGTAATTCAGGCCATATTTCTCCCGTAGCAGAAGCGTCAATATTACTGTGATGATTAAAACTGGCATGACGGACAGCATCGCTATAAACCACCACGTTTTTTTTGAGTTCCGTCAAAATCCTGTTCAGTGCCGTCATGCCCAGATTGCTATACCCTTCCGGCAGGCTGACATTGACAATCGCTTTTGCGTGCGACGCATCAACACCGGTTCCTTCCTGTAACCAGCCAATCAGGTCAGCCTCGTTTTCCTCCCCCAGCAATTGCATTACAATCGCATCCTGTTTTGCTTCATCCAATTGGAACCAGCTATTTCCAAAATATTCTGCCTTGCCCAGAACCGCGCTTGTCGCGTTGCCTTTTAATTCGGTTCGTTTGGGATCTTCCAGATTGAATTTGCTTGCGCCGCCCAGTTTCAGCAATGTCCTGATTTGAGCAAAAGTCCGCTTGTTATTTTTTTCAAGCGCCTCAATAACCGCATCACGCTGTGACGGGGAAAGCGGCAATTCTCTCAAGTCATCTTGCAGGATACGAAGGTTGTTTACTTCCTGGTACATGCGAAAACGCTGGGCGCCGGGTAAAGCCAGCGGCGCGCGCTTTTCATTCGGCAAAAAGGTGCACCGCCCGGGGTCTACCGGCTTTAAGTCGCGCTGGTATAGCAACGTCCCCCTGAGGTCTTGCCGAGCCTGTTCCGTAAACTGCCCGGGATTGAATTCCGCCTGCTTTGCCCAGAGCGCATCAAATTCCGCTTCAATCATTGCTCTATCAATGTATAAATCATAGCTTTTATCTTTTCGGGATTTTCCGTCACGCATAACCGGCTGTTCCCGATAGCGCGCACGAACAGTTTGCCCCTGTTCGTCCCGCCGGAGCAACCATTCCCCCACCGTCCGGCAATTTTCACGCTCCATCGCTTCACGCGCATTGCTGATGGCCGCCTTTATCACGCTGCCGTCATTTTTTTTATCATCCGTCTTGCGGTTGCTTTTGAATCCTCTGCGCTGGTTCATGTGGAATAATGCCCGGCCGAATTCCGAAGGCGCCAACGCTTCATCCAAACCTTTTGCCCGAAGCGCATAGGGATTTAATTTTTCCAATGCTTTGCGCTCTGCTTCATTTTCCGGAAAAAAACCATATTGAATCAGCATCCGCATCATGCGCACCTTGCGCTTTAAAAGACGATCCCGCCTGCGGCGCATGCCTCTTGCCTGACGGCGGGCAACGGCTAAAGAAGTTCCTTTTTCAGGATCAAGTCCGCTTGAAAAAATCCGAACCCCTGCTTTGATAACGGCGCACGGTTTTCCTTCCTTATCCAGCCGCACCATACACCAGCCTAAAGAGGTGCTGCCCAAATCAAGCGCCAGACGGTAATTCATCTTATGAAACATCTTTTTTTACCTTTCCTTTTGTTTTTCTTTTTACGCATGATTGACCTTTAAGATAAATCCGCATAAGATACAAAGAACCAGTTGATTGGGATATGAGCTTTGGACGCTAACAAGCTGAAAAATGCATCAGATGAAAAGGCCGCTATATGCGGTCTTTTGTTTTTCTGAAAAGATACTCTTTATCTCCAGGCAACTCAAGACGTAATCAGCATGAACCTCCGTCCTGCCAGATAATTGTTCAGCATATCCGCATCCTGCCCTGTGAGCACCGCTTTTGCCATCTGATTGTGGGCAACCATAGCTATGACTACAGTCAATCCTCGCCTGCATCTCAGCCGTGGCAATAATCCCGTCATGTAACCCTCGCACCAGATGACGCCGCATCATCTGCCGGTCCTCATAAGACAGCGTTGCCGAAAACCGCAGCGTGCCGTCAGGCGGCTGTGCATCCTGCGAACCCGGTTGCTGAGCCGACCCGCCGCAACCGGACAGCAAAAACGTCATACACACCAGGAAATATCCGGCAACAACCCGAAAATCAAGGAGACATGGTACAGAAGTCATGGCACCTCCTTAAGGCGCAGAGCAAAAAACCGGCAAAACGGATGGAAATTGTAACCCAACCAACCAGGCCCTTGTCCACCATTAACGGAACAAAAGCTTATGGATATGCCCGTTTTGACGGCATAATATAGCTTTTTTTTGAGGCCATATGGAAAATCACAAAAAAGAACTCTGGCAAGGCATTCGTGACGATATTTCCGACCTGTACAAGATATGCCCTGACGGAGGTCAGTTACACATCGTCGTCGAAAACGGCAATCTTGAAAACAATGATATTCAATTGTGCCTTAATAACGCGGACAAAAATAAGCCTGATTACGAGCTGACAATAAAGATCGGGAATGCCCTGCTGAAAATATCAGAAAAAGACCGTGATCTTGTCACATCGAATCTTCCGCTGGAACAAGCATTGATGGTATCCGAACTCAGTAACACGCTGCACTGACCGGTTTGCATACATGCCGTAGCCACAAACCGGCATGAACACGGTTGGAAATAATATCCTGCCCTTTCCTCAGCCGCCGTTACACCTGCAAAAAAGCAGCAGAGCCGCCTCAGGGTACTGCCATCAAATCCAACCAAAATTCTGTCAGCGGATTATATTTTCATTGAAAAAAAAGCCGCCCGACTATCGGAATCGGACAAATTGATCATGGTCATGTGATGAGGCAAAAGAGCGGAGCTTGCGGAATACAGCCTGAAATGGCTGCGTACGGTTGAAATTTCCACGACCAGGCCCGCCATATCCAGCTTTTCACATGCCTGAAAAACAGCCTGGCCGGCATCCGGCATCATTTTCCCGCCTGGCTCCTGCCAATCCGGCCGGAAATAATAAATCAGTCCGCCCTGTGCAAGACAGATTTTCTGATGTTCCGTCAAAGGATGATCCTTAATCGAAACAAAACGGGTCTCACCCGGCCCCTCCTCTTTACTCTGGTGCTGTAGACGGCCGAACAAGGCGAGCAGTTCATAAGGCAGATATTCAAACACGTAAATGATAATTTCATCATCCGGCAACGCCTGCTGCATGGCGACCACGAGGTTTTGCAACGGCTCATTTCGGCAAATCCGTTCAAAAACCGATGTTTTTCCTTCCTCGAATACATTGCCGACATACAGCACTTCCAGATCGTTGGGAAAAGGGTCTTTCCTCAGGATAGCAGGATGCTGGGAAAGGCCCATCGCGGTCAGAATGCGAACGCACTCGCCTTTTTCATCCAGTACCCGTATTTCCCGATGCGGCGAAGGCGCAAGCGCAACCATTGCCTCATTCTCTTTCAGCGGCAAATCAAATTCGAAATGAATGGACGTCGAGACTCCCTTTACCTTGCACACCAGATCGCAAGTCACCCGATTTTGTGACCATAAGAAAGTATCGGGATCAAACGAAAATACCGGTCTTTTGCACAACACATAGATATGGGAATCTGACAAGACTCGATTCATTTTCTCCCCAAAATCCATATTCACCCTGAGCTGGCTTGCCGGCAGCGCCATCGCCCCCCAGGAGCGCAAATGTACCGAAAATTCAGATAAAGTTTTTCCAGTTGACGTATTCATATCGAAATCATCGCAGGTTATCAAACGCACAACGTAAACAATAACAGATCAACATGTCCAAAATCCGCACAAACCGGCAACCTCACCAAGGTTTTACCCTTCCCTGGAAAATTGGTTTGCGCAGGGATGGCATTTGCCCCTATTTCCAGTTGAGAGAGCGTAATCCATTTCATATGCCGGGTTTTTAAATTAAATGGGATTCATATATTTTTGAAATGTTCTTAGTAGAGATTTTCAATCACATTTTGTAAATAGCTTTTTTGATTTGTTCTTGAGTTAGCGTACTCTGTGATGAGTATGATTACTTTCTTTTGCGACTATCTATAAAAGGATTTTTGCACACGCTTTACGCACGCTTTTGCACTTTTAATACTTGAAATGCTTGTACCTTTATTGCCTTTTGTAAATTACCCGTTTCGTATGTTCATTGCCTCAGCATCCACCACAATCACGAGAACCTACAGACCCATTATGCGGCGATTCAGATTTCTGGATGCAATTCCATGTTTCCACCGCTTCCGTCTACAGCTTGTGCAAGGACATGGCGTTATTCAAGCGTTCTGTATTTTCGTTTATTTTTTAACCTCTAAATCTATATCTTTAACCACACCGTTATCCATAATCATTTTTTTCTTGTTTTGATTAAGATATTCAACCACTCCTATTAGCATACGGGAAAAATCAATTTCAGATTTTTCCTCTATCGTTTCAGGTTTTACGCACTTCATTTTATACCCAATCAGTTTTAATCTCATATTGGGACATTCAAGAAAAGCATTGGGAAACTTTTTTATAACTTCAAATGGCTCCTCTTCTGAAACTCCTTCCGGGATTTTTATTTTTTGCGACAAGTCGTGGAGCGAATACCTTTCGTTTGCTTCTTTGTCGTCAATAAATATCTGATTGGTTAAAGCCCCGACAGATACAGGCTCTGTGGTATTAAGATTTGTGTTTTCTTCTATCCATGCTCCATCAACAACTGGAACGAACTCTAATATCCTGATTGGCATATCTAGAGTAATGTTAAGGTGTATTCCTCTAATCAAAGGCTCACCTTCCGAGGTCTGCCAGTCGGAATCATTTTGTTCTCTGATACATAAAAGTTCAATGTTATTATTTTTTGCTTTTTCTTTTGCGCCGGATTGATAGCCTTTTGTCGTTGCTATAATGCCTCTTACGCCGGGAAAATCAACCAACTTTCCGCATAATGCGTCAACTTTATCTATTGATACAGAAGAGCTATAGTCCTTACACTCAATTATCGTTTTATGCCGTATCCCCGCTTGTTCATATTCCCACAGCACATCAAACTGGCGGCTTACACCAAACCTATCAATAAGTTGCTCGTCGTGTCTGACTTTTATATTCTCTTGCCCGCCACCTTCTGCTTCAGAGTCCAAGATAGCTTGCCGATAATTTTTTAGTGAAAAAGCCAAATGCTCCTGATCGTACTGGTATCCCCAGCCTTAGCTTGGCGAAAATCGGAATAATTCAGGAATCGGGATAATGCTAGTATATGGATTGTGAACATCACTCATGCATGTCTATTTTTATGAAGCGTACCCAAAAGTCTTAAAGTGAGTATTTAAACAGTCTTGGCACATTGCAAGCCCAAAGTAGTAATGCATAAACGAGTTTTTTCAACCGATTTTTGCAAATAGCCAATTAAATAACTAATTTCAATAAAACAAGTGACTTTATTTTAGATCTTTCAATCTTTGTTTCGCCTCCTGATTCCCTTGGGCAGCCGCTTTTTCGTACCATTCCCTGGCTTTGGCTTTGTCGGCTTTCAGATATCGGCCGCTTTCGTATTCAATGCCCATGTTGCATTGGGCCTCGGCGACGCCAAGATTGGCCGCGTCCTCTATCAGCTCCAGCCCCTCTTTGGGCATTTTTTCCGTGCCAACCCCTTCCAGCAACATGAGTCCAACACTATTCAATGCATCGGGGTGATTTTGCATCGCGGCTTTGGCATACCAGTATACCGCTGCCCTGTTGTCCTTTTGGACGCCCTGACCGGCATCAAATGAAACCCCCACATGAAACTGGGCTTTGGCATTGCCTTTTTCGGCAGCCTTCATAAACCATTTGAAGGATTCGGCATAGTCTTGCTTAAGCCCGCCCAGGCCAAACCGGTAATACGCGCCCACGCGGTCTTCCGCATCGGGATCGCCTTTTTCAGCCGCTTTTTTGTACCATTTTAAGGCTTCCGTGAAATCCTGTTTTACCCCAATTCCCTGCTCATAAAAAACGCCGACATCGTGGATTGCTATAAGATGGCCTTGATCTGCCGCCGTTCTCATCCACTTCATCGCAGCGGCGTGATCCTGTTTGACGCCTTTTCCCGTTTGATACATGATGCTCAAATAGGCTTGCGCTTCCGCCTCCCCTGCTTCCGCCGCTTTTTTCATGAGAACAAAGGCTTTTTTCGGTTGCTTATTCTTGAGTAATTGGAGCGCGTCTTCCTTGTCGCCGGCAAAGGCTTGCATTCCCACACTGGCGGCGATGAAAAACAGGATGGAAAAAAGGCGTTTGGCTTTCACGGCAAATCCTTTTGGCTGGTTTGGGATGCCGTTATCATAACGGACTCAGGCGTGATTGTGTTCAGGATTAGCCTAAAAAGGGAAGGCATGAAGTTTTGCCTTCCCCTGTGCAAATACCACAGGCGGCTTTTGTCACCTCTGACTTTGCCGCTCCTTTAGCCCTTGCATAATGGCTCTTTTTTCAAATTCCGTCAGGAAGTGCCAGGCGACAAGAAAGGCTGTGCCGGCATTCGGCCCAAGCATGTTGGACATCATATCGACAAGCAACTGATCTGTTCCGGGCGCGCCTTTTTCAATGCCGTCCTGAAGCGCCTGCAATAATTCGTAATCGCCGGTTTGCTTCACTTGTCTTGCCATTGATAATATGGTTTCATCAGCAATGTCAACCATATAGCTGGTAACGCTGTTTGTGCCCCGCATGGCGCGGGTATACAGAATTTTAACAAGGTGAGTGCTTATCGCGTTTTGCTGCCAGTAGTCAAAGGCGTTTTGAACCATCACTTCCGGCCGCTCGTCATAGATGTCTTTTGGCTTGATCAACGCCTTTTCGCTCTCCTTTCTTGCGTCATGATTTTTCAATACCAAACCGGCCAATACCGATCTGTTTTTTGCCTTATCATGCGCTTCTGACAAAGCCTCATTTATCGCAAATGCCCCTTTGGCAGTGTTGGATTTTAATTGATTGAAGAGGTTTCTGCTGCCTTGCAGGGCCAGCTCGCCTTTTCTATCGAAATCTCTTACAGGTTCCATATTCCAGTCATGCACGGCCTGCCCGCCAGGTTGCATCGCGTTGTTGAGCAGGTTTTGATAATCCTTCATTTCATCCTGGAAGCGTAATTGATAAGGCGTATGGCTGTCATGCGCGGCCTTGTCCGTTCCATGTTCAACCATCGCCCGTCCTGTTTGGGACAGGATATTTGCAGTGAAGTTTGCCTCGGCCTGATTACTTGCTTCCAGCATATCCGCGCGGCCATGTTTAAGATACCCGCCGACGCTTTCCCTGAGAAAGTCCGGCGTGAAAGAAAACGCCTCGTTGCACAGGTTTGCGGTTGCTAAAGAATCAATGGCCTGCCGCATGGCCAAATCGCCCTGTTTAGGCCATGTTTGGGCCGCCGCCTGCTGTTGTTTCGCCTTAAAAGGCACTGGCTGCAATTGAGACTTTGCCGTCTTGCCGGTTAAGCCATAATCCATCAAACCCGAATTATGCGAACCTGCTCCGGCAGAATCCAGCGCCTGCATGAATGCGCTGCCCTATTTATCGGTATTTGATATGAATTCTTGCTGATTTATCTTTTGGGTAAGCGTTGTTTTGGGAGCGGCATATTGTATTGTTCCCATTGGTTCCGTGAGTGGTTCTGGCCTTGAAAATACCTGAGGCAATATTCCCGCCGTTTTTTGAAAGAATTGGGTCACAGGATGGGGATCATTGTCATTTCCCCATTGTTCGCGCATATCAAACATGGCGCGTTGGGCGGACGTAGCAAGATAGTCGTCATCTTCCTTCGGCCCCCACATAGTTGTATTACTCATAATTTCTCCTAGGAGTATTTTGGTTAATCATCCAGACGGCGGCAGATTAAATCTGCGCTATACCAAAATACATCAGTTTGCAAGCCCCAAAGAATGTTTGTCCAATCTCTGTCACCATCCGTCTGCAAGCCGCATGGCAGCTTGGTTTGGGAATATGGGGCATAAGCCGGACCGGGGAGATTAATGCCGCGAAACCAGATTATTTGATCCATAAACCAATCCCGCACAGGGATAGCCGGTTATTAAGCAGATAATGCATAACTGTTATCGTTAACAGGCATTGCGCATGAACCTGAAATAAAAAACCGGAATGGCAAACCTTGCGAACAGCATTGATGCAGGACGCTTCCATTCCGATCATTCCCAAACCG
>WRHV01000016.1 GCA_009783065.1 Betaproteobacteria bacterium | reverse complement strand
CATCGCAATTGCTGGCTTGGCTTGGGGCGGACGTCATCAAATTTGAACCGCCAAACGGAGACATCACGCGTCAGCAGTTGCGTCACGAAAAAGATAAAGACAGTCTCTATTTCACGATGCTCAACAGCAACAAGCGCTCCATCACGGTCAACATGAAAAGCAAGGCCGGCTGTCAAGTATTCGAAGAGCTGCTAAGGAAATGCGATGTCGTCATGGAAAACTTTGGCCCAGGCGTGCTGGACAGATTGGGTTATTCCTACGAAAACATCCAAAAAATCAACCCGGCCATCATTGTCGCCTCCATTAAAGGTTTCGGCTCATCCGGCCCTTACTCTGACTACAAAGCCTACGAACCAATCGCCCAGGCGATGGGCGGCTCCATGTCTACCACGGGATTTCCGGAAAATCCGCCGACCATCACCGGTTCCCAGGTGGGTGACACCGGTACCGGTCTGCACTTGACCATCGGCATCTGCGCCGCGCTTTATCACCGCACGCATAATGGAGGCAAAGGGCAATACGTCGAAGCCGCCATGCAAGAATCCGTTATGAACCTTTGCCGCGTCAAATTCTGTGACCATGGCCGTCTTATGGGAGGCAAAGGCGAACTCACCGAATACAGCCGTCCGACGCTGGGCATGACCTTTGTTCCGCGTGCCGGCAACGACTCTGGCGGCGGTCAGCTCGGCAACGGCATTCCCTGCAAACCGCATGGCATGAACGACTACGTCTACGTGGTGATTCAAGAAGCCATCTGGCCGGTTCTGGCAAAAACCATTGGGGGAGAAAAACTCGTCACAGACGAACGCTTTGCCAAAATCGCAGACCGTCGCAAAAACCAGGCCGATCTCTGGAAACTGATCTCTGACTTTGCCGCCAACTATACCAAAACCGAACTGACGGCGCTTTTTAATGAAAGGGATATACCGTGCGGTCCGGTGCTCACGACGGAAGAAATTGCAGCAGATGCGCACGTGGCGCATCGTGATATGTGGATCAAAGTAGAAGGCCATCCTCAAGGTGACTACTGGACGGTGGGCATGCCGATCAAGCTCTCGGATGGCGTTGTGGATAAAATTCTGCCGGCGCCGCTATTAGGGCAGCACACAGATGAAGTACTCAAGCAAGTTTGCGGTTTCAGTGACATGCAAATCGCAGAAATGAAGAAACAAGGCGCATTTACTAATTCGCCGAAAAAGCAATGAGCGTAAACCAGATGTTTTAATGGACTAATCGTTCATTAGACTTAAGTTGGGATGGGTGAAATTCATCACTCATCTATTTTTTTTGAAGGGCTAGTATGAATATTCATGAATATCAGGGAAAAGAGATTTTACGCAAATACGGTGTAACAACTCCTCGTGGTGTTCCCTGTTTTAGTGTAAAAGAAGCGGTTGAGGCTGCTGAAAATTTAGGTGGAAAGGTCTGGGTTGTCAAAGCTCAGATTCACGCAGGGGGTCGCGGAAAGGGCGGTGGTGTTAAAGTGGCCAAATCGATTGATGAGGTTGAACAATATGCTACGGATATCCTGGGCATGACCCTCGTTACGCACCAGACCGGTCCGGAAGGCCGCGAAGTTAAGCGCCTGCTGATTGAAGAAGGGGCGGATATCGCCAAGGAATATTATGTCGGCATGGTCGTCGATCGCGAAACACAGCGTGTTGCCTTGATGGCTTCATCTGAAGGCGGTATGGATATCGAAGACGTTGCGCACAACACGCCAGAGCTGATTCACAAAGTCTTTATTGATCCGAAAACCGGCCTGACTGATGCACAAGGCGAAGATATCGCCAGGAAAATCGGCATACCTGAAGTCGCTGTCAAAGAAGCCGGTAAATTCATGAAAGAGCTGTATAAGGCGTTTGATGAAACGGATGCATCTCTGGCAGAGATCAACCCATTGGTCCTAACGGGCGACAATCGCATCGTTGCGCTGGACGCCAAGTTCAATTTTGATTCAAATGGCATGTATCGTCAGCCTGAGATTTCAGGTATGCGCGATTTTGACGAAGAAGATCCGGATGAAATTGCGGCGTCTAAATTTGATTTGACCTATATCGCTTTGGACGGTGATATCGCCTGTTTGGTTAATGGAGCCGGCTTAGCTATGGCGACTATGGATATCATCAAGCTTTTTGGCGGCGAGCCGGCAAACTTCCTGGATGTCGGTGG
Source organism: Betaproteobacteria bacterium (assembly GCA_009783065.1). Next base: position 17,251 of record WRHV01000016.1, on the reverse strand, counting down.
CGGTGCAACGACAGAAAGGGTGACGGAAGCCTTCAAAATCATGCTTGCCAACCCGAAGGTTAAATGTATTCTGGTGAATATTTTCGGCGGCATCATGCGGTGCGATGTGATTGCAAACGGCATCATTGAGGCAGCTCGTCAGGTTGCGCTAAGGGTCCCTCTGGTTGTTCGTCTTGAAGGAACCAATGTCGAACTTGGCAAGGAAATTCTGGCCAAGTCCGGTTTACCGATTATTTCTGCCGATGGCATGACTGATGCCGCACAAAAGGCGATCAAAGCTGCAAAGGGGTAACAAGATATGTCTATTCTGATTAACAAAAACACGCGTGTCATTGTTCAGGGGCTGACTGGTAAAACGGGTGCGTTCCATACTGAAATGTCACAAAATTATGCTTTTGGCAAGGAATGCTACGTGGGTGGCGTTACGCCCAAAAAAGGCGGAACCAAATTTTTGGATATTCCGGTATTTGACACTGTGGGTGACGCGAAAAAGCAGACTGGGGCAACGGTTTCTGTTATTTATGTGCCGCCTCCGTTTGCTGCTGCGGCGATTGATGAAGCTGTCGACGCAGGAATGGATTTGGTCATCTGTATTACTGAGGGTATTCCTGTTCGGGATATGATCCGCACACGCGATAAGATGATGGGCAAGAAAACCATTCTTGTTGGCCCGAATTGTCCTGGCATTATCACGCCGGATGAAATTAAGATCGGCATTATGCCGGGACATATTCACAGGAAAGGTTCCATCGGTGTTGTTTCAAAATCAGGTACGCTGACCTATGAAGCAGCCAGTCAGTTGGCCGAATTTGGCCTGGGCCAATCCACCGTCGTCGGTGTGGGAGGTGATCCTGTCAATGGATTAAAACACATTGATGTGTTGAAGATGTTTAATGACGATCCGGAAACCGAAGCCGTCATCATGGTTGGTGAAATCGGCGGCAATGATGAGGAAACTGCTGCAAGATGGGTCAAAGATAATATGAAAAAGCCGGTTGTTGGTTTTATTGCAGGTGTCACCGCCCCTCCAGGAAAACGGATGGGCCATGCTGGTGCTATTATCTCAGGCGGCAAGGGGACAGCGCAGGAAAAACTGGCTGTCATGGAAGAGTGTGGCATTAAGGTTACACGGAATCCGGGCGAAATGGGCAAGACGCTGAAATCAGTCCTGAAATAAATCGTTGTTGTTTTAAATCCCTGGTCTGTGGACAGACCAGGGATTTTTTTATATCTTTTTCAGCTAGGCAGACCGCAAAAACTGAAGCAGGATGATTAACGCATGCCTGACACTCTGGTTGCGCACAGCTTGCCGATTACCGGAAAAAAATTGTTGTTCAGTGTAGACCCGATTATTTCCGGCCAGTCCAAACCAGACCGTTCCTACCGGTTTTGTTGCAGTGCCGCCGTCCGGGCCGGCAATGCCTGTTGCCGCAATGGCGATGGTACCATTTGTTACTGCCAGTGCACCTTTGGCCATAGCGGCTGCAATTTCACCGCTAACGGCGCCATGCTGATGGATAAGTGATTCCGGCACATTCAGCATTTTTGATTTTGAAGCGTTTGAATACGTTACGAATCCACAGTCAAACCACTGTGATGAACCGGGTATATCGGTTATGGCATGTGCAATGCCACCGCCCGTACAGGATTCGGCGGTAACAAGCCACTGATTTCTTTTTCGCAGTTCTGCGCCTAGCTCGGCAGCCAGTTGGAAGGTTTCAGTTGACATATCAGGTTAGCCAAGTCAAGCCGAAATGTCCGGAAACAAAAACAATAAGCGCATAGGCGATCAAGGCATAACCCGCTGCGAGTATATCATCCAGCATAACACCCAATCCGCCCTTGAGGCGGGCATCAATTTGGCGGATCGGAGGCGGTTTCGTCATATCAAAAAGCCGGAAAAGAAAGAAAGCCCAACACGCCGTAATGAGTGTTGTTGGCATGAGTACCAGCAAGACAAGCCATATTCCAATCACTTCATCCCATACGATACTTCCGTCGTCCGGACTGTTTAACGCATTTTCACTTTTGGTGCTGGTCCACACACCCAGAATGAATCCCAAAATAACAATAATACTCCAAGTCAGTTGGGTGAAGTAGGATGGCCAGACCGCTGTCAGTATGTAAAAAAGAAACCAACCCAACAGGGTGCCTGCCGTGCCAGGCATGATGGGAGAAAGGCCGCTGCCAAAGCCCAACGAAATGAAATGGGCCGGGTGTGAGAAAAGAAAGCGGAGGTCAGGTTTGATTTTAGCTGACGGGTTTTGTGCAGTGTTCATTTGTTTGCGAAATGGTCAAATGATTTTCCTGAAAAGGCTTGTGCTTCGCCTTTTGCGTTGACCAGCCGCAATCCGGGTGTTTTTTCAATCGCGCCAATAAGTGTTACGGCTGTTTCTGTCTGGCGGGCAACATCCAGGATGTGGTTACGGCTGGAAGAGGGAGCGGTAAAGCATAATTCATAATCATCCCCGCCAGCGAGTATACATTGTAATTGAAAATCACGAGTCTGATTCTGAAGAATTTGCCCATAAGGTAATGCATCAATGTTCAGCGTTGCCCCGACCTGGGAACGGTTTAGAATGTGAGATAGATCTCCGATCAGGCCATCTGACAGATCGATTGCCGCATGCGCCAGCTTGCGTATTGCCATGCCCAGTTCCACACGGGGTTGGGGCATTTGCAGGCGGGTTAATGCGGGTTTGACCATATTGGGATCTAAAGAAGCCTCACCTTTTAGGAAAGCTAATGCTGCCCGCGCATCGCCCAGTGTCCCGGAAACCCAGATATCATCACCGGCTTTGGCATGATTTCTTTGCATCGCATCATTAACAGGGACTTCTCCAAATACCGTAATACAAATATTTAAAGGGCCGCGTGTTGTATCTCCGCCAATTAATTCACAATGGTGTTTATCTGCCAGCGCAAACAAACCTTCTGAGAAAGATTGCAGCCATTTTTCATCGGATGATGGTAAAGACAAGGCCAATGTAAAAGCAACTGGTTTGGCTCCCATGGCCGCCAGGTCGGACAGATTCACTGCCAGTGACTTATGTCCGAGCTGCTGCGGATCAGTATCGGCAAAAAAATGAGTGCCTGATACCAGCATATCGCATGAAATAGCCATTTGCATACCAGCACCGGGTGTTAACAAAGCACAGTCGTCACCAATGCCCAGATTGGCTAAAGACGTGGGACGAGCAAAAAAACGCGTAATGAGATCGAATTCTGAGGGCATGTCATGTCTCAAAAGGATTTATATTATTCAATTCCGGGTAGGTTTAACGATAAAAAAACAGTGTAATGTCGTCTGCCGTAAGAATCAATTTTGTCTATCTAAGGATAATCCAGTTTACAATATTTATGATTTGATACTGTAAACGGTTTTAAAGAGAGTGGATCATTCTCCTTTTGCCTTATTAATATAGCGCCTTAGCGTATCGGTAACGGGTGCTTAATCAAGATTTTCCGACCTATGACTCAGCCTCAATGGATCGAGTATGCCGGTACCGTTATTTTTCTTTTTGCGGTACTGCATACTTTTTCAACTAAGTTTTTCATTCGCCTGGCACATAGAGAAACGCGGCATGCCGGATTGTGGCATTTGCTGGGTGAAGTCGAAGTGGTTTTTGGTTTTTGGGCTTTCATCCTGCTCGGTTTTCTAGCGGCGGCAAAGGGTTCAGACACAGCAGTTCATTACCTGAATTCGCAAAATTTTACCGAGCCATTGTTTGTTTTTGTCATTCTTGTTATAGCGGGTACCCGCCCTATATTGCAGGCGGCGCGTTTATTGATCAATATCTTGGATCGCCTGATCCCATTACCCAAAAATATCAGTTACTATTTTCTGCTGCTGGCTGTTGTGCCGCTTTTAGGATCTTTCATCACGGAACCTGCTGCCATGACGCTGGCGGCTATTCTATTACGCGACCGCTATTTCTCCCGTCGCATCCCCGAATCGATGAAGTATCTGACCTTTGCCGTTTTACTGGTCAATGTGTCCATTGGCGGTGTTTTGACGCATTATGCAGCACCGCCGGTTCTCATGGTTGCCGAAACCTGGGGATGGGGTACAGGCTTCATGCTGAGCATGTTTGGCTGGAAGGCTGCACTGGCTGTGTTTATCAATGCGGTTACCGCTACCTGGATATTCAGGCGGGTTCTGCTTCGTCTTGATGATCTTGAAGATGACTTCGAGATTGGCGCTGTGCCGTCACTGGTGATGGTCATTCATCTGCTGTTTCTGGTGGGGGCGGTTCTTTTCAGCCATCATCCAGCTGTATTCCTGGGACTCTTCCTCTTCTTTTTAGGGTATACGCAGGCATACAGTCGTTACCAGAGTCCCCTGATGCTTCGTGAAGGGTTACTGGTTGCTTTTTTTCTTGCGGGGATTGTCGTGTTAGGGGGGATGCAAAAATGGTGGTTACAGCCTGTTCTGGCCGGCATGGATTCCGTCATGTTGTTTATTGGTTCAACGCTGTTGACTGCCATTACGGATAATGCGGCATTAACCTATCTGGGTTCTCTAGTGGAAGGGTTGTCTGATGCCAGTAAATATGCGCTTGTTTCCGGTGCCGTAACAGGAGGTGGACTCACCATCATTGCTAATGCGCCTAATCCAGCCGGTTTTTCCATTTTGAAAAGTTCTTTTGAAGAGGAATCAATCAATTTCATGATGATGTTTCTCTTCGCGTTGCCTCCCACAATCATTGCCGCGCTTTGTTTCTTTTTTCTGTGATTTTAAAAACAGAGCACGGCAGTCTATTGGTTTCTATCTGGAGATGTAAAAAAGTCGCATACCGTTTCAATATAAATTAGACTTCCTTCATGCAGTTTCAAAAGAGTATAATGCGAGCCATGAATGTATCAATTGATCCTCAACTGGAATCTCTGCGCATACCGCCTCACTCCATTGAGGCAGAGCAATCGGTGCTGGGAGGACTGCTTCTCGATAATGCCGCGTGGGATCGAATTACCGATTTGCTCAGTCAGGATGATTTTTATCGTTTTGACCACCGTCTTGTTTTCCAGCATATTGTCAAACTGATTACAGCGTCCAGACCGGCTGACGTTATTACGGTTTATGAATCGCTTTCCGGCATTGGCAAGGCTGAAGAGATTGGCGGTTTGTCTTATCTGAATGCTCTAGCACAAAATACGCCATCTGCTGCTAACATCCGTCATTATGCGCAAATTGTACGGGATCGTAGTGTCTTACGAAAGCTCATTACAGTTTCAGATGAAATTTCGGGTTCTGCTCTTAATCCGAAAGGAAAAGAAGTTAAAAAAATACTGGATGAGGCCGAAGCCAGAATTTTTGCGATTTCCGAGGATGGTTCACGTGGGACACAGGGATTTCATGAAATCCGGCCTCTGCTTGCCCAGGTTGTCGAGCGGGTGGATGAGCTTTATAACCGTGAGAATAAGAATGATGTTACGGGTGTGCCGACAGGATTTATCGATCTGGATCGAAAAACATCTGGTTTGCAGCCAGGTGATCTGATTATTGTGGCCGGGCGCCCTTCTATGGGCAAGACAGCCTTTTCCGTCAATATCGGTGAGCACGTTGCGATTGAAAGCGGTTTGCCGGTGGCAATCTTTTCCATGGAGATGAGTGGAACACAGTTGGCTATGCGCATGATCGGATCTGTCGGCAGGCTCGATCAGCATAAATTGCGGACAGGACAACTGGCGGAAGATGACTGGCCTCGCCTGACTTATGCCATTCAAAAAATGAATGATGCGCAATTATATATTGATGAAACGCCTGCGCTATCCAGTGATGCGCTTCGTTCCAATGCACGTCGTCTTGCGCGGCAGTGCGGCAAGCTGGGCCTGATCATTGTGGACTATCTGCAACTGATGTCGCCGAATGCAGCTGGCGAGAATCGTTCTACTGAAATTGGTGAAATGTCACGCGGATTAAAAGCACTGGCCAAGGAACTCGCTTGTCCAGTAATTGCCCTCTCCCAGCTCAATCGTTCTGTTGAGCAGCGTCCTAACAAACGCCCTCAAATGTCTGATCTGCGTGAATCCGGTTCGATTGAGCAAGATGCTGATTTAATTTTATTTATTTATCGGGATGAGGTATATAACCCGGATTCACCTGACAGGGGAACAGCCGAAATTATTATTGCCAAGCAGCGAAATGGGCCGATTGGCGAAGTCCGGCTGACTTTTAGCGGGCAACATACGAAGTTCGACAATTATTCCGGCTCACAGGGGATGTATGATCATTAGATGGGTTATGGAATTGATGAAATTAACTAAAAATGAAAGAAATTTATGTTTGGACGCTTAATGCCAACGGATGGCAAATTTTTTGATCTGTTTAAACAGCATGCTGAATTGTGTGTGAAAGGAGCGCGTGAGCTTGTGGCACTGATGACGCATTTTGATAATCTTGAAAGGCGTTTACATGCCATAGAAAGTATTGAGAAACAAGCAGACAAAGTCACTTACATGACAGTCGGGGTATTGCACAAGACATTTATTACGCCGCTTGACCGTGAGGATATTCACCGGCTGATTACCAAGATGGATGACATTTTGGATATGATGGAAGATGCGGCGCAGACAGTGTCTTTATATGATATCCAGACGGTTACGCCTGAAGCGCAACGCCTGGCAGAACTTTGTCTGGCTTGTACTGAGAAGGTCGAAGAAGCCGTATCTTTGCTGCATAACATGAATAATTCCCGCCAGATCATGGAGATATGTGAAGAAGTAGATCGTCTTGAGTCTGATGCGGATCATGTTATGCATGCCGCCTTGTCAAAATTATTCAGGGATGAGCCTGATGTCCGAAACCTGATCAAGCTAAAAGCCATGTATGAATTTCTCGAAAACGTGACGGACCTATGCGAGGATGTTGCCAACATCATTGAAGGCATCGTTGTGGAAAATGCGTGAGCATCGAAACAACGATGCTTGATGCGCATTTTAAATGCTGCCAGGATTGTCTTTATCAGGCCAGCTCTTGCAAATCCATTTTTTGACTGACTGAACCGCATGCCAACTTATCACTTCAGTATTTATATTCTGATTTTTCTTGTTGCCCTGGCGCTTGTTTTTGATTTCATGAATGGTTTTCATGATGCCGCCAATGCTATTGCAACGGTTGTTTCTACCGGTGTTCTCAAACCGCACACGGCTGTTGCCATGGCGGCTTTTTTCAACTGTATCGCTATTTTTGTTTTTGATTTGCAAGTAGCAGCAACAGTGGGCAAGGGGACCGTCAATCCGGCTATTATCGATCATTATGTCGTTTTTGGCGCTTTGGTGGGCGCCATCGCATGGAATGTGATTACCTGGTATTACGGCATTCCATCCTCTTCCTCACATGCCTTGATTGGCGGACTTGTCGGTGCGGCCATTGCCAAAGCGGGAGCTGGAGTACTAATTGCATCGGGTTTTTTAAAAATAATCGCATTTATCTTTATCTCTCCTCTGCTTGGTTTTGTGTTGGGATCATTCATCATGTTCCTGGTGTCATGGATTTTTGTCAATTCACAGCCACGTAACGTGGATAAATGGTTCCGGCGCATGCAACTGGTGTCCGCATCGCTATACAGCCTCGGACATGGGGGTAATGATGCGCAAAAAACAATGGGTATCATCTGGATGCTGCTGATTGCGGCAGGTGCGACATCGGTTAATGAAAAACTGCCGTTTTGGGTTGTCGTCAGTTGTTATGCGGCAATCGGTTTGGGGACACTTTTCGGGGGATGGCGTATTGTCAAAACGATGGGACAGAAAATTACAAAGCTTAAGCCGGTTGGCGGATTCTGTGCTGAAACAGGCGGTGCGTTGACGCTTTTCATTGCAACGGCTCTCGGTGTTCCTGTTTCCACCACACACACTATTACAGGTGCGATTATTGGCGTTGGCTCATCTAGGAAAATGTCGGCAGTGCGATGGGGGATTGCAGGAAATATCATTTGGGCCTGGATCCTGACTATTCCGGCTTCCGCTTTTATTGCTGCCATTGCATGGTGGTTTGGCACGTTAATTTTCTAACGGTTATTTGTTTTGCCGGTTCGCGATGATGGCGCTGCGTAGCACCACGATGATCAGAAAGGCGCATTTCATACAGTAGTTTTTTGATTTGAGAGCATGGCAAAGGTTGTTTTGCATGCTAGTTCAAAGCGCTATTCAGAACTGTCGACGAATCCGATCAAGTGGAGCAGGCTTATAAATAAATTGAACAGGGAAACAAACTATTTTTTATATGGCTAAAAAGGATTTCTTGATATAGAGTGGCATAGTAATATGCGAAGTGGATTTTGCCTTTGATAAAGCGCGGTTGATCACCTTCGACACGCGGTCGGCAGCCATATCAATGGCGCTGGTGATATCTGCAGAAAGTCCAGTTACAACAATAGGCGGCATGCCGGGCAGTTTGACGTGGATTAGGCAACGTTTATCCGTACTGCCATCTGTGCCGTTCAGGTCAGTCAGACGAACAGTAATATCGTGAATACTGTTTTGTGCCCGTTTCATCATGAAACTGAGCCGCTCTATAATATACGCCCGTAATGATTCACTGGCTTTCACGCCTTTAGTTATGATAGTTGGGGTCATGTCTTCTCCTGCAATGACTTTAGTCGTTATTTTAGAGAATAACGCTTCATAAAAAAAGAGAAGATAATAATACGATTACTTCGAAAAAACTGAACAATGAGCAATCCCAATCTGAATTATCGTCACCTTTACTATTTCTGGGTCGTTGCCAAGGAAGGTGGCGTAACCAGAGCTGCTGAACGGCTTGGTGTTGCTGTGCAGACGATTAGCATGCAGCTTTCGCTTTTAGAAAAAGCAATGGGTAAAACCTTGTTTGCGCCACAGGGACGCCGCATTGTACTGACCGAAGCCGGACGTCTTGCATTGGGCTATGCTGACCAGATTTTTATGCTGGGAGAACAATTGCAGGAAGCATTTGCTGAAGACGATATTGGACAAAGCATAAGGCTGACGGTCGGTATCTCGGATTCGCTACCCAAGCTGATTGCATATCGTTTGTTGGAAGTGGTGCTCCGGATATCGCAACGTGTCCGAATAGAATGTTATGAAGGCGAATTTGAAATGCTTCTGGCCGATTTGGCATTGCATAAATTGGATGTTGTTTTAACAGATCGTCCTGTCAATGCTGGAAGCAGTCTCAGGGTATTTAGCCATGAATTAGGGGATTGCAAGATTTGTCTTTTTGGAACAGAGTCACTGGCTCGCTCTTACCGTGAGCATTTTCCGGCCAGTATGAATGGTGCGCCGGTGCTGTTGCCAACCCGAAATAATACGTTGCGGAGTCGTCTTGACCAATGGTTTGAGATCAATGGGTTGCGTCCCAATATTGTCGGTGAGTTTGAAGATAGCGCGCTTTTGATGACATTTGGCCGAAGTGGCCTTGGGATGTTTCCGGCACCGTTGATGCTTGCCGCCGATATCAAGGAGCAGTTCAATGCGGTGCCGATAGGGGAACTGGAAGAAATCCGGGAATATTATTATGCCGTTTTGGCTGAACTTAAAATCCGTCATCCTGCTGTCGAAACGATTCTGTCTGCTTCCCATGTTGGTGTTTGCGGCGAGAAAAGCGAAAAATAAACATCAGGGCAAGCGGTTGGCCAGGGAAATAAACTGGTTGACAGAAATATCTTCCGGACGTTTTGCTGGATCGATACCGGTATCAATCAATTCATTTTCACTAAATAGCGGTGCCAGTGTATTGCGCAGAATTTTTCTTCGTTGCGAAAATGCCTGGGTAACGGTTTTTTCCAGTTTCCGGATATCGCAGTCAGCCGGATGGAGACGGGGGATCATGCGTACAATGGCAGAATCCACTTTGGGCTGAGGCGTAAAAGCGGAAGGCGGTATGATAAACAGCATGTCCATGTGATATTGCCACTGAAGCATCACGGACAGGCGACCGTATATTCTATTGCCTGGTTCGGCAATCATTCGCTCAACGACTTCCTTTTGCAGCATAAAGTGCTGATCTTGAACCTGTTGGGTAAAGGGCGTCAAATGAAAAAGAAGGGGCGTAGAAATGTTGTATGGTAAATTGCCGACGATACGTATTTTCTGATCGGATGCGGATATGATTTTTTTGAAGTCAAACTGCAGCACATCTCCTTGATGAATGACCAGCGTATCTGAAGGATATGTTTTTTCAAGTTGTTTAACCAGATCACGGTCCAGCTCGATAACATGGAGTTGAGGTAAGAACCGGAGCAGCCGTTGCGTCAGGGCGCCCAGTCCGGGACCGATTTCGACCATCAGGTCAGTGGGCTTAGGGGCGATGGCTGTAATGATTGTTTCCAGAACAGCCTGGTCTTTCAGAAAATTCTGGCCGAAACGTTTTCTTGGAATGTGTTTCATTGTTTTTTCACACATTTTTGGGATAGCCGTTGTTGAGATGCCATGCTTGCTGCCAACCTGACGGCTTCCATCATGCTGCCGTAATCGGCATGACCAATTCCCTGGATAGCGATATCAAGCGCTGTACCGTGATCAACTGATGTGCGAATGACCGGCAGCCCCAGCGTGATATTGACGCCATGCCCAAAAGTAGCGTATTTCAGTACCGGCAATCCCTGATCGTGATACATCACCAGAAAACAGTCTGCTTGATGGAGATGGTGAGGCAAAAATAAGGTATCCGCTGGAAAAGGACCTTTTACATGCATGCCGTGCTGTTGTGCGGATTGGATAACGGGTGTGATCGTATCGATTTCTTCTGTTCCCAGGTAACCATTTTCTCCTGCATGCGGGTTCAACCCGCTTACCAGGATACGGGGCTGGATGATTCCGAATTTATCCTGAAGTTCACTGTGCAGGATACGAAGAGTCTGCATCAGGGATTCCCTGCTGACAGCAGCAGGAACATCTTTAAGAGGAAGATGGGTGGTTGCAAGTGCAACGCGCAATGGTTGAACATGCCCGTCTGCTGGTGAGGATATTTGGCCTGCCAGCATCATGACAACCTGATCCGCCTGTAATTTTTCGGCGAGATATTCGGTGTGTCCTGTAAAGGAAATACCTGCATCATTGATCATGCTTTTTTGTATGGGTGCGGTTGCAATCGCATCGAAATGTTTTTTTACGGTACCCTGTATGGCAAGATCCAGCCCATCCAGTATCGCTTTTGCATTAAACGGGTCAGGCTGGCCCGGTTTGATGGTTTGCGGGAGGGGCGAATCCATGACCGTGAGTGTTCCGGAGCGGTAAAACGATCTGATCCGGTCGAGCGCTTCCTTTTGTACGCATTGTAGACGGATGTTTTTATCAACACTGAATGCCAGTTTTTCCAATTGACGCCAGTCGCCAATCAAAACAGGATGGATTTCCTGGCGCAGTGCCCATGCTGCGCGTAAGGCAACTTCCGGACCAATCCCAGCCGGCTCACCCAAAGTAATAGCAATAACAGGTGTCGATGACATCCGGATAGATCAGGTTGATTTATTCTTCTTCAAACCGGTACTCTACATAGGCACGATCACGCAACTGCCGCATCCATTCTTCTGTTGCTTCTTCAATCTTACGTTCCAGCAAGGCTTGTTTGGCGGCAATGCGTTTTCTTTCCATGGATGCGTCTTCGGTTTTACGTTCAAGGACTTCAATAAGGTGAAAACCAAATTGTGTTTCAATCGGATCGCTGATTTCGCCGGGTTGTAATGACAGTAATGCTTTTTCAAATTCCGGTACGGTATCGCCTGGATAAATCCAACCTAAGTCCCCTCCTTTGCTTGCTGAGGTGTCATTAGAATACATCCGTGCCAGTTCTTCAAATGTAGCTGCTTTATTGATTAACCGTTTTTTTAGTTCTATCAGCTTACGTTTGGCTTCATCTGCCGATACCAGTTGGTTTACTTTGATCAGGATGTGGCGAGCATGGATTTGCTGCACGGCGCTATTAGTAGAGATAGCCGATTTGGTATGGGCTTGCGGCGCAGAAGTTGGTTTTGCTTCCCGCTTATCCAATACTTTCAGAATGTGAAAACCATTGGCGCTTTTCAGAATAGGGGTTATTTCTCCTGTTTTCAGGTTGGCAATGGCTTCAACAAAAAGCGAAGGCAGGCGGTTGGCGTTGCGCCAACCCATATCACCGCCGTTTAAACCTTCATCCCCGTCAGAATAGGTGGCCGCGTTTTGTTGGAAACTTCCACCTGCTTGCAGGTTCCGAAGGACGTGTTCCGCACGGTCGCGGCGTCCGGCAATCTGTTCTGGAGAAGCATTTTCAGGGATACGGATCAAAATATGGCCCAGCCTCACTTCCTGTTTCGATTGCGCCGGTTCGGAACCGGTTTGTTGTGTGCCCAGAAGATGGTCGATTTCAGAATCGCTGATTTCAATTTTGCTGATGACATCCTGTTCTCTCAGGCGCTGGCGGATGATATCGTTGCGAACGCTTTCCCTAAAACTGGCCAGCGATGAACCGTCTGATTCAAGCTGTTTTTGGAATTGCTCCACAGTCATGCGGTTTTGTTCAGCAATAATAGCGACCATACCATCTAATTGCCGGTCGTCTACCCGAATACCTCTTTCCTTTGCCATTTGCAGTTGGACGCTTTCAACAATCATGCGTTCCAGAACCTGACGTTCAAGTTCTGCTCGCGGCGGATGGATGCCTTGCTGTTTTAAGCGGCCTTCAATTAATACGGTACGCTCGCTTAGTTCCTTGCGTGTGATGACGTCACTATTGACAACAACCACAATAGAATCCACTTTGACCTGTGGTGCTGTTTGCTGTTTTGTAATGGGCTGGGCCACACAAATAGAGAAGGCAGACGCAAGCATCATGATAAAAAATGCTGGTCTATGAAATGTTCTGAATAGTTGGGTGAAAGTGATCATGGTATACATTCTTCGTAGAAAATATGGCTCAATGGCTATTACTTTTCATAGGATGTCAGAGGGCGATAGCCCGGGATGCTTTTTCTCAGCGATTCCAAGGGGTTTGAACCAATTTTTGACATCCCTTTCAATTCTAATTGAAAGAACAAGGCGGTGTTGGATTCCGTGGATGACGTTACACGTCGTTGCGCTACAATACGGCCTATCCAGCAGTCGGCGTTATATTCGACACCAAACAGGCTTTCAATGGTTTTGCTGTCAGGTAAAGAATAGCTGATTTGGCCGACGGCATACCAGCGTTTGCCTAATGGCCACTGACCGGAAACGTTGATCTGGTCAATGACATTACCGAATTCATCAACTGAGTTACGCAGGTAGCGGTATTCAGCATTCAGTACTTTTTTATCTGCTGGCCGCCATTGCAAACTATAATTGGCGCTATAAGTGCGACTTGTCTGCTGATTATACTGAATGGCGGCATCCACAGCCAGTTTGGGCGTCAACAAACCGTTTGCTAAAAGAAGCAGGTCTGAACGTCTTTCGTCTTGTTGGTTGCCGGGGGAAAAGAGCGTAACTCGCTGATTTGAGAAATAGTAACGCTGGCCGATCGTGAAACGCATCCTTTCTGCACCTGATTGTTCAATATAACGGGAAGTGACGGCTGCTGTCAGGTTATTGGCGTCGGCTATTCTGTCCTCACCGACAAACCGGTTTTCCGCGAAGAGTTGCGCATAGCCGAATCCGGGCTCGCCGGAATCAAAAATGGGATATTTACTTTGATTCCGGTAAGGCGTATAGACATAAAATAACCTGGGTTCTAAAGTCTGGGTCATGTCCGTACGAAAGAAAGAAGTCGGTCGTTCAAAAATGAGGCCGCTATCCAAAGAAAGTGTCGGGATAGTCCTGGACATATTCCTGTCCTGCCCGTGCTGGAGGTTTATGCTGTCTAGATTGTAACTGGCATAGTGCACGGAAGCCCTGGGTGTCAGGAAATAACCACTCGAAACCATAGGGAAAGATACGGAAGGCTTAGCGACATATCGGTCGCCGCGTTGTCTGTTTTGGAGTTTATCATCTGAAAGCCAAAAACGAGCGTACTGAAGATTGGTAGTCATATCAAATCCTTTCATATCATATCGAAAGGCATTGAGATTGACATAGGGAAGACGGTCGTAGCTCGGGACGATCGGCGCAGCCTTGTCCTGCAAAATCTGATAACGGCTGGCTCCTGCCATCAAGTTCCAGTAAGTATCGCTGTAAGATACATTGCCGTCCTGCAGCAAAATTCGGTTTCCTTTAAAAACCGGACTCGAAAAATCATCTGGATAATTATTGTCGGATGCTTTGCTGAAATCCCAGGTATAAGCCCAGCCAGGCGCAAAATTGTGTTTATGCTGGGATGAAATGACATAACGGTCCCGATGAGCCGCGTTATCGTTTGGCAGATATTCGATGTAAGTTTTGCCGGAATAGGTGTGCCCCAAATAGCGCCCGAGAGCGCCCATCTGAAAACCCCGTTTTGCGATGTATTTGGGGAAAATGGTCAAATCATAGTTAGGCGCCAGATTAAAGTAATATGGAACCGCCAGTTCCATACCTCCCTTTGATGTGACCCCGAGGGTGGGGGGAAGAAAACCGGATTTTCTTTCATTGCTGAGGGGAAAGGTTATAAAAGGCGCTCCAAGAATGGGCACATTCTTGAAGTACAGGACGGAACGTCCTGCTGTACCGATATTTCTGGCCGTATCCAGATTGAGTGCGTTTGTTGCGAGATACCAGTCGGGATTTTCCCCTTCGCAGGTTGTGTAAGTGCCGTTAACAATGGTTGTATTATATTTATCTTCCAGGTCAATACGTTCGGCTTTGCCCTGTCCGCCGGTTGTGCTGAGCCAGTATTTAGCGCGGTTCAGTACGCCTTCTCCGGTATCTAAGTTGAGCTGGATAGATTCGGATTTGTATCGATCACCATACCGCATGATATCCACATTTCCGATAAATTCCACTTCATTTTCTACTTGGCGGAAAATACCGTGGTCACCGGTGATGCGGGTCTGTCCTTTTTCCATCTCAACCAGGCTGTCCAGATTCAATTCTCGATCAGGACGGCCGGTTATTTGTTCAGCCCAGAAGATAATGGGCGCATTTTGATCATCTTCCAAGATGGTTTTTTGTTTGGGAGGTCTTTTTTTGGTATGACTATAGAAATCAAACGTCTGTACTTTTTGTTGATTGCCATATCTGCGCCGCCCGGTTGCAAGGACGGTATCCATCTGGCGCTCATTTCGGAGGAGGGTATACGTGTCGGGTTTTCTTGATGGTTTCTTTTGTGCCTCGGTTTGATATTCCAAATTCAGCCCGCGATCCAGACGTCCTGAGAGGGGATGCTGCTGCGGTGTGGCAGAAATTATTCGGTCATCTTCATCAGGATGACGAGAAATCGGGTTGATCTGTGCCCCTGCTGTTATTGGCAAGGCTAAGACAACCAATATCACAGGCAATAATGGATACCAGCGAATAATGGCGGGACGAAAGATCATTGAAAGATTAGAATCGAATTTGCAGCAATTTTCTGGCGAATCAACTATTATATGAGAACTTTATATTTTAAAACGTAACAATTTCATCATTCTCATGTCACTATTTGCGGGCTCCATGATAGCATCCGATTCCCGTTTAGCTTCATTACAGTTATGGCTGGATTCGCTTTCCCAGCACAATGTGGATTCCAAAAACATCAGGCCCGCCTCATCCGATGCGAGCTTCCGGCGTTACTTTCGGGTTGATTCCGGCAACGGCAGCTATATTGTCATGGATGCGCCTCCCGAAAAAGAAAAAGTCTTGCCGTTTATTCACGTCGCTGAGATTTTCGGCCAATGCAATGTTTCTGTGCCGAAGGTGATTGAAAAAAACGTCGAGCAAGGATTTTTACTGCTTTCCGATTTGGGTGTCACCACCTACCTGCAAAAGCTGAATGATGAAACTGCCCATGAAATGTATCTCGATGCTATTGATACGCTAGTGCGCATTCAGATGCCCAGTAGATCGGGTGTATTACCTGAATATGATCGGACATTGCTCCTAAATGAACTCAAGCTTTTTCCGGAATGGTATATACAAAGGCATCTGGGTATTCAGTTATCTGAAAACCAGGTTTTAACGTTGCAAAAGATGTTTGACTTGATTTTGGCAAACAATTTAGCACAGCCGCAAGTGTATGTGCATCGTGATTATCATTCCCGCAACCTGATGGTATTGGAAAAAGGAAATCCGGGCGTTCTGGATTTCCAGGATGCCGTGTTGGGGCCCATTACATATGATTTGGTTTCCCTTTTGCGGGATGCTTATATTGTATGGGATGAGGAAAGCGTGCTGGATTGGACGATCCGGTACTGGGAAAGAGCACGTAAAGCCGGATTACCCGTTCATCCCGATATAGATGCGTTTTATCGGGATTTTGAATTCATGGGGCTACAGCGTCATCTGAAAGTGCTCGGTATTTTTGCCAGACTGTATCATCGGGACGGCAAGGAAGCTTATCTGAATGATTTACCCACTGTCATGGCATACACATGCAAAACCGCCTCACGTTATCCGGAACTGGCACCATTGGCAGGACTTCTGGATCAGATTTTGCAAAAAGAGGTACAGGTAAGGTATACATTTTAAGAAATTTTTTCTGAATTGACACAACAGGAAGAAAAATGAAAGCGATGATATTCGCTGCTGGCCGAGGGGAACGTCTAAGGCCGTTGACTGACCATATTCCCAAGCCCCTGCTTGAAGTGCGAAACCGGCCATTGATTGTCTGGCATATTCTCAATCTGGTTCGTGCCGGCATTACCGATATTGTTATTAATCATGCCTATTTGGGGCATATGATTGAGGAAGCATTGGGGGACGGATCGCGCTTTGGCGCGCAAATTGTTTATTCCGCAGAAGGAGAAGCGCTGGAAACAGCGGGTGGTGTTGCCAAGGCGCGACATTTGATCGGAGAGGATCGTTTTGTTGGTATTGCGGCGGATATCTATTGCCCGCATTTTGATTTTTCGCAGGTTAAGGTCGCGCTTGAAGACAATGATGTTTGGGGAACACCGCATGCGGATGATAAAAAGGATATGGCGTGGCTATATCTGGTTAGAAAACCGCCTTATTATGAGCATGGCGATTTTGCACTGAATTTGTTTTCCGTCAGTAATGAAGGCGAACGGTATTTTACCTTTTCCGGTATCGGTGTCTATCGTATGGCCTTGTTTGATGGCATTAAAGCGGGTGAAAAAGCGGGGCTGGGAACGCTTCTGAGGCAATATGCCGATAAAGGTCTCGTTGGTGGTGAAGTCTATCGGGGAGACTGGACTGATGTCGGGACTGTGGAACGGCTTGAAATGTTGAATGCGCCTCTGTCTTT
>WRHV01000015.1 GCA_009783065.1 Betaproteobacteria bacterium | reverse complement strand
GCGCTTATCAGCAAATTAGCAATGCACAGGCGACACAAGCGGAGTATGCCCTAAACTGGGCACACGTTTTGCCTGGCGTGGAACTGGTCATGACGGATGAGTACTACCGATTATTTGCCGGTCCTTTTCATTCGCAGGAAGAAGCTAATTATGCGGCACAACAAATAGAAGGCATAGGGCGAAAGCCACTGGTTATCAAACGCTGATCTGTGAAAAATTTGCAAAAAAGCGCATGAAAACCGTGCGCTTTTTTAATTTTGCTTGGTAGAAAGCAAATACTAAATCAATCACCGTACAGTTTTTGTTTCAATTCACGACGCTGCTGCGCCTCCAATGACAGCGTCGCTGTCGGACGTGCCAAAAGGCGAGGGATACCAATTGGCTCACCGGTTTCTTCGCACCATCCATATTCACCGGCGTCGATGCTGGCGATAGATTGTTGAACTTTTTTCAGCAGCTTACGTTCACGGTCTCTTGTACGTAATTCCAGCGCGTGCTCTTCTTCAATCGTAGCCCGGTCTGCGGGATCAGGCACGAGCGGCGTATCGCGAAGATTCTCTGTCGTTTCGCCGGCATTCTTGATGAGCGTGTTTTCGAGTTCTTTCAAACGGTTCCTGAAAAAAGTAAGCTGGGCAGGATTCATATAATCCTTGTCGCTCATTTTTAAAATTTGCTCTTCGGTGAGGAGTGCATTATCTGTTTTTGCAGATGTTGCTTTTTTCGCTTTTGTATTCACGTTGCTTATTCCCTTCACTCTGATAATCTAACTACGTGTAATTATAAATCGGACAACTTTATAAATTAGATAGGTATTGCACAATGGATTCAAAAGTTCTGCAAGTAAATTTATTTGCAGAAATGACTTCAGTCAAGCCCCTTAAAATTAACCGGTAAAATAATACGGCTGTTTTTATTCAATATTTCCATTTTATACCAGGCAGGCTTTCAAACCTTCCAGAAAAGCAGATTGAGGCAGATTTTTCCCGATGAAGACCATTTTACTCTGACGTGTCTCGTCATCCCGCCATTTTTCTGCGACATCTGTCCCCATCAGTTGCTGCACACCTTGGAAAATAACCTTACATTCGGCGTTTTCCATATAGAGAATGCCTTTATATCGCGTCATTTGGTTACCATATGCTTGAATCATCTTTGAAAGAAAGTGGTTCAACATGTCATGATTAAATGGGCGCTCGCTCTGGAAAGCGAAGGTTTGAATATCGTCCAGATGATGTGGTATTTTGTTATGGCTACATTGCGGTCCACAAGGTCCGGTGTGACAATGCGCGTGGTCCGTTATCGGTACAGTGATGTCTAGTTTTGTATTGAGATGAAATCCTTTCAATCCCACTACTTTTTCTAGAGAAATGTGCCCGAAATCAACTTTATCAATAGATGCATAAAGATTTATTCTACGAAGGCGGGAAACAAGCAATTCTACCTGCATGGCATTGACGAGATCCGTTTTGGATAACAGCAGACGATCGGCAAAACCGACCTGGCGTCTTGCTTCTTCAAACTCATCCAGTTGCTGCATAGCATGGACAGCGTCAATCAAGGTAACGATCCCATCGATCAGATAAGCGCGTGAAACTTCGGGATCCATGAAAAAGGTCTGGATAACCGGTCCTGGATCTGCCAACCCGGTTGTTTCGATGATGACACGGTCAAAATGCAGTTTTTGAGTCAACCGTTTTTCTGCAAGCAAATTTAAAACGGCAATCAAGTCGCCGCGAACGGTACAACAGATACAGCCGTTACTCATTTCAATGATTTCTTCAGCACTTGCTTCTACCAAAATGGAACTGTCAATGTTTTCCGGGCCGAACTCATTTTCGATAACGGCGATTTTTTGCTGGTGATAATTAGTCAGAATTTTGTTTAACAGGGTTGTTTTACCTGCGCCCAGAAAACCAGTGATGATTGTGACAGGAATGAGAGACATGGGTATGAAAGAAAAAATCGGTTAATAAGATATGTCGGATAGGCCTAAGTCATGATTTCTTTTTTGCTCTGGGGTGCGTCGCATCATAAATCTGGGCAAGATGCTGAAAATTCAACGCGGTATAGACCTGAGTGGATGAGATGGAGGCATGCCCTAACATCTCCTGTACGGCACGCAGATCGCCGGATGACTGGAGAACATGTGATGCAAAGGAATGGCGAAGGACGTGGGGATGAACATTCAGCGGCAATCCCAACATTTGTGCATGGGCTTTTAGCCGCATCTGGACAATACGCGGCGTCATGCGGCGGCCGCGTTGATTGACGAAAAGGGCGCGTTGCCCATCCTCTTCTCCTGGTTGCATCAGCTTGTCGCGTATAGGAAGCCACATCTTGATGGCTTCTATAGCAGCTTGACCAACCGGTACGACCCGCTTTTTATGGCCTTTGCCGGTTACAGTGACTTCCTGCTCATCCAGACTAATCCAGCTTAGTGAGGTATAGCCATCTTTCTGGATATGGCGTACATCCAGCCCTGTCAATTCGGAAACGCGCAAGCCGCTTGAGTACAGCAGTTCAAACATGGCCTGATTGCATATTGGCGTAAAGTCATTTTCCTGTGCATGTTTAGAAGACATGGGACGGGCCGTAACCAATTGGACGGCATCATCAACCGACAGGGCTTTGGGAAGTGTTTTGATCCGTCGAGGAGCCTTGACGGCTTCTATTGGATTGGCCGGCAATTCGGTTTGCTCTGCCAACCATTGGTAAAAACCGCGCCAGGCAGATAATTTGCGTGCAATCGAACGGGGATTCATGCCTTTAGCGTGCAATTTTGAAACAAAGCGGCGTATCTGATGGTGCGTTAGTTTTTCCAACGATATGTCTTCTGATATTTCCTTTAGTTGGAGCAGATCCCGACGGTAATTATCAATAGTATGATCGGAGAGTTTTCTCTGTGTCAGCAAGCTGTCAAGATAGGCGTCAATGGCTTCCTGATCAGAGTGAAATGTCGGGCGGTTAAGCATCCCGGTTTCAGGTAGTAAGACACAAAAGGGCCGCACTTGCCGTTTTCGAGATTTCGGATAGAAAATCCGTTGCCATGTCGCTACGGAAGCGTGTCTCGTCGGGCGAGCCCAAAACCAGCAGCCCAAATGGTTCTGTGTCAGTCCGTAGCGGAATGAGCGCGATAGATTTAATTGAGGCACCTTCATCAAACCAGTGACTGGCCTCAAAATCATTATTTTTTCCGCAATATGGAACCTGCAATCCCTGTGCAAAGATCCGGATGGCTTCTGAAACATCCTGCACAAACCATTCTTCGGCATATTGGCTGTCGACATTCCAGAGTCGCAGCGTCGCCAGGGGAATAGAAAAAATGGATTGCAATTCCGAGACGAGCGTGTTTGGACGGACGCTATCTTTTGCCACTTTCAGGATGGAACAAGTCCACTTCTGAAGGCGGTGCATCAAGGTATCATTTTCACGTGCAATCCGGACCATTTCCGCAATGCGCAGTTCCAATCCCTTGTTTTTTTCCCGTATGATTTCGATTTGCCGCTCATGCAAGGAGATTGCTTTGCCAAGCAGAGGACTGGTTAATTGAATGTCCGCAAGCAACGCTGCATGTTCATTAAAAAAATGGGGATTTTTCTGCAAATAATCGGCAATAAGAGTGGAATCAAGGATTTGTGTCATGATCGGATTAAAATGAGGGCTGGGTTGGCTAAAAATCTGATTTTACATGACATAAGTCTGCCTGTGCTATTTCAATGAAAGACGATGCATGAAGACATATGCCATTGGTGATATACAGGGATGCCTGCAGCCGCTTCAGGCTCTGATGCGTAATATTGAGCGGGAAACGCAAGGTGCGCGTTATTTGCTTGCTGGCGATTTGGTTAATCGGGGGCCGCATTCACTGGAAACCCTTCGTTTTATCCGTGGTTTGGGCGACAGGGTTGTAACGGTGTTAGGTAATCATGATTTATATTTGCTGGCAGTAGCAGCAGGGGCTCGAAAAAAACAGTCGCTGGGCTCGCTACAGGCCGTTTTCAATGCGCCGGATTATGAGGAACTGATTGACTGGCTGCGTTATCGTCCTATGGCGCATGGTGAAGGAGAATATCTTCTTGTGCATGCTGGTGTTCTGCCGCAATGGACGTTTGCCCAGACCATGGCATTGGCAAAGGAGGTCGAATCCGTGTTGCGTGGGCCGGACTGGAAGGATTTCATGCAGGAAATGTATGGTGATCAGCCTGCGAAATGGCGGGATGATCTGACAGGCATGGATCGGTTGCGATGTATTGTTAATGGTCTCACCCGTCTGCGTTTTTGCAGTGAAGACGGCGAAATGGAATTTGAAACAAAGGAAGGTTTATCTAAAGCGCCGGCAGGTTTTGTTCCCTGGTTTGAAGTACAGGCGCGTCAGACGCAACATGACACCATTATTTTCGGACACTGGTCGACATTGGGATTGCTTTTGCGCCCCAATCTGATTGCCCTTGATACAGGGTGCGTCTGGGGACGGCAGCTTACCGCTATGTGTCTTGAAGATCGGACGTTATTCCAGGTGGATTGTCGGGATTTTTATATGCCGGATGCGTTATCAGTGCGGTCTTGATGGCGTCATATGCTTTCTTGGCGATCTCCCGTCGCTGCATACCGGCAGTCGATATAACCGGCAAAATGGTCAATTCGGCATGGATGGTGTCTGTGCTGAATACCCGCATCATGTTTTCCATGAGTGATAGTTTAACTTTTGAATCAATGGAAGCATGAAATCGGTTATTTTCATCAAGATAGTGCAATACGCAGGGTTGAACCGGTACCCCCGCTTCAATGGCGGATTCAAACAGGTTGGAATGAAAAGGAAGCAGTTTATTCTGGCTGCCGCTTGACGTCCCTTCCGGAAAAAAAACGAAAGGTTCCCCATTTCGCAGATGCGCAACCAAAGTCTGGAAGGTATGACGGAGGTTACGCGCGTTATTCCGTTT
Source organism: Betaproteobacteria bacterium (assembly GCA_009783065.1). The sequence goes on along the minus strand of WRHV01000015.1, from coordinate 15,831 downwards.
CAGATAAATGGTACCCGCTTTGGTTGCCAGCCAGCCGATTAGCGGCCAGGAGCGAATGGAATCTTTAGCAATAAAACGACTTGGCTGTGCTGTATTGATCAGAAAAATATCAAGCCAGGAAAGATGGTTCGATACAATCAATGCATTTTTTGTCAGGAGGTGCCCGTTGATAGTCGTGACCTTGATGCGGATGATTTTAAAGAGTTTCTGTGACCAGGTTTGTATGTAAAGCCTGCGATTTTCCTGATCCATAAAAGGGTAACGAAAAATACCGGTCAGTACTGCCGAAAAGGCATGCAGCAGTATTTTCAGAACTCGAAAATAGGCTTTCATGACATTCAGTCGTCAAGATACAACGCTTTCGTAGGCGATTCGGCCTTCCACGATGGTCATTTTAATTTGCCCCATCAATTCTCTTCCTGCAAAAGGTGTGTGTTTGCCCTGGCTGGCAAAGCGGGATGGGTTTACGATCCATTTTACTGCCGGATCAAAGATACAGATATCTGCCAAAGATTCCGATGCAAGCTGCCCGCATGGAAGTTGCAGAATCCGTGCCGGCTCGCACGTTATTTTAGCAATAGCCCTGGAAAGTGAATCAGGTATATTGCTGGCATGTTCTCCAGACCATTTCAGTGCCAGAGGCAAGAGGAGTTCGAGACCTGTTGCGCCGGGAGTCGCTTCGCCAAAAGGGAGTAGTTTTTCATCGTCATCCACTGGCGTATGATCAGAGCAAATAGCATCAATGGTGCCGTCAAGCAAACCACAGGAAATAGCGTTACGATCAGTCTCGGAACGAAATGGAGGGAGCATGCGGGCATTGGAATCGAAGAAATCAATATCGTTGTCCGTCAGAAGAACATGATGCGCGCCGACATCACAAGTAATAGGCAATCCTTCCTGTTTGGCTTTACGAACCAGTTCAACCCCTTTCGCTGTCGAAAGACGGCACAGATGCAGACGTACGCCGGTTTCACGAACCAGTTCGAAGAATGTATAAAGCGCGACAGTTTCCGCAATGGATGGCACGCCGGCCAGTCCCAGCCTTGCCGCAACCGGCCCGGCATGGGCAATGCCAGTTCGCCCGAGCCAAGCGTCCTGTGGTTGCAGCCACACACAGTAGTCGTAGGTTTTCGCGTATTGCAGGGCACGGATCAGCATTTCGGTATTACGGATCGGATTGGCGGCCTGGGAAAAGCCGATGCAGCCTGCTTCTGTCAATTCAGCCATTTCGGTTAAGGTTTCTCCTTTTAAACCGACAGTTAAGGCGCCAAGTGGATAGACATGAGCCTGATAAAGCGATTTAGCACGGTATTTCAGCATTTCAACCAGTCCCGGTTCATCCAGAACAGGGTCCGTGTCTGGCGGGCAGACCAGACTGGTCACACCGCCATGCATAGCCGCATTCATTTCGGATTCGAGCGTCGCTTTGTATTCATATCCGGGTTCGCGTAAACGTGCAGATAAATCAACAAAACCAGGAGCGACGATAAGGCCGCCGGCATCAATAATGCGATCGGGCGTAAAATCAGCCGGAAAGCGGCCCGGGTCCATGACGGCCAGAATTTTGCCATTTGCGATAAAGATATTTTTTTGGCTGTCTATTCCATTCGCCGGATCAATCAGACGCCCGTTTTGAATATGCAGTTTCATTTGAATTTATCTTTGGATTTTACTCATCATCACTAAAAAGAGCGGTACGTTCAGTTCCCGGCCAGAATACTCATGACGGCCATCCGGACCGCGATGCCATAGGTCACTTGGGAAAGAATAACAGCTTGACTGCCATCTGCCACTGCCGAATCAATTTCAACACCCCGGTTCATCGGGCCCGGATGCATCACAATCGCATCCGGTTTGGCCAGCGCAAGGCGTTCAACAGTCAGTCCATAATTTTTAAAGAATTCCTGTGCGGAGGGTAATAATGCACCATTCATCCGTTCATTCTGCAAACGGAGCATGATGATAACATCCACATTTTTCAGCCCTTTTGCCATATCGGTATAAAGACGTATACCCATTTCTTCCATGTTGGAAGAAACCAGGGTACGCGGTCCGATCACGCGGATTTCCGGCACACCCAATATTTTCAGGGCATGAATATCGGATCTGGCGACGCGGCTATGGAGTACATCGCCGACGATGGCAACAGTGAGATTGGAAAAATTCTGCTTGAAATGACGAATCGTAAACATATCCAACAGCCCTTGTGTCGGATGAGCATGTCGTCCATCCCCGGCGTTGATGACATGAATATGGCGTTGTTTGGTATCTTCCAGATGTCTGGCAATCAGAAAAGGCGCGCCTGATTGGGCATGTCTGACGACAAACATATCAGCATGCATGGCTGTCAGATTATCTATGGTATCAAGCAGGGATTCTCCCTTACTGGCACTGGAAGCATCAATATTCAGGTTGATCACGTCCGCTGACAGGCGTTTAGCTGCAATTTCAAATGTGGTGCGGGTTCGCGTGGAGTTTTCAAAAAAAAGGTTAAAAACGCTTTTTCCGCGCATCAGAGGCACTTTTTTGACTTCTCTGTCCGAAATACTCAAAAAAGAGGAAGCCGTATCCAGAATATGGGTCAAAACTTCGCAAGGCAGCCCTTCTATGGTCAGCAGATGCTGCAATTCGCCATGCTCATTTAACTGGGGATTAGGCATGTTCCACCGTCAGTGAAAAAATATTATCATCAGTCCGGTGCAGCGCAAGCACCTGATTTTTAGGAACGGAGAGGGTCAATGCAACAAAGTTGGCCGCAATGGGCAATTCCCTGCTGTTTCTATCAATGAGCGCTGCCAGCAAAATTTTGGCAGGGCGGCCGTAATCAAATAATTCATTGATCGCGGCTCGGGTTGTCCGGCCTGTGTAAAGCACATCATCAATCAGCAAGATGGTAGCGTTTTCGACATCAAAGGGAATATGAGTTGGTTTTACGGCTGGTGGCAGTCCTTTTTGTGCATAATCATCCCGGTAAAACGACACATCAATAAAACCGGGCGGATTTTCAAGCTGCAAGTCTTTTGTCATGCGTTCAGCAATCCAGGCTCCCCCGGAATGGATGCCGACCAGTGCCAGATTAGGCACATTGATGAGTTCGGTCTGTATTTGCTGCAAAAGTGTTTTATATAAGGCTTCTGCGTCGAGATTATCAGGAGATGGATTCATCAAAGTATTGTTGCAAAATAAGGGCGGCAGCATGTGCATCATCCGCTTCGCCTTGTTTAAAATTTAAAATACATGAAGAAAAACGCTCATCTACCAGCACAGTATCAAGACCAAAGCGTCCATGCAACTGGTTGGCAAAACGACGGCAGCGTTTTGTCATTTCATGCTCCGTTCCATCCGCATAAAAAGGCAATCCGACAACCAGGCGGATCGGTTGCCATTCTATGATAACGGATTCTATCGCATTAAATCGGGCCGTATTGGTTTCTTCGTAAATGATTGTCAGAGGCTGCGCTTTTTTTAAAAAGGTATTCCCTACGGCTACACCAATCCTTTTCAGGCCGAAATCAAAGGCAAGTATGATGCCTTCCATCTTAGGATGGCACTGCTTTTTTTAAACTTGTAAAATGGTTAGGCATGACCACCTTCAGGCGCGAGCATAAGCGGGTCAAACCCAAGCAATTTGATGGCGGCAGCGTAACGTTCGGCAATCGGCATGTCAAAAATGACATCAGGGTCTGCGGCAACAGTCAACCACCCGTTGCGTCCGATTTCCTGCTCCAGTTGCCCGGGACTCCAGCCGGCATATCCAATACTGACAAGCACCCGTGCCGGTCCTGATCCTGAAGCCAGCGCTTCCAGCACATCGCGTGAAGTAGTAAAAGCGATTTCATTCGTAATCTGCAACATGGAAGAAAAATGACCTTTTGGAGAGTGCAAAACGAATCCGCGGTCATCCTGTACCGGACCGCCAAACATAACGGGCTGACCGGAAAAGGCGTGGATTTCCAGCTTCAGGTTTAAGCGTTCCAGCAGGCTATCAATTGTAATATCTGTGGGTTTGTTAATGACAATACCCAGTGCGCCACGTTCGTTATGCTCGCACAAGTAGACAACCGTACCACCAAAAACCGGATCATGCATTGATGGCATTGCGATCAGAAAATGATTCGAGAGATCCATGGCATTCATATTCGTAGCAACAAAAAACAGATGAGTCTTTTTGTGTAAATTAAATTTTATGCCCTCATTGTATCAGTCTTACCCCAAATTCTTTTCATAACCGGATTGGCAAAATTATTTTCTAAAATCGTGTTGCGGGTTTTTTCATTCCTGCACTAGCGAAAGCGATGTAAAATGGAACTGCTGTGGAAGGTCAGTTTTTACCCAAACTGGCTAAAATGACAAAAATCACTTTAAACAACAATCAATATGAGTATCAAATCTGATAAATGGATTCGGCAAATGGCCGAAAAACATAACATGATCGAACCGTTTGAAAAAGGGCAGGTTCGTGCGTTAAATGACCAGAGAATCGTTTCTTACGGGCTGTCATCATATGGTTATGATATCCGATGTGCTGATGAATTCAAGATTTTTACCAATATTAACAGTACCATTGTCGATCCGAAAAATTTTGATCAAAATTCCTTTGTGGATTTCAAAGGTGATGTCTGCATTATTCCCCCCAATTCTTTTGCGCTGGCGAGAACAGTCGAATATTTCCGCATACCGCGCAATGTACTGACGATCTGCTTGGGCAAATCCACCTATGCGCGATGCGGTATCATCGTTAACGTGACGCCCTTTGAGCCGGAATGGGAAGGTTATGTTACCTTGGAGTTTTCAAATACAACCCCTTTACCAGCCAAAATTTATGCATGGGAAGGCTGTGCTCAAGTTTTGTTCCTGGAAAGTGATGAGGTGTGCGAAATTTCCTACAAAGATCGTGGAGGCAAATATCAGGGACAAACTGGAGTGACCTTGCCCAAAACCTGATCGGTGTCCCACTTATTTATGTGATGCGAAATGAAGTAAAAACGATCCAGATTGCGTCCTTAGAGTGAATTATGCCAATTCTCTACCTGCGTAAGCTGACGGGACTAGAACGCAGTCTCAGAGCTGATATCCATTTGGGATTGTCGCTGACCTTTATTGCCGGCGCGATCAATGCGGGTGGTTTTGTCGTCGTCAATCAATATACATCGCATATGACAGGGATTGTCTCTTCCATGGCGGATGGGTTGATTCTGGGTGATTTGCGTTTTGCGCTGGCTGCGCTTGGATCATTACTTTGCTTCATTTTGGGAGCCACTTGTACGGAGTTGATGGTGAACTGGGCGCGCGGACGTCAGTTGCAGAGTGAATATGCGTTACCGCTAATATTGGAAGCTATCTTGCTTTTGGTATTTAGCTTTGCAGGCAGAAAACTTCACGAACATATCGGTTTATTTGTTTCGTTTACGGTGATGCTGCTCTGTTTTATGATGGGTTTGCAAAATGCCATTATTACCCGTATTTCCAATGCGGTTATCAGAACAACCCATGTGACGGGTATTGTGACTGACATCGGCATTGAACTGGGTAAGATGTTTTTCTGGAATAGGGGTATTGGCAGAGAAGATGAAACTTATGTTCGGGCCAATAGAGGCAAGATGTTTCTTTTAGCCAATTTGCTGATCATGTTTTTTCTGGGAGGTGTTGCCGGTGCATTCGGGTTTCAGTTCATCGGGTATCTGACAGGTATTTTTCTATCATTCGTACTTTTTCTGTTGGCGATGATGCCGCTGATTGATGATGTCCGTTCACGAATGAAAAGAAAGCAAAGGACAGATTGAATGAAAGTTGGAATTTAAGTACGGTAGTTTTGTTTATGTCACATCTGAAAAACGATTCGCTCCCTGTTTTTGAATGGCCGGTTCGTGTTTATATCGAAGACACGGATATGGGTGGGGTCGTTTTTTACGCCAATTATCTGAAGTTTTTCGAGCGAGCCAGAACGGAGTGGTTGCGCAGTTTCGGGGTAACGCAACAGATTCTTTTTGATGATTTCTCACTCATTTTTGTAGTCAATCACATATCGGTTGATTATGTCGCGTCAGCCAGGCTGGATGATGAGCTTAAATTGACTGTGGAAGTTGAAAGTATAAGAAGAGCGTCCATTCACTTCATACAGCATGCTTGGCGTAATGAAACGCTTTTAGCTCGTGCCCGGATACAAATTGTTTCAGTCACATTGCCGCATCTGCGGCCAGTTGCGATACCATCCAGTATTCTTGCGAAAATGAAAAATGATTAAAAAGCCTTAATTTTTAAAGAAGTTCTAATTTTTAAATTATCCTCATGACTGTCTCTCAAGATCTTTCCTTTATTTCCCTAATCGTTAATGCATCGCTTCCGGTTCAGCTGGTCATGGCGCTTTTGCTGATCGTTTCCATCATGAGCTGGATGTATATTTTCCGGAAAATGTTTGCCATCCGGGATGCGCATCTCCAAACAGAAGCTTTTGAGAGCGCTTTTTGGTCTGGCGGTAACCTCAAAAGTCTTTATGACCGTGCCGGTAGTAACAACCGGTCGGGTGCGCTGGAACGCATTTTTCATGCCGGGATGAGTGAATACATGAAGAGTAAATCATCTTCATCCATGTCCGGAACCGATATGGTTGCGGTGCTGGATGGGGCGCGCAGGGCGATGCGGGCGGCTTATCAGCGCGAAATGGACAATCTCGAATCCCATTTATCTTTCCTTGCGTCAGTGGGATCGGTATCGCCCTATGTGGGTTTGTTCGGCACGGTCTGGGGCATCATGAATGCCTTTCGCGGTCTTGCCAACGTCCAGCAGGCAACACTGGCATCTGTGGCGCCGGGTATTGCAGAGGCGTTGATTGCAACGGCGATCGGTTTGTTTGCAGCTATTCCTGCTGTGCTCGCCTACAACCGTTATTCACATGAAGTGGACCGGATTGCCATCCGCTTTGAAAGTTTTATAGAAGAATTTTCAAACATTCTTCAAAGGCAGTCAAAATAGGAAAATACCATGTCATATCAGATTTCAGGGCCGGGTTCCTTGCGGGGCGGCCGTAAAAGCAAGCTCAAATCCGAAATCAATGTAGTGCCGTATATTGACGTTATGCTTGTCCTGCTGGTCATTTTCATGGTTGTATCGCCTATGACTATTCCAGGCGTCATTAATCTGCCGTCCGCAGAAAAGACGGCGCTTCCGCCAACCAGTTATATTTATATTTCATTGCGTCCTGATGCGAAAGCTGAAATTGGCGTGAACCAGGAAGGCCAAACCGGTGGAAGGATCGAATCCGTGCAGGATCATGATGCCCTGATGCAGAAATTGCGCGTCTTGCATGCCAGCCATCCTGACTATCCGGTTTTAATATCAGGGGACAAGGATATTCGTTATGAAGAGGTAGTCAAAACCATATCAGACGCCAAGAAAATAGGTATAAACAGGGTGGGACTGGCAACCCGTTAGCGGGCCGGTACGAGATTTATGAAGGGGCCAGGGTTACATTCCATCCCTAAGGAATCAAAGACAAAACAGTCTTTGATTCTAGCGTTGGTCGTTCATATGGCGCTCTTTGCCTTTTTGTGGATTGGCGTTAGCTGGCAGAATGAAGAAGGCGGGTCTGCCGAGGCTGAAGTATGGGACATCAAAGTCAGAGAAGCTGCGCCAAAGGCAGAGGTTCCTGAGCCGGTTGCCGAAAAAAAGGCCGAGATTCCTGAACCGCCGGTAAAAGAGCCCGAGCCGGTAAAGACAAAAACCGATGTTAAACCGGACATAGCGCTGGAAAAAGAAAAGAAGCAAAAGGAAGAAAAACTAAAAGAAGAAAAGCGCAAGGAAGAAGAAGCCAAGAAAAAAGAAGTTACGGAAGAAAAGAAAAAACAACTCAAATTGGCTGACCAGAAAAAAGCCGATGCCATTATGGCGGAAGAGGCCAAGCGCCTGGCAGCGAAAAGCGGATCAGGGAGCAGTGGCACTTCTCCTTATTCCACTGGCAATACACGCGCTGATGCTGGGTATAGTCAAAAGGTTGGTGCTAAAATTAAATCAAATACCGTCTTTAACGTGCCGGAAGGTTTAGTGGGCAATCCGCCGGTTGAATATGATGTGGAATTGTTGCCGGATGGTTCCATAAAAGGAATTAAAAAGCGCAAATCATCCGACGTACCTGGTTTTGATGAGGCGGTGCTTCGGGCGATTGAGAAATCAGCCCCTTATCCGCAGGACAAGTCGGGTACGGTTCCCTCAAGATTTAATATATCGCATAAACCAAAAGGCTAAGTATGCAGATAAATAGAAACAGCTTATTGCGTCCGTTCTTTGTATTGGGGTTGTGGTTACTGCTGGTATCCCAGGCATTGGCGCAGGATAGCATACGTATCGAAATCTCAGGTGTGGGCGGGCGCCAGATCCCAGTGGTGATTGCCGGATTTGCGGGAGAGTCATCGCTCCAACAGCGATTATCTGCCGTTATCAAGGCGGACCTTGAGCGCAGCGGCATGTTCAGGATAATCGATACAACGGATGTTCTGGCAGAGGATGCCAATGTCGACTATAGCAGTTGGCGGGGAAAGGGTGCTGAAGCGCTGGCAGCAGGAAGTGTTAAACGTTTGGCGGATGGCCGTTATGAAGTCCGTTATACCCTGCATGACATTATCAAGAAGCAGCCAATTTCATCGCTCTCTCTGGGGTCATCTGAAAAAGCGTTGCGTCTTTCAGCACACAAAATTGCAGATGACATTTATGAAAAATTGACCGGTTTCAAAGGGATATTTGCCACACGTATCGCATATGTTACTAAGGCAGGACGTGAGTACCGGCTTGAAATTGCCGACGCGGATGGCGAAAATCGGCAGATTGCCCTGCGTTCAAACGAGCCGATCATTTCACCTTCCTGGTCTCCGGATGGAACCAGGGTCGCCTACGTTTCATTTGAAGCCAAAAAACCGGTTGTCTATGTACAGAATCTGGTGACGCGGCAGCGTACGGTTATTGCCAATCACAAGGGCAGCAATTCGGCGCCTTCCTGGTCGCCGGATGGTTCCAAGCTGGCTGTTGCCCTTTCCCGTGACGGACTGACCCAGGTTTATATTGTTGATGCCGATGGCAAAGGGTTGCGCCGGCTGACGAAGAGCAACAGTATCAATACGGAGCCTCAGTTCTCACCTGATGGGCAAACCATTTACTTTACGAGCGACAGAAGTGGTTCTCCACAGGTATATAAAACAGGGATCAACAGCGACAGTGCGCAACGCGTCACTTTTTCCGGAAATTACAATATCAGCCCGCGGGTTTCTCCGGATGGCCGTCATCTGGCTTACATTTCAAGAAGAGACGGCGGATTTCAGCTTTATTTGCTTGATCTCATGAACGGTCAGGAACAGCGTCTGTCTGATTCTTCAAGAGATGAATCTCCCAGTTTTGCGCCGAATGGAAAATATATTATGTATGCAACCGAAACGGGCCGGCGCGGCATGCTGTCAGTTGTATCAGTGGATGGCGGCATTAAACAAAAAATTTCCATGCAAGCCAGTGATATCCGAGAGCCTTCATGGGGCCCGTTTATGAAATAAATTTGACAAAGGAGAAGTGATGGACAAGATAAGAAATTTACTGGTTATTTTTGTGACAGCCCTTTTTCTGGCTGCTTGTGGATCATCTGTCAAATTAGATGAGGATGTTAAGCCGGAAACGGATTCGCGGACTGTATCCACTGTGAGTACCGGCTCGACCGATCCGCTGAATGATCCGAAAGGCGAATTGGCTCAACGCAGCGTTTATTTTGATTTTGACAGTTATGTCGTCAAGAGCGAGTACCAGCCGGTTGTGCAGGCGCATGCACGTTATTTGAATAAAAACAAAAACCGCCGTATTTTCATTCAAGGCAATACGGATGAACGTGGTGGCCGCGAATATAACTTGGCGCTAGGTCAGAAGCGGGCTGAAGCGGTTCGCAAGGCCATGTCATTGCTAGGCGTCAGTGACAACCAGATGGAGGCGGTTTCTTTCGGCAAGGAAAAGCCAAGGGCATTGGGTAGTGATGAAGCATCCTGGGCTGAAAATCGCCGTGCCGATATTGTGTATCAATAAGCCATGAATAAAATATTTTATTTTTTATTTTCACTCATCATAGCTTGTATGCTGCCCTGGCAAGCCAGGGCAGCATTATTTGAGGATAGTGATGCCCGGCGTTCCATTTTGGATTTGCGTGCCAAGGTCAATGAAAAGGCTGATAAATCTGCTTTGCTTGAACTATCGAAACAAAACGAAACGCTCAGGCAGGAATTGGATAAATTACGCGGCCAGGTAGAAGTTCTGACAAATGAAGTCCGTACCCTGCAGCAAAAACAGAAGGACTTCTATATTGATCTGGATAATCGTCTGGGTAAGTTCGAACCGCAACAGGTGACAGTGGATGGAAAGAGCGCTGTTGTGCAGCCTGAAGAAAAAAAAGCATTTGACGCGGCTGAAGCAGCGTTCCAGGCTGGAAATTACAAGGAAGCGGTTTCTGGTTACAATACATTTTTGCGCCGTTATCCCAAATCGGGGCTTGCAGTTCTGGCTCAGTTCGGTCTGGGGAATGCGTACTATCTGCTGAAAGACTATAAAAATGCGCTTTCAACCCAGGATGCGTTAGTAAAAAAATATCCTGGTAGTGAAAAAGTGCCGGAAGCGATGCTGAATATGGCAAGCAGCCATTTGGGATTGAAAAATCTTTGGGCGGCAAAGAAAACCTTAAATACGATTATCGAAAAATACCCGGAATCTGAAGCGGCCTCAGAAGCAAAACAGCGCCTCAAACAAATGGAATAATTCGAAATAAAAAAGGGAGATTTTAATCTCCCTTTTTTGCAAATAAATCCGGCAAATTATACTGTAGGACGAAGCCCGCTCTCATAAAACTCTGTACCGGTTATTTGATGTAGATTGGCAGCTGGTATAACGGTTTTTTCAAGTGTCGCCGCCTTTGCCTTGTCCTTGGCGCGTATTTTGGCATTTGGCAGCCTTCTCAAATTACGCAATGCCTGAATATCCTTGATCTCGATGGTTTTCTGGTCAACACCGATCCAGCCGATTTCATGAAGGGCGGAAAGTGTACGGCTGACGGTTTCGAGCGTCAATCCAATATAACTGCCGATTTCGTGCCGGGTCATACGCAAATTAAAAATCCGGTGTGAATATCCCATCTGAGCAAACCGGTCCGAGAGCGAAACCAGAAAACGGGCGACACGTCCTTCTGCACTCAGTGAACCCAGCATGGAGATCATACCCTGTTCACGCACCAATTCCCGACTCATGACACGGTACATGGCATTTTCCAGTTCAGGGTAGGTTTTTCCTAGGGCGGTGAGTTTCTTAAACGGGATCAGAATCAGATCACATGCTGAAAGCGCGACGGCTTCCGAAGCGTAATGTTTTGAATGAATCCCGTCGACGCCCAGCAAATCTGACTTCATAGGAAAACTGAGAATCTGTTCATTGCCCAGTTCATCAATCAGCACGGTTTTAAGAAAGCCGGAGTTGACAACGTACAGCATCTCGAATGGCTGGCCGATCATGTGAATCCGTTGTCCTGTCTTGAACTGTACGTGCTGAAAAAGCGTTTCTTCGTTTGTTATCGATGAATTAGGGGAAATCTGGATGCGAAGCAGATCACACAATTCTTTCAGATTGGACCACAATTTTCCATTTTTTTGTCTGCCTGCTTCCAGAGAGACGGATTTTACTGAATCTGAAAATATTTCATTTTGTTTTGTTGAAAGCATAATTTCACACCCTCCAGTTTTATTGAATCAATTAATTTCAAAAACCATCTTGTTTAAAACATTCTTCTTCAATCAGGATGGTTTGAATTATGTCAATATTCAAAATTACTTAATATCAGTGATTGCTTAATATGAATGTAGGAAAAATAAAGATCCTTATAGGAAAATTCTTACAAGCATAAATATGAAGTCTGGAAGGAAGTATTATTTTGAAGTAAATCAAATTTATCAAAAATCATATGAAATTGAGGCATAAATGATTTTGATCTATTTATTTTAAATAATCATAATGTTTAATAAAAATCAAATGTTTTTGAAACTTGATTAAATACAAGTTGTATATATTAAATATTGCTTTTGATAAATTAATCAATAAAAAATATGTCAACAATAATTTTATTTTTTATTACTGACGTTTTGTTTTTAAGGTGGAACTTTTAAGGTAGTTATCTCTCCAATCTGTCGTGGTTTTACAGAATGATTTTTTTATCTGACATCCTCTCATCTGGAAAAAGCGATCTGGAAGAGATAAATTATGTATAAAGGGGAATGACTATGCGTTCAGAATCAAAGAGTCATGCAAATACTCAGAAACCGGTTGCAAAACGAGGCTTTGCTGCTATGTCAAAGGAAAAGCAAAGGGAAATTTCCAGTATGGGCGGCCGTGCTGCGCATGCACAAGGCAAGGCGCATGTGTTTACTTCTGAAGAAGCGCGTATTGCTGGACGGAAAGGTGGTGCAGCAGTCAGTAGAAATCGTGCGCATATGGCGGCTATTGGCCGGAAAGGTGGTGAAAATAGTCGTTCAGGCAAATCACGGAAAGTTTCCTAAATTCATTGTTTCTCAGTGGTTCTATTAATCTTTCCTGATTCTGTAATAGGAAAGATTAATCAATAAAAGGGATACAGCTTTAATGCTATATCCCTTTTTTGTCACTGGAAGTTTATATACAATATTTTATGCAAGAGGTGTTTATGTAAAATGAACAATATTGTGAAAAATAATTTCACTTTATCATACATACATAAATCGCTATTACGTTGCATATTTACAATATGTATTTTCTTTTCACAGGCTAAATAGATATGAATAATTCCATTGCCGGTGATGTCCCTATCAATCTTAAAAGCCAGGCAGAACTGGTAAATGCCTGGAAAAAGACTTTTGACGATAGCACATCGTCATTTCAGCCGGAAATTATTGAGACGCTTGTTTCATGGATTTTGCTTACTAAAGATAGAGCTTACAAAATAAAAAAGGCGCTGAAACTGGATTTTCTGGATTTCTCCAATTTGTCATCCAGAAAGTTTTATTGTGAAGAAGAAATTCGGCTGAATAAACGAACAGCGCCTGATTTATATCAGCAGGTCATCATCATTGGCGGGAGCATTGCCCATCCTGTTCTTAATGCCGAACCTATATTGGAATACGCCGTGCAGATGAAGCGTTTTTCCAGGGAAAGTGAAATGAGTGGCATGTTACGTGATGGCCGGTTAAAGGTATGCCATGTTGACAGTCTGGCGAGAAAAATTGCCTATTTTCATCAGAACCTGCCCCCACTTCCGGAAAATGGTACGGATAATATTTACGGTACCTATGATTTTATTCATCGTGGTTTGGAGAATAATTACAATGAATTGCGAGCGGTTTTTTCCGCTTTAAATTTGGAGACAGAACTAGAAAAACTGGATGAGCTTATTCAATTGCATTTTGCTGCTCTGGAGAAAAGGGAGCATGTTATTGGACAGCGGCACTCAAACGGGTTTGTCCGAGAATGTCATGGCGATTTGCACATGGGTAATGTTGCTGTGATCGATGACGAGGCAGTTCTATTTGATTGTATCGAATTTGCTCCTGATTTTCGCTGTGTCGATGTCATATGCGACCTGGCTTTTGCTTTTACCGATTTGTGTCATTTCGACAGACCGGATTATGCCTGGCGTTTGTTGAATATTTATCTGGAAGAAACCGGAGATTATGAAGGTGCCGCTCTTTTGGGTGTTTTTGGCGCTACCCATGCATTAGTGCGTGCTAAAGTGGCTGCCATACGATACCTGCAATCTGCTGAAAAAGCGAAAATGCAGTCTTGTCTGGAAGAGAGCAAAAAGTATATGTCACTTGCCCGTACGATGCTTCAGGATAGGAATGCGGGCCTTCTCATTACCTGTGGCTTGCCTGGGAGCGGAAAAAGTGTGTTTTCGCTGGCTGCTTTAGAGAAAACCGGCGCGATCCGGATTCGCTCGGACATAGAGCGCAAGCGGCATTACGGCCTGGGGGCATTACAAAGCAGTGACGGCATCGCTGTCAATATTTATAGCGACGAGGCGTCTGAAATCACTTATAACCTGTTGGAAAAACTGGCAGTGATGTTGCTGGATGCAAAATTCAGGGTGATTATTGATGCTGCATTTTTACGGAAATCCGAAAGAAGCCGGTTTTATCGGCTGACATCCCGAAAAAATTTACCTTACGTTATTGCTTTGGTTATTGCCGGCCCGGATACGCTTATCAGGCGTGTTACCGCAAGAAAGTTATTTCGTGATGACCCTTCAGAGGCTGGGCCGGATGTGCTGGCACAAAAGCAAAGGCAATTCGAGCCGCTTTCTCGAAAGGAATGGGAATATGCTGTGGAGATTCTGAATGAGGACGGCAATGATTTTAGATCGGGCGAAACAGATTGGGAAAACCTGGAACGAAGGTTATCCATTTCCTGAAAAGCGCAATCAATTTAAGTGAACCGATCCAGCAGCATGATCTGGCCAAGTGTCGCGATTTGCAATGTCTGATCCGGTAAATTGGCGCGTTCCCATGCATCATGTAGCAGTAGAGGCGGTTCATTTAACGGTTCATCTGATAATTTGAATGTACCCCAGTGCATAGGGACAAGATGTTTCGCGCCGAGAGCCTGAATAGCATCTACCGCTTCATCCGGATTGATGTGCTGGGGTTTCATAAACCAGCGTGGCGCATAGGCGCCTATCGGGAGCATGGCCGCATGAATTTCACCACAACGTTTGCCTATTTCAGCAAAACCGTCAAACCAGCCGGTATCGCCGGAATGATACAGGCGCAAACCATCCTTTTCAATAACAAAGCCGCCCCACCAACTGGTGTTGATGTCGGCAAGATTGCGGCGGCTCCAATGTTCCGCAGGGACAAACGTAATGGTCAGACCGGCAATTTCTTCTTGTTGCCACCATCCCATCTCAATGACGCGCTTAAACCCGTTTTTCAAAAACCATTGTCCCAGTCCCTTTGGAACGAGATAGACCGGATCAGGGCCCAGCCTTTTTAGCGTTGGCGCATCCATGTGGTCCCGATGGTTATGTGTAATCAGGACGAGGTCGATTTTAGGCATGGCCGGCCATGAAATGCCTGGCGGGCTGTTTCTTTTAATCCACCCGATTTTCATGGATAGAACCGGATCAATCAGGATATTTTTTCCGGCCAGTTGGACGAGAAAAGAAGCATGTCCAATCCATGTCAACGTATCTTTATTGTTTTTACGAAGTTGTTTTCCATCGTTATGAATGTAAGGGATAAGAACACCTGTACTAGGTGCCTTGGGACGTTTTTCTTCATGCAGTCCCAGCATCCAGCGCAAAACCCGATTGGTCTCAGGCTTGCGAAAATTGCCTTTCAGGTTAGTAAAGCGCATGTGACATATTCCCCCGGAAAATCATTTTATTCTTTGGCATCAAAAATATTATACGGTTGCGAAGATAGTTTGACGCATATCGCAAAAATTTGCTTTTTTGCCGCTCTCAGCCTTACAATTTCATTGCTCTGGTGCTCGTGAAAATATTCTTATTCACGGTTAAACGGGAAACACGAAGCCGGTTTATCACGGCCAACGTGTGCTGCCCCCGCAACGGTAAGCAAGTGCTTTTAGCAGTCTGTCTGACGATGCCACTGTGCGGTTTCGCATGGGAAGGCAAGACAGATTTCCGTATGGTATGCCATATGGAAGACTTGTAGCCCGGATACCGGCCAGACATGGGAAAAGTGCCAGGAACGGGCGGTTCCGCAAATAGGTTGTCCTATTGATGACAACTATTTTCGCATCCACACGGTTCTACACTTTTGTTAAATGAGGCTTACGGGG
>WRHV01000014.1 GCA_009783065.1 Betaproteobacteria bacterium | reverse complement strand
ATGGTTGGGCAGGATGCAATTTCATCGGGGTGAAAAGACCGGTGAAAAGACCGGTGAAAAGACCGGTGAAAAGACCGGTGAAAAGACCGGTGAAAAGACCGGTGAAAAGACCGGTGAAAAGACCGGTGAAAAAAATCCGGATCTTGATCCGGATTTTTTTTTCACCTCTTTGAAATATTTTTGCAGGAATTGACATTTTATGTGCACAGGCATTTTGGAGAAAAGAGGCTTGCGCTCATGGAGTGTGATCTTATTAAAAGCGTTTGTTTTATCTGGTTTTCCCTGAATAGGAGTTTGATTATGAAGATAGGAACACGTCTTGCGTTGGGATTTTTGGCGCTGATTGTCCTGGTAGCCGGTATGGCGGGATTCGGGATTTATGAGTTACGAGTGATAGACCAGCGTATTACAAGCATGGTTGATGATTCGATTAAGCCGGAGCGTCTTGCACGCGCAATGACCAGGGCAGTGGCCGCCCAGGGCACACTCGTCTATGGTTTGGCTTATGCGACCGAGCCAGATATGATCAAGCGATTGATAGACGAAAGGACAGCCAATCGCGAAAGTCTTATTAAGATAACACAAGAGCTTGAGGCGCTGAATCTGGACGCTGATGATTTGCGTTTGCTCAGAGAGGTAACAGACAAGCGAACCGTTTTTTTTGGGAAGATGATCGAACTGGGCAAGCGCAAAAACATCAGCCCCGAAGGTGAAATTTTAGGAAAGGTGGTACCGTTTGCGGAGTTGCGTGAGTTCATCTTCGGCGAATTATTTCCCGCGCGGGATGCCTTTGTTAAGTCAATCGAAGCGTTCCGAGATCATCAAATTGCCGCGACCGAGAAAGATGTGGCGCATCTGAAAGAGACGTATCTTTTTAGCCGGATGCTCATGCTGATTGCATCGGGAGTTGGGATATTAGTGGGACTCCTATTGGCGTGGCGGCTGACAATCGGCATCACCCGTCCGCTAAACCAGGCGGTGAAGGCAGCGGAAATCGTGGCGTCGGGTGATTTGACAGGCCAAATCGAGGTGACGTCAAAGGATGAAACCGGCCAGTTGATGCAAGCGATGAAAAATATGAACGAATCGCTCTTCGGCGCGGTGTCCCAAATACGCCAAAGTGCCGATACCATCGCAACAGCCTCAGCCCAAATTGCCTCAGGCAACCAGGATCTCTCGGCCAGAACCGAGGAACAGGCCAGTTCCCTGGAAGAAACGGCATCCAGCATGGAAGAGCTCACCTCCACCGTCCGCCAGAATGGCGACAACGCCAGACAGGCCAACCAGCTTGCCTCACAAGCGGCGGATGTCGCCACCAAAGGTGGCGAAGCAGCCGGGCTGGTCGTGAATACCATGAACGAGATTGCCGCTTCATCCAATAAGATTGTGGATATTATTAGCGTTATAGATGGCATTGCGTTCCAAACCAACATCCTGGCGCTGAATGCGGCAGTTGAAGCGGCACGTGCGGGTGAGCAAGGGCGCGGCTTTGCTGTTGTGGCAACCGAGGTTCGGAGTCTTGCTCAGAGGAGCGCGACGGCGGCACGGGAAATCAAAGACCTCATTGATGATTCGGTGAACAAGGTCAGCACCGGAACCGAGTTGGTCAACAATGCGACAGCGACGATGCTGGAAATAGGGGAAAGCATCCGCCGCGTCAATGACATCATGAATGAAATCACGATGGCCACGCAAGAACAGGTACAAGGCATTGAGCAGGTGAATACGGCGGTCACGGAAATGGACACGGTATCGCAGCAGAATGCGGCATTGGTTGAAGAAGCGGCTGCTGCTGCGGAAAGCCTGCAGGATCAGGCGCGTACGCTGGTAGACGTGGTTGGGATGTTCAAGACAGGCGCGGCAGCAACAGTAGCCAGGGAGCCGGTGAAGCGTGCCGTTTTGGCTCCTGTGGGTAGAAAGTCGGTTGCGGGAGCGGCCAAGCGTTTGGCAGCGCCTGCGGTGGTTGCCTCTGCACCAGCTTCATCTAAAGATAATGGCGATAACTGGGAAGAATTTTAAACGATCTTCACCTGATGCAAAAAGCCGGATTAAAATCCGGCTTTTTTATTGTTTTTTACCACTTTTTTACTCCGAAAAAAACAGAACTGAATCCAACACGGGAAAGCGTCATGATGGCTTTGATATTCATGGTACGTTTCAGGTCAAAGATGAAAACAGCCGCTTCCGACATGCGATTATTTAACATCATTTGCTGTTTAAACCCGCTTTGTGCATAAGGCAACAATGTGTAACCATTTTTCTTTTTTCGTTCATTTCCAAACCGGTTTGCATTATGCCTGTACAATTGAAATTCGGATGAATGAACCCGATGATTATTGCTGCCAAACTGCTTTTGAAACAGAAAAAAAATCGACTAAAATACCCCTCCCTGTCTGGAAGTCACGGTCATTCTGCCAGCCGATAATCCGTTATCTTGCGCATTTGATAGAAGGAATATGTTAAAACAACGACCGGGATTCGGTATGCCCCGATGGCGCATATCCAGCAACTTTGTCATTCTGGTATGCGCTATTTATCTGAGTCTTCCCCTCAATCTGAGCCTTTGGCGATACATTGCCACCCATCTTGAAATTCATGATTTCAGTACTGCCGCTTTTGCGCTTAGTTATCCGTTTCTGGTTTTTAGCGCGATTTACCTCCTGCTGAATTTCCTTGCGCTTCCTTACGTTACAAAACCCCTGGTCATCATACTGATATTGCTTTCGAGTGTCGCCAATTACTGGATGTATCACTACGGGATATATATTGATTCAGATATGATCCGTAACGTATTTGGAACAAATTCACGTGAAGCCCTTGATCTGGTGACTTTCAAGCTGGCCTTCTGGTTTTTGGTTTCGGGTGTGCTGCCGGCCTTCCTTTTGGCCATGACCCGTATTCAATACGCCTCGCCTTTAAAAGAGTGTCGCAACCGGTTTTTCGCGGTCGGCATCTGCGTGGTCATCATTGGCCTGATTGCCGCGTTTTTTTTCAAGGATCACGCTTCTTTTGGCCGCAACCATAGCAAAATGATCCGGCTTGTTAGTCCAGTCAATTATATAAATGGCGTGTATAAATACTTTAAAAAAGAAGCCATGACCAAACGCCAGTTTGAAATACTGGATAAAAAAGCCCGGTTAGACCCCTATGCGGACCCCTATCCGACTGTATTTATTCTGATTGTGGGCGAAACCGCCCGTGCCGCCAATTTTTCACTTAACGGTTACCAGAATGAAACGAACCCGCGTTTGGCGAAAGAAAGACTTCTGAACTTTTCTCACGTCTATTCCTGCGGCACCGCCACCGCCATATCGGTTCCCTGCATGTTTTCTTCCCAGCCTCGAACCGAATTTAATGTTTCTGACGCCAAAATGACGCAAAACCTGCTTGATATTCTGAAAATGGCAGGGTATGACATGATGTGGCATGAAAACGATGATGGCTGCAAGGGCGTCTGCGACCGGGTTAAAACGATTCATTACGATGCGACCCAACATCCCCGATTCTGCGATGGCAAGAGTTGTTTTGATGAAGTCATGCTCGACAATCTCGATGATTATCTTGCGACTGTGACCAAGGATACTTTCATTGTACTTCATACGATTGGCAGTCATGGGCCAACTTATTTCCAGCGCTATCCTGAATCATTTAAGAAATTTACACCGACCTGTGACACGGCTGATTTGAAAAACTGTACCCAGGAAGAAATCCGCAATACTTATGACAATACCATCCTGTATACCGATTTTGTGATTGCCGAAACCATTCGTATCCTGAAAAAATATCCTTACTTTGAGTCTGGTGTGCTTTACGTTTCAGATCACGGCGAATCGTTGGGAGAAAATAATCTTTATCTTCACGGCATGCCCTACGCCATTGCGCCTGAAGAGCAAAAGAAAGTGCCGATGATTCTTTGGGTGTCAGACCAGATGCTGCAATATGATCATCTGGATTATGTTTGTCTGCAAAAAGAAGCAGCGAAAAACACCTATAGCCACGACAATCTGTTTCATTCCATACTGGGCCTGCTGGAAGTCCATACGCATCTGTACGATTCCAGGTTGGATCTTTTTGCCCCATGCCGTTTAAAACCGCTTCCCCAATGCGACAGGGAAGGGGCCAAATGCACGGAAAAAGCGGCTCAAACCGAATAAAACAAGGTTTTACAGTATGAGGAAAATACCGCTGACGGCTACTGCCGGGTTGGGATGGATGTTTTTGACTCCGAGTCTGGGAAATGCCGTCATTTAAGAGGCATATACGGCTGAAAGCCAACATCGATTCCGTATAACGACGTCTTTTATCAGCTCATCTGGAATTGAATCTCGCGCTGATTTATTTCATACACATATTTCCATATAAACCGATTTTCAGGCCTTATCTTACTTGAAACAGGATATTTCCTATCTGTTTTAATGTGTGCTTTTTACCAAAATTTGACCATCTCTTTTCAACCTCAAGACTAGCAACATAAAAAACATTTCATGTATACTGGCAGTGTATCAAACTCATCTGAGAAAAAATATCATGAGGAAAAAATACAATACCAGGCCCAAGAGAATTCGCCGGGGCTATGATCCGAACCCCCTTTTGGACATGCTTATCTTGCGCCAGAATTTGAAAACTGATGCCGAGCTGGCTCGGATTTTGGAAATCAATCCTAGCGTTATCAGTAAGATCAGGCATGCAAAAACACGGGTCAGTGCCTCACTGCTTCTGGAGATTCACGAAATGACAAATCTGAGTATCCGGGAACTGCGCAACATCATGGGAGACACCAAGAATAAATATTTCTCATTCCGGTGAGCCAAATTTAGTCCATATTTAACCTTGCCTGCAACAGCAAGCGTAGCGAATAAGCGCTCTTTATCTGGCAGGAGCGCTTTCTTTTTTCACGGATTGATTCATATCAAAGGTCGTGGCATAACTGATGACAACCTTGATGTCGTCCCGACTTTGCTTGCCGTAACCATCAATGTAGAAATCGCGGGTTCTTAAGCGCGCCGGATAGATACCGAATGTCACGCCTTTTAGCATGCCATCCGGTACTGCGTACTGGATGCCGCCATTAAATTCCCATGCTTTTCCCCTGGCTTCCCGGCCTGGCACACGCATGTTCCAGCCATAATTGAAACGCCCGCTCAAACTGAAACCGGGCAGGCCGATTAATTTGCCGATTTCGTGGCCGATACCGGCTTGAATGACTTTTTGTCCATTCCAGACAAAGTCATCCAATTGTAGCCAGGTCTGGATGAAGTTGCGGTTGTCACTATTTGCCCAGGCTGTCATCCTAAAATTCATTTCACCCGAATCAGGCGAATGGGTTTGTCCATAAGCGCCAAAAAAGTACCAGTTGCCGGTTTTCAGTTCCGCAGAGGTGCTGTAATGGTATTCATTTTTGGGATAGCGGATATGGCTCTTTTCTTCTTTATACTTGCCCCAGAGGGCATATGTGGTGAAAGTCAGATCACCCATTGTCTGCAATTTGAGCGGGTAATGGGAAGTGAACTGGGCATTTTTACGATAACCTTTGCCTTCACCAACGCCGGCATCAACAAACGCTTTTTTGTCGGGACCAAAACTGTAACGACCGCCAATACTGTGTATGTGATCAATATCAGGCGCTTTCCCCGCAAAGGACCCACGATTCTGGTGCCAGGCCGTCGTCATCTTGCGATATTTGTTATCCCACTCATTATGAAAACGATCCGCCCAACCGTAACCTAGCCAAAAATCCCCCATCAGGGCCTTGACTTCAAAACCACGGTATGAGTGAGGATGCAAGCCTCCCAACGTACCCAGTGTGCCAATCCGGATAGGCAGATAACCGCCCCGAAATTCCAGACCTGCATCCGGCTGCCCCAGTTTTGCCTTTAGGGCCGCTTCACCGACATTAAAATTGCTGCGGTCGGTGTCTTTATCTACATCGTGCAAAAGCACTTCCGACCAGCCGTTACCTCGTCCCAGATTGCTATTAAGACGCATATCAAAGCCAACCGTATCCCACGCATAACCGGACGTGAAACCGATACCGATACCCAAGGCATTGACATGAATTTGATTTTTCTTGTTATCTGAAGTCCGTGCACGGCCATAGTAAGTATATTGGGTATAGATTTTGCTTTTATTCCAGAAATCGGCACCCTGACCCAGGGCCGAAATCATATCCGGGATTTCATATTCCGGTGAAAAATAATCAGCTTGCGGATTGGTGGTACTGGTCATCGATCCATCCTGGTTATAGGTATAGTGATCAATGTCTGTGAACTGGGCATACACTGGAAACGGCGCCAACAAACACAGCGCCAACAGGCAAAAACAAGGGTTAGCGCGCATGATAGACAAAAGGGGGCTAAGGCAAAAAGCAATCATGAAACCATACAACCTTATATAACGGCTTCCTGCACGTGTCTGACAACATTCCAGTTCACCTCTGCTTTGCCATAGGCTTTCTGGTGTTGTGTAATATAGGCAAAGGCTTCTTTTGCCCGCAATGGTGGACTGTAAAAATAACCCTGGATATTGTAGCAACCAAGTGAACGCAACTTGAGCAGCTGCGGTTCGTTATCAACGAACTCCGCAATCAATTCGATATTTAACGAGTGGCACAATTCGGCAATAGTGGCAACAATCTCGCAACTGCTGCGACTCGTTAGCACATCACGGCTTAATACACTATCTACTTTCAGGCTGGCAACAGAAAAACGCTTCAGATACGTCAATGAACTATGCCCCATGCCAAAATCGTCAATTGCCAAACGAATGTTGGATTCGTTTAAGCGAGCCAGCACGCCACTTTGAGCCATATGGGTTGTCAGGGCAATGGACTCGGTTACTTCCAGTTTGAGATTTTCAACCGGCAGCGCGTGCCGCTGGATAATTTCGAGTATCTTTTCCGGCAACTCAGGGTCTTCCAATTGCCTGGCAGAAATATTCACTGACATAACCAAATCCGTCAACCCGGCCTTTCGCCATTCAGCAGCCTGACGAACGGATTCTTCCAGCACCCACAAACCAAGTGGAAGAATGAAACCGGTATCTTCGGATAGGGTAATAAAGAGGGGAGGCGGTATTCTGCCAATAGTCGGGTGATGCCAGCGTGCCAAGCTTTCAACACCGTAAACTTTGCCGGTGTTGCTGTCGATCTGAGGCTGGTATTCCAGATAAAGTTCGTTTCTGTTGATTGCCTGTCTGAAATCATTGGCCAGATTGTAAGCCATCAGGCCGACCTCTCCCGGCTGGTTTAAAAGCCGCTGGCCTGATATAGCGGCAGAATTATAATCCAGTGCCATGTTAAGCAGTCTCCTGAAATTTTCACGAAACCGGTTGGTCTTGATACGGTCATCCAGTATCACAAAAGGCAGATAGATCATAACGCCAATCAACACGTTGATCAGTTGGAGAACAATCGCATTAACCGATCCTGTCGATAAATAGGCATTGATAATCACCGGAATATTCCAGGCGACATCATGCGCGGTCATAGGAACAATACCGAACTGGCATGCGTAATATGAGATGATGGTGCTAACGATCGGAACCAAAATGAACGGCACAATAAAAACTGGATTTAACACGATCGGCAAACCGAACATCAAAATTTCATTGACATTAAAAATCGAAGGAACAATCGAAATCTTAGCGATTTTCCGGACGCCATTATCCCGATGCCTCAGTAGCAGGGCAATCAACAGAGCACCGGTCGATCCGGCGCCGCCAACGGATGTATAACAGTCAAAAAATGGTTTCGTCAGAATGTAAAGCGGTTCAAGGCCAGCCCGAACATTTTCGATATTGACGAGGCTGGCCGGAATATACAATTCCCGCATAACAGGCTCCAGCACATTGGAACCATGAATACCGAAAAACCATAGGAAATGGCGGGCAAAACCATATAAAATTGCGGTTCCCAGATGGTGGCCGCCCAACGTATGGAACGGTGTCGAAAGCAGCCGGTAAACGGTTTCATGCAGGTCGGTAATACCGTAAGCCTTTGTCAGCGCTTTGATACCGGCAAAAAAGAAGATGGTGAGCACTGCCGGAAACAGCGTATTCATAACCTGGGTCATTGATACGGCCGAACTGCCCGTATAAAAATTCACCCGAAGCTGAGGAAACCGCAACAAAAACCGGAAAAACGTCCAGGATAAAACCGCTGTTACGATGGATAGTAAAAGGCCATACACGCCCATCCATTGCAACGGCAGGGCCGTGTTGTTATTGACAGGTTCCAATATACAAAAAACGCTGCTGAAAACAACAACGGCTGCGATAACCGGAGAAATCCGGTCAAACGGATAACGTTCATTATAATTTTCAGCCAGGCTACATGCGATTGTCGGAACCATGAAAACCGACATGATCCCAAATGTCCCGATATAAATGTATTGCCCGAATAATTTCCACTGTTCACCAAAAGTGGATAACATGAAATTCTGGTAAGCCGCCAATGGAAAGGAGTTGATCAGGATAGCAACCGTCCCCGCCAGCATGATCGGCATAGTCAGCGCAAGCCCGTCTCTCACGGCAATGAGACAAGGCGCTTCCATCCAAGCTGTCAGCCACCGGACAAATAAATTTCTATGGGAAAGCTTCATTGTTTCCACATGCCCCTTCATTCAACAACCGTGGCAAATATTCTTTCTAACCCTGTATTTTTAAAGCGCTCAAACAGAGGGTAACTGTTTGTCCTCTTAATATAAACTCTGCTACGCATTTTTTTACGATATCCCTTGCAGCGCCATTTCGCTGCCAAACCTCGAATGTGCCGATCTGCTTTAATCCCAATTAAACTCTGGAAAAAAACCACATGTAAACATATGTTTTTTATACTCTACGGCAACATTTTTATACATTTTAGCAAACTCCGCCATTTATTTCCAACAAGCAACAAAACTTATCTGCATTTGATGAAGCCGCATGTCATGCGGGAAAAATGAACCGCTTATTTTTGCGCCATCATCCTCGCTTTAAAATTTGAAGCGAGGATTCCATCTTAAAAATGAGTTCATATTCTTTGAGAAAAATGCGATTGCCGCACTTACGGCAAAAACAAGCTACAACGTACAGCAGCGAACGCTTCCCCTATTTCTGTCATCAGCACGAACCAGACCGAATAACATCCATATCCCCATTTCCTCGCGAGTAGGATAACGACCGGATAGTGCGATATTTCCATCGATTAAAACGAGCGGCAATGAATGAAGTGCTGCAATGGCATTTCCGGCAAAATCACCAGAATCAGGCTCCGGCGATGATGAATCTTGATATAGCCGTTCTACAGTTACCCCACGCTTTTTTACCCATTCCAGGTCCGCATCAAGCGTGTCAGGCGTCAAACCTTTGGCAGCTGACAGTTCGATGATTCGGATAGAGCTGATCTTAGGCATGGTTTTATTGTAAAAGCAAAAAGGCAGTACATCTGCCGCACATTAAGGCATCCTATCACATCACGGATCGGTTTATTCTCAGGCAAAAATATCAGCCGTCCTTTTGTTGCCCTATCTCTTTTCCGTTCCGCCACTCTGCCTGAACATGCCCGTACAACCGGCTGCTTGCAGGCAATTGTAAATCGACGTTGTTTCTTGTTGGTCAATAACAGACGTGAGAGCGGAAAAAAGCGCTTCAATGCAGCAAAAAAAGCGAAAATGATTCAAGGCGACTTCTTGCATCCTGTACAATTCATGGCAGTTTCCAGTAACGTCATGCCATAAAGGTGTCCCCATCATGAATGATGTGATGCCATCACTGAAAAAAAACAGCCTCTTTATATTTGAAGGTCTGTTGACTATATCCATCTGGTAAATCCATGCGGAAATGACCCAAGACAAGATAACAAAGCGCAAGGATCAAAAACCGCCGGAAGAATCATCTTGTCCGGAATAAATTGTCATGGATATGCTTTATAAAACGCAAACGCGCTTTTTGTTTCACTCCCACATTAAAATCAAGGTGCCAGCCGCTTATCCGGATGCGATTTTCGATGATCTGTATGCTTTACTGGAAGACATTGACCGGAAATACAATTCATACCAGCCCGGCTCCTATATCGACCGGATTAACCGGCATGCCGGTAATTTTGTGGAAGTCGATGATGAAACCGTCAGCATACTGAAACAGATTATGGCGCTTTCCGATTTTTTCGATGGCACCTACGATATTACGATCATGCCCCTCATTCGCCTGTGGGGATTTTACAAGGATGATCTCCGGCATGTACCGGCACACCGTGAAATTGAAGCGATTCGCCACCAGATTGATTACAGGAAAATCGAGATTGACGGCAACCACATCCGAATTGGCAAGGAACAGGAAATCATTACCGGTTCCTTTATCAAGGCTTATGCGATTGACAGACTGGTTGACGCCATGCAGAAAATCGGCATGGATAATGCGATTATCAATGCAGGAGGCAGCACCATCCGAGCCATTAACCGCCATTTCGATTTACCCTGGCAGGTGAATGTTGTCCGGCCTGAGAACGAAGAACATCTGTTCACCTTGAACCTCGATAACCGGTGTTATTCGACTTCTTCCCAGACAACGGCCTTTGTTGATATTGACGGCAAGCAGTATGGCCATATCCTGAATGCAAAAACCGGTTTCCCTTCTACCAACAAGCTGCTCGGCATCGTCAGTCAAAATTGCATGATTGGCGATATTGTGTCCACCGGCCTTTTCAATGAAACGCCAAAAGGCTTTCTGGAAAAAATGGAATGGTTATCACGATACTATGATTTAGCCGGATTCATGATGGATCAAGACAGTACCATCACTGCCACGCCTCATTTTGATCCTATTCTCGACTGAACCGAATGGCTGAATTTAAGGGTTTTTTTATGTTTTCATAAAACGATCCCATTGCCATAGGTCACGCCTGAAAATCAGAGATTCTGAAATAAAACCAGCAAGATAAGCAACGGCGCAATGTAACGGCAGAACTGTTTCATAGCCGGCCACCACCATGGATTTGTACCATCAGCCAATGCCAGCCGTGCAGCAACCGGCCTCGATGCTTTCCAGCCAACCAATACCGTAATCATGATGCCGCCAAAGGGCATCATCAGGTGCGATGTCACATAATCAAGTAGATGGAAGATATTGCTGCCAAATAGGGTGTATTCCTTCCAGGCCCCCAGTGAAAGAGATGCCGCAATCCCAACCACGAACATCAGAATGGCCATGATAATCGAGACGCCGATACGTGGCATATTAAATTCATCAATAAAGAAACTGGTGACGACTTCCATCAATGAAACCGATGACGTCAATGCCGCAACAAACAGCAGGAAAAAAAACAGGATTGCAAAAAACTGCCCTCCCCCCAGATGGGAAAAAACGGCAGGCATGATAATGAATGTCAATCCGGGACCTTCCGCCGGACTCAGTTTGAAAGCAAACACGGCCGGCAAAATCATGAGCCCCGCCAAAACACAGACAGCCGTAGTCAGCCCGACAACACTGGCTGCTGAATTGGCAATATTGGTTTCATTGGATACATATGAGCCATATGTCATCATGCACCCCATGCCAAGAGAAAGGGAAAAGAAAGCCAGCCCCATGGCTTCCAGCATCATTTTTGCATTGACCTTGCTAAAGTCCGGCGTCAAAAAATACATGACGCCTTCCGATGCCCCAGGCAAAGTCAGGCTGCGGACGATCAGAACCAGGATAAGCAAAAACAGCATGAGCATCAGCGATTTGCTGACCCGCTCGATTCCCTTTTGCACGCCAACCAGAACCACGCCGGCTGTCACCGCCATAAATGCAGCATGATACCCAAGCGGCTCAACCGGATTCGTGATAAAGGCATCGAAAATCTGCTTCAGCAGTAGGGTATCCGGTATGAGAATGCTGCCGTCAACTGACTGAACCATATAGAAAATAGTCCAGCCGCCGACCACACTATAAAAGGAAAGAATCAAAAAACCGCAGGCGACGCCAATATAACCTACCAGCGACCAGGGCTTGCCCCCGAAATAGCGGTAAGCCCCCACCGGACTTTTCTGGGAAATCTGTCCGACTGTCATTTCCGCAATCATGATGGAAATGCCCAGTGTAAAAACCATTACCAGAAAAAGCAGGAGAAAAGCGCCGCCTCCATTTTGTGCCGCAACATAGGGAAATTTCCAGATGGCGCCCAAACCAACCGCTGAACCAGCCGCAGCCAGAATAAAACCCAGACGTGAGCCCCATACTGCCCGAGCCATAAAAATCCCCCGAATAATCCGCGCCTTGCGCGGCAAAATTTGACATGATAAAGGAAAAATTAATTATCACATTATTTTGGATAGGGACATCTTAGTCCTGTTTGCTTTTAAATCAGCAAAAATGCAGGCTTGATCTTCAATGAAGTCTGTGTCTATACTCATCTATTAATCGTCGCTCCGATGCACGTGCATCGCCAATCAAAAAGGAAGTTTTTGCATGAAAACCATTAAAGCAGCAGTACACTCTCTCGGAAACATCGGCAAACATGTCATTGACTGCCTGACTTGCGCACCTGACTTTGAGTGCCTTGGCGTGATCCGCCGGGCGGAATCACTGGGAACACAGGCATTGGAACGCCAGAACCTGCCTGATTTTGCATCCATTGATGAATTGATCCAGCATCGCGGGAAACCGGATGTGATCATTCTTTGTGGTCCTTCACGCTCCGTTCCGGAAGATGCCAAGCAATACCTTGCCAAGGGCATCTGTACCGTTGACAGCTTTGATATTCACGAAGAAATTCCCAACCTGGTACGCTCACTGGATGAAGTCGCAAAAAAAAATGGCAGCGTCGCCATTACCGCTGCAGGATGGGACCCCGGCACTGATTCTGTCTTCCGTGCGCTGTTTGAAGCGATGGCGCCGATCGGCATTACGTTTACCAACTTCGGGCGGGGCCGATCCATGGGGCACTCTGTCGCTGCCCGCTCGATAGAAGGTGTTGCAGACGCCATCTCGATCACCATCCCTATCGGGGGCGGACGCCACTCCCGGCTCGTTTATATTTTGCCGGAACCGAAAGCCTCTTTTGAACAAATCAAATCCAATCTGGCGGCTGATCCTTATTTTAGTCGTGATCCGCTTGATATCCGTCCGGTTGCAACGCCTGAGGAAATGGCGACACTGGCCGATAATTCGCATGGCGTGCTGATGGAAAGAATTGGTGCATCCGGCAGTACCTCCAACCAGCGCCTGAGATTCGACATGCGGATCGACAATCCGGCGCTGACATCGCAAGTCCTGGTTTCCTGCGCCCGTGCCGCGACCCGCATGGCGCCTGGTTGTCATACCATTATCGATATTCCGCCCGTTTTAATGCTGGCAGGCGACCGCATGGAACATATCGCGCGTCTGGTATAAACCCGGCCGCCCGATTCAATGACGTGGCCAGCTCAGTCGTAGAGCTCGTCACGTCCCAGCGAGCGATCCCGCTCCATCTGATGAAACATGTCATAAAACGAATTATCATCCACTTCGAAACTTGCATCATATTCGTCGATGATATCGGGATTAAATCCATCGGTATATTCCTGTTCACGGATCTTTTTCGGTTTTGGCCGTTTGCTCTTTGTTCTCATAAACATCTTCCTTCGCTGTGCGGTAATCAATGTTTTCCGCCTATGGTGATGCGATTTGCAAAGTCATTTTTGAGAGGTGTCAAATAAAGCGTTTTTAAGACTAGCCGCTTCTTGCCGATCTGTCTGCCGGCAGACTGTTAATTTGAACAATCCCATACCGGTTTTGCGCTATCATAATCAGTCCGGATCCCCCTTTACTATCTTTCCCCTGGATATTGATTTATCACACTCTGCTGGAATACGTACCTTTTATGATTTTGATGGCACAACCCGACGGGAATTTCAGATGAACCGATCCCTGCTTCACCAGAAATTTTTTCTGGCCCTGTTAGCTGTCATTACACTGGCTTTTGCCTGGTTGATGCTGCCTTTTTCAGGCGCTATTTTCTGGGCTTTTGTTTTTGCCATTCTTTTTATTCCGCTTTTTGAACGCATTGCAAAGAAAATACCGAGTAAAAGAAATCTGGCCGCTATGCTGACCCTCTTTAGTTGCCTGCTGATCGCGATTTTGCCTCTGATAATCATCATCCCGCTACTGATACAGGAAGGCGAAATGCTTTACCAAAAAATCCTGACGGGAGAAATCGACTTCAACCGCGTCTTCATGGAAATCCATGGCAGCCTGCCCGACTGGATAACCCATATCCTGCAAGTCTTCGGTATCAACGATATAAAAGACATCCAAGATAAAATCATCAGTGGATTGATGCAAACCAGTCGCTTTATCGCAGGAAAAGTCCTCACTATTGGACAGAACGTTTTCAGTTTCAGCATTGGTTTTATCGTGATGCTTTACCTGCTTTTTTTCTTTTTGCGTGACGGCAATACCCTTGCACTGGCCATCCGGAAAGCGATCCCTTTAAATGAGCATCAAAAACATGAGTTGCTGATCCGGTTTACCGGCGTTATCCGCGCCACTGTCAAGGGCAACCTGATTGTCGCTATCATACAGGGCGGACTGGGAGGTGTTATCTTCTGGATTCTGGGCATACAGGCACCGGTTTTATGGGGCGCTGTCATGTTTTTTCTTTCTCTTTTTCCGGAGGGGCCCGCCATTATCTGGCTGCCTGCATCCATTTACCTACTGAGTACAGGCGCCATCTTAAAAGGCATCGTTATGATCGCTTTTTGCGTATTTGTCATCGGATTGGTTGACAACCTGCTGCGGCCAATCCTGGTGGGGAAAGACACCCGGATGCCGGACTATATCGTCCTGACATCCACGTTTGCGGGATTAAGCCTTTTCGGGTTAAACGGCTTTGTGATCGGCCCGGTCATTGCTGCCCTCTTTATGACTTTATGGAAAATGTTTGTTGAGGATAAAGCAGCATTGTTATCCGAAACCAACGGCACATTTCCCGATGAGGATATTTCCGAAAGCACGTAAGCGGTTATCAATCGGCCTTTTGTTTCAGCCGAGAAAAAGCATCGGCCATTGTGGTATCAGACACGGCTGATTTTGTGCTGTTTGCCATTTTCCTATGGTTTCCCTTCCTCCATTTTGCGGATTCCTCGACTGGTTTCACTTTATCCGACTCGCTACGGTCTGTCAGACGCATGGACAGGCTAATCCGATTGCGTTTCATATCGACTTCCATGACCTTGACTTTCACGATTTGCCCTGCACTGACAATCTGGTGCGGGTCTTTGACAAACCGGTCAGACAGCGCCGAAATATGAACCAGCCCGTCCTGGTGAACGCCGATATCGACAAACGCGCCAAAAGCGGTGACATTCGTTACGACACCCTCCAAAATCATATCTGGTTCCAGATCGGATATTTTCTCAACGCCTTCCTTGAAGGTTGCGCTCACAAAAACCGGCCTCGGATCACGTCCCGGCTTTTCGAGTTCAGTCAGAATATCCGTAACCGTCGGAATGCCAAAACGCGCATCCGCATATTTTTTCGGATCAAGCGACTCTAAAAGCGATTTATCTCCAATGACGGATTTGATGTCTTTTTTGATGTCCGCCAAAATCTTTTCCACCATCGGATACGATTCAGGATGAACAGCCGAGGCATCCAGCGGATTTTTACCATCGGGAATGCGAAGGAAACCTGCCGAAAGTTCGAATGTCTTTTCACCCAGGCGAGGGACTGATTTCAGATCGGCACGTGAAGCAAATCGACCGTTTTTATCACGGTGGGCGACAATATTTTTTGCCAGTGTTTCACCAATACCGGAAACCCGCGCCAAAAGGGGCGCGGAAGCGGTATTCACATCCACCCCAACCGCATTCACGCAATCCTCGACAACGGCATCCAGCGTACGGGCCAGGCCATATTGTGAAACGTCATGCTGATACTGTCCCACACCAATGGATTTGGGATCGATCTTGACTAACTCGGCTAACGGGTCCTGCAGGCGTCGCGCGATGGAAACCGCGCCCCGAAGCGAAACATCCATATCCGGTAATTCCGTTGAGGCATATTCGGATGCCGAATAGACGGAAGCGCCGGCTTCAGACACGATAATTTTGGCAAGCTTTCGTCTCGATTCCTGTTTCAATAATTCCTGCGCAAGCCGGTCGGTTTCACGAGAGGCGGTACCATTACCGATAGCGATCAGGTGAACGCCATGTTTTTTGATCAGTGCCGAAAGCGATCTGATGGCGCCCTGCCAGTCATTTTTAGGCTGATGCGGATACACTGTCTCTGTATCCAATACCTTTCCGGTCTCATCCACTACCGCTACTTTTACGCCGGTGCGCAAACCCGGATCAAGTCCCATCGTGACACGCGGGCCAGCCGGAGCCGCAAGCAACAGCGCCTTGAGATTCTGCGCAAAGACCGAAATAGCTTCCGCTTCAGCCTGTTCACGCAACGTATTCATGAGGTTGTTTTCAAGATGAGGAAAAATCCGCACGCGCCAGGCCCAGCGAACCGTATCCATCAGCCATCTGTCTGCCGGCCTCTTCTTGTCGGCAACCCCAAAACAGGCGGCAATCCGGACTTCACAGGGATTATGCGGCTCATCCCATCGCAACCGGTCAGGCTCTGAATCCAGGCGCAACCGTACCGTCAGAATTTCTTCGCGGCGGCCTCTGAAAAACGCCAAGGCACGGTGAGAGGGAATGGTTGCAAATGATTCGGCATAGTCAAAATAATCCAAAAAACGGATGCCCTCCTGTTCCTTTCCCTCCACAACACGGGATTCCAATACACCATGTTCATGCAGGAAAGTGCGCAATTTTTGCAATAAGGCCGCGTCCTCAGAAAAACGCTCCATCAGGATTTGCCGCGCACCCTCCAGTGCCGCAGCCACATCGGGCACACCGGGATTCTCGCCGGTTTCTGCAATAAAGGCCGGCAAGATGTATTGTTTTGCCTCTACTTCGGGCTCCAGCATCGGATTCGATAAAAGGGCGTCTGCCAATGGCAGCAATCCCGCTTCCAGCGCCATCTGCGCTTTCGTCCGGCGTTTTTTCCGATAAGGGAGATACAAATCTTCCAATGTTGTTTTATCCGTTGCCGTCTCAATGGCCATTTTCAGCTCAGGCGTCATTTTGCCCTGCTCCTCAATGCTGCGAAGCACTGTATCCCGGCGTTCGTTCAACTCGCGCAGATAATGGAGACGTTCTTCCAGAAGGCGGAGCTGGGAATCGTCCAGCCCCCCGGTAACTTCTTTTCTGTATCGGGCAATAAATGGAACCGTTGCCCCCTCGTCCAGCAGGCTGACGGCGGCTTTAACCTGTGTGATGGAAACCGCCATTGTGTCGGCTATGGATTGTTCTATGGATAGCAGCATGAAAAATCAGGAATAAAAACGAAAAGACGAAATGATACGGAATTCAGCAAAATATGCCAGCCCTGCCCATTCTTTTGGCTGATTTCACTTTTTTATGATCTCTTTTCTTGAAGCATGTCATCAAAAAAATAAATCCGTTCCCTTTTTTAACATTTATGATTAATAATGTCTTATTTTGCTTAAAAGATATTGCATAACCTACGTTATAACGGATATATGAACTTCAGCCAGGAAGACATCCGCAAACAATTTGATGAGGCCACCTACAAGGCTGGCCAGGAATATGCCAAACATGATCATGTCAAACAGATACAGCTTGCCGCCAACTTGATCCGTTCGCAAGTTAAAGGATCTGGAAACCAGACTTTCCAGCAGAATATCTTTCTCAAATCGACGGTTAAGGGGCTGCTCTTTCAGGGAACTTGTACCTGCCCTGACCACATTAATTGCAAACATATTGTTTCTGTTCTGTTAACGATGCTTCACAAGAAAAAAATAGCGAGCGCTCCCGTATCCGCGCCTGTTGCTTCATGGCTCCAGCGCCTGCGCCAGGCAACATTCGGCATGAGCAATCCGGCAGCAGCGCCGGATACCGAAATGCAAGAAAAGCCTTTACAACGCCTCTTATATATTCTTTCGCCGGACCAGTCCGACAGGCACGTCTTTTTAGGCATGTGCAAGGCCCGCTTTAAACCCAATGGAGAGATTGCATCGGCTGTACCCATTAGCGACCCGCAAACGCTTCTGACAGAAAAACCGGACTATATCCATCCGGAAGATGACGATTCAATCCGTCTTTTTATCGCCATGCGTGGCGGCAATAGCTCTCAAAACCAGAATATGGTTGAACCACGTGGCCCTATCGGCGCTCAACTGCTGCGCATTTTAATTAACCGGCAGCAATTGTTGTGGACAAATTCATGGAGTGATCTTGGAAAGGGATTGCTTTTTCCGTTGCGCACAGCACCACAACGATTGGCCCATCTGGTCTGGTTGGAAACAGAATCCGCACTCAGGCTATCCTGGGAATTTGCGCCGCCGCCGGAAAATGAGGAAAACCAGCGTACTACCCGAAAACAGCGGATTGACTACATTTTGCCAACCGAACCCGCCTGGTACATGGATAACCTGACATGCGGCGAACTTATTTTGCCGACAAACAATACAGGCATTTCCGTAAAGGATCTGCATGAACTGGTTTTACAGGCCCCGCTGGTTCCTGTCAAAGATAAGGCGACTGTATCACGCATGCTGATCACGCAAGGATTATCCGAGCTGATACCACCGCCTGAATCGATTAAAGAATCCGTCCGTAAGAATATCCGGCCCATTCCTGTTTTGCGCCTGGGCAGCGTACAAAACAAGGGCGCAATTGGTGCTGCACCGGCTGAACTGCCTTCCTGGTATGACTATGCCCAACTGCTTTTTGATTATGACGGACAGCAGGCATTTTACGGGACATCCTCTCCCATCATGCGCGCGCAGGGTACAACCCTCGAACGTATCCTGCGTCATGAAAAAGCAGAAGCCGGATTCCATGACGTTCTGCGCCAGGCCGGTTTTGCCATACAAGACAATCCGGCTTCGCCGCATGCCACTTTGCCCGGACTTTTGGATCTGCCTTCGCAGGCTGACTGGATGCGCTTTACCAAGGAAATCATGCCGATGCTGGAAAAGCAGGGCTGGCACATCGAAAAAACACAGGAGTATCGTTATGATGTTGCCGAAATCGAGGATTGGTATGCCCGTATCGCTGATGAAAGCAAGGAAACCCGCAAGGATTGGTTTAACCTGGAACTGGGAATCGTCGTCAATAAAAAGCGCATTTCTCTCCTGCCGCTTTTAGTCACGTTGATACGGACAGCGCCAGAGGAATTTGATCCCAAAAAACTGGAGGAAAAACCCGACCATGATGCGCTGTTGACCACACTGCCGGATGGAATGCGCATTGCATTGCCATGGGGACGAATCAAACCCATTTTACGCACACTGGGCGAACTGTATTTTACGGACAAAACCGATCCGTCCATTCGCCTGCACACATTGGATTCACCCCGTCTGGCCGAGCTATCCAAAGAACTCCCTCTGCACTGGTTAAATGGCGAGCACCTCCTTAAAATGGGCATACGACTGGCTGAATTCGATGGCGTACAAAAAGTCAGCCCGCCTCAATCCCTGCGGGCATCCCTTCGGGACTACCAACTCGAAGGACTTGCCTGGATGCAATTTCTGCGAGAATACGAACTGGCCGGTATTTTGGCTGACGATATGGGACTGGGTAAAACGCTCCAGACGCTGTCACATATCTTGCTTGAAAAGGAATCCGGACGACTGACCAAACCGGCACTGGTTGTCGCGCCAACCAGCCTGATGAGCAACTGGCAGGAAGAAGCGGAACGTTTCACGCCGGAGCTGCGAGTACTGGTCCTACAGGGAAAGGATCGTTTGAAACGCTTTGAACGCATCACCCAGTATGATCTGGTTTTGACAACTTACGCTCTTTTGCCCAGGGATGAGCAGGAATTGCAGGAACATGAATATCACCTGCTGATTCTGGATGAATCACAGTACATCAAGAACATCCGCTCCAAAGCGACGCAAATCGCGACAACCCTGCAAGCAAGGCACCGCCTGTGCTTAACCGGCACACCATTGGAAAATCATTTAGGCGAACTGTGGTCCCAGTTTTATTTCCTATTGCCAGGATTATTGGGCAACGAAAAAACCTTTAACAGCGAGTTTCGCCACCCGATCGAGAAACTCGCTGACGATAATCGCAAGGCACTGCTGGCAAGGCGTATCCGTCCGTTTCTGCTGCGCCGAACCAAGGACAAGGTCGCAGATGAACTTCCGCCGAAAACCGAGATGATCCGTAATGTGGAACTCACTTCTTCGCAACGGGATATTTATGAAACGGTTCGCCTGGCCATGGACAAGAAAATCCGGGATGAAATTGCTAAAAAAGGCGTGGACAGAAGCCAGATCGTGATACTGGATGCGCTCTTAAAATTGCGTCAGGTCTGCTGTGACCCACGCCTGCTGCGAGGCGGCGCCAACCGAAAGGCTGCAACATCAGCCAAGCTGGCGGCCTTAATGGAAATGGTGGAAGAACTATTGCTGGAAAATCGACGCATTCTCGTATTTTCACAATTCACCAGCATGCTGGCCCTGATTGAAACAGAACTCAAGGCCCGCAATATTTCGTATACCGTTCTGACGGGAGACACCGTAGATCGTGCCGGAGCCATTCGTGCTTTCCAGGAGGGACAGGTTCCCCTGTTTTTAATCAGCCTGAAAGCGGGAGGTGTCGGCCTGAACCTGACAGCCGCAGATACCGTCATTCATTATGACCCCTGGTGGAATCCCGCTGTGGAAAACCAGGCAACGGATCGCGCCTGGCGTATCGGACAGGATAAACCTGTTTTCGTCTACAAGCTGATTGCACGGGGCACACTGGAAGAAAAAATTCAGGAATTGCAGCAGAAAAAGGCTGACCTGGCCGATGCGATTTTATCGACTGGAGAAATGCAGAGCGTACAAATTACGCCTGAAGATTTGCAAACCATTTTTGAACCCCTGGAAAACAGGGATGACGACGAAACGGATTTTGCAGAACCGAAAACCATCACCATCAAAAAAACACGGAAATAAAAAACGCTTCCTGCGCCCGACAGGGCAACAGAAAGCGTTTTTTGTCAGGCGTTATTTTTTCTTGTCTTTAGCAGTGGATTTAACTGACCGGGAGGCCACTGTTTTTGCCGGCGCAGAAACCCCTGCAACATTGGTATCGATCAGACTTCTCAGCATCCAGGCATTTTTCTCATGCACCTGCATCCGTTCCGTCAGCAAATCAACGGTCGGATCATCGCCGACCTTGTCTGCAACAGCCAGTACATCACGGCTTAAGCGACTGATCGCTTCGGAACCGGCAAGCACATCACGAATCATGTCTTCGGCGCTGGGCACACCCTCCATTTCCTTGATGGAAGCCAAACGCAGGTATTCCTTAAGCGTGCCGGGAGCAGCAAAACCAAGTGAGCGAATGCGTTCTGCAATTTGATCCAGCGCATTCCATAATTCCGTGTATTGCCCCTCAAACATCACATGCAACGTCTGGAACATCGGCCCTTTCACATTCCAATGATAATTATGTGTTTTCATATACAGCAAAAAGCTTTCTGCCAATATGCGCGAAAGGCCCTTGGTGATATTCTCTCGATCCTTAACACTGATTCCGATATTGATTGCGGGAGTTGCCATTATGCGATTCCTCCTAATTAAATCATCATTTTCAAACAGCCTGGATAGTTATCAGCTACTGTACTTATTAACGATAAAACCATCTCAACTGCACAGTCTTTCCATCTGTAAACGGATATATTGCACGAATACCGTTTTATTTTACTCTTATTTGAAAAACGTTTCTGGAAAGAAGCGAATTCTACCATTTTCTTTTTTGAAAACGCTGAAAACCCCTTTTCGCCTTCTCTGTCACGCTGCAAAAAAGCAGCAATCCATCGGTTCCGGCGGCCATAAGCCTGCCGGTCATCGGCTGCTTTGATCCGGCTTTCGCCACGATCACGGGAAAACAGATGTGGAAACGGGCACTCCCTTTTTTGGCAGGCGCGGCCAGGTGTTTGGCAGTGCCTGCCGTTGGCTTTCTGCCCGATGACACCGGGACGGCACGTTTGGCCGATTTTCCGGCTGTAACCGCGCCTGCTCTTGCGTGGCCATCGTGGTTTCATTCATGATGTCGTTGACACGGCGGATGCTTTCGCCTGTTTCGATCATCAATCCAGTCCCTGATTTCACGCACAGCCGTCGCGCTACGTTGTTCCGGGAAGGAAGCGGCTTTCGCCGCTTCCTTTGGGGAAAATAGATTACACCACGACCATGTATTGCTGTATCAGCACGTACTGGTCGAGGGTCGATGTGTCCTGGTATACGTTGTACGCCACGTTGTCATACATCACCGTATCGCCCGTACCACTCCACTTGCTGCCATCCACCACAAC
>WRHV01000013.1 GCA_009783065.1 Betaproteobacteria bacterium | reverse complement strand
GGTTTTACCTGTACGGTTCCAAAAGGGTATTACTTCATGATGGGAGACAACAGGGATAACAGTCTGGACAGCCGGTACTGGGGATTTGTGCCTGATGGATATATTGTGGGCAAGGCATTTTTTATCTGGATGAATCTAAGCAATATGAGACGGATCGGGCGGATAAGCTAGAAGCAAAACAGGATGGACGATTTCATGCGACATCAGGATGACATGGGCTTCTCATGGAAAAACTGAAATTATTACAGGAGCGGATCAAATACGTTTTCCAGGATGAGCGTCTGTTAAAAATGGCATTGACCCATCGCAGTTATAGCAGCGAGCATAATGAACGGCTGGAATTTCTGGGCGATTCGATTTTGAACTGTGTCATTGCTACCCTGCTGTATGAATGTTATCCGGATCTCGATGAAGGCAGCTTGTCGCGTTTACGCTCCAATCTGGTGAGGCAGCAGGCGCTCTTTAATGTAGCGCAAAGAATCGATATATCCGCTTTTCTGCGACTGGGTGAAGGCGAACTCAAAGCGGGTGGTTTTAACCGGCCATCCATTCTGGCTGATACGATGGAAGCCCTGTTTGGCGCGATATTCCTTGATGCCGGATTTGAAACGGTACATCGTGTTATCCAGGAATGTTTTGCGTCGCTTTTAGCTGCCGTTGATCCTAAAACTTTTGGCAAAGATGCTAAAACACAGCTGCAGGAATACCTGCAAAGCCGTAAAATCGCTTTACCCGAGTACCATGTTATTGCCACGCATGGCGCGGCACACAAGCAGGAATTTGACGTTGAATGTGTTATTCCCAAATTGGATATACGAGTATTCGGGTCCGGCAGCAGTCGCAGGGCAGGCGAGCAGGAAGCCGCCAAACAGGCGCTGGAATTGATAAAATTGATGGCAGATGGCGAAATCGTATCGGCATCCAGGAACAAAAAGCGGGAAACACAGCTCAAGCTGGCAGGTATTGCGACTGTACAGGGAAATGAATCATCTGATCCTGGATCGTCCAATACTAGAAAATGAGGCTGCTTTATGACAGACAAAACAGGTTCAAATGCTTTTCGTTGCGGCTATGTTGCCATAATTGGACGCCCTAATGTTGGAAAATCCACGCTCATGAATGAGCTGATTGGCGCCAAGGTCAGCATTACCTCGCGTAAGGCGCAAACAACACGGCACCGGATCATGGGCATCCATACGGATGAAGATACCCAGTATATTTATATTGATACACCCGGTTTCCAGACGCGCCACAACAATGCTCTAAACAAGAATCTTAACAAAACAGTCAGCAATACCCTGCAATCCGCAGATGTCATTTTATTTCTGATCGAAGCGGGCACATTCGGATCGGCAGACGAGCAAGTCCTGAACCTGATCCCCAAAAAGGTGCCTGTTATTTTGGTTATCAACAAAACAGACCATATCAAAGACAAGGCAAACTTATTCTCGTTTGCAGAAGGGATTGCAGACAAACACCATTTTGCGGCTATTGTGCCGGTATCTGCCCGCAAACGTTTTCAACTGGGGCAATTGGAAAAGGAAATACGCAACCTTTTACCGCAAGGAGAAGCTATTTTCGAAGCTGACGATGTGACGGATCGCAGTGAGCGATTCATGGCGGCTGAAATTGTTCGTGAAAAGATATTCCGTTTTTGCGGTGATGAACTGCCTTACACCAGCACGGTTGTGATTGAACAATTTGAACGCAAGGACAAATTGCGTCGTGTTTTTGCGGCCATACTCGTAGAGCGCAATGCTCACAAGGCCATGATAATCGGTAACAAGGGGGAACGTCTCAAAGAGATGTCAACAGAGGCCCGACAGGATATGGAAAAGATGTTTGGCGTGCCGGTGTACCTTGAAATCTGGGTCAAGGTAAAATCCGGCTGGGCGGATAATGAAGCCGGTTTGCGGGCTTACGGTTACGAATGACTGGAAAAAACAACGATCGGCATACTGGTATAGATGAGAAAAACGATACCGGCATCCCGTTTTCTGCTGTCTTGTCCCAATCGGCTGATATGGAAGCAATTGCGTCAATAAGTGAAACAAACCCGATTCGTTCACGCAGGAAAACGCAACCGGAAATGCGTATCCAGGAGCAGCCGGGGTTCGTTCTTCACAGCTATGTATACAAAGAAAGCAGTTTAATCGTCGATATTTTTTCACGGGATCACGGACGAATGGCGTTGGTTGCAAAAGGCGCGAAAAGGCCGCATTCCCGCTTACGGAGTGTGCTGCAAACATTCCAGCCGCTTTCGCTCAATTGGAGCGGCAAATCTGAATTGCGCAATTTGGTATCAGCCGAATGGGTAGGAGGCATGGTGCCGTTGGAAAGTTCGGTCCTTCTTTACGGTTTTTACCTGAATGAATTGCTGTTGAAACTGACGGCGCGAGAAGATCCGCATCCGGGATTGTTTGACCATTATGTTACCGCGCTGGCGCGCTTGGCTAACACGGAATCGGCCCAAATTGTTCTGCGTCAGTTTGAGCTTGCTGTTCTGAAAGAGACGGGCGTTGCGGCAGACCTATCCGTAGACGCCCATAACGGCGGGCAGGTTGAACCGGATGAAATTTATGTCGTTGACCCGGAAAAAGGGCCAAGACCCGCACGGATCAGTGATGTCACGCCCAGAGTGACAGGCAAGACGTTGCTGGATATGACAAACGAGGATTATTCAGATTCCATGACGCAGGTGCAAAGCAAGCTTTTAATGCGCGCTTTACTGGCACATCATCTGAATGGCGCTCAAATACAAACACGGCAGATCCTTATTGACCTGATGCAGTTATAAAATTCAATCAAAATGAACGATTCTTCAAACAAAGTTGACCCGGTTATTGAGCTGGGAGTGAATATAGACCATGTCGCAACCTTGCGTAATGCAAGGGGAACTGTTTATCCAGACCCCATTCGCGCGGCACTCCTCGCTGAAGAAGCGGGTGCGGATGGCATTACCTTGCATCTCAGAGAGGATCGTCGTCATATCAGGGATGCCGATGTCTTGGCCATTCGTCCCTTGCTGAAAACTCGCATGAATCTGGAATCCGCCATTACGCCGGAAATGATTGATTTTGCCTGTCGTGTCAAACCGCAGGATGTCTGTCTTGTCCCTGAGCGCCGCGAGGAACTAACGACGGAAGGCGGGCTTGACGTGATCCGGCATTTCAATCTCGTACAGAAAGCCGTACGCCAGTTGCAGGCGGAACGTATCCGCGTCAGTCTCTTTATTGCTCCTGAAACGGAACAAATTCTGGCGGCAAAAGAGGCTGGCGCGCCGGTTATCGAACTGCATACCGGCGTTTATGCCGAAGCGCAGGATAAACAGATCGCACAGCGTGAACTGGAACGGATCAAATCAGGTGTTGCAAAAGGCTTGCAAGCCGGACTCAAAGTCAATGCCGGCCACGGCCTGCACTATACCAATGTGCAGGCAATTGCGGCTATCGCGGGCATCGCCGAGTTGAATATCGGTCATGCCATTGTAGCCCACGCCATTTTCGTTGGATGGGAAAACGCCATTCGTGAAATGAAAATGATCATGGTTGCCTCCCGCCTTTCTAACGGCTAATTCAGGAGACGGTATGATTTATGGTATTGGAACAGACCTTCTCCAGATTTCCCGGCTCAAGGCTGCGCTGGAACGCAGGGGAGATCGCCTTGCTCAGAAAATTCTCGGGCCGGATGAAATGAAGCGCTATTTGCACCGGAAAGCAAAAATCGAAGCACGCGGATTACGTTATCTGGCGACGCGTTTTGCTGCAAAGGAAGCCTTTTCCAAAGCAATTGGTCTGGGTATGCGCATGCCGATGACATGGCGTTCGATGCAGACGTTAAATGCTCCCAGCGGCAAACCCATTGTCGTCACAAGCGGCAAATTAAAAGAATATATGGAAAGAAACGGGCTGACGGCACAGGTGTCCATTACGGATGAAACAGACTACGCTGTTGCCTTTATTATTGTTGAACAGCAGGAAACCACAGAAACGCCGAATTGAAAACCAAAATGACACTCTCTGAAAAAACACACGCAAAAAGTGCAGCCCGAAATCCAGGCCCCGTCATGCTGGATATCGAAGGCTTGACCCTGAATCAGGATGATATACGGCGAATCAGGCATCCGCTGACAGGAGGGGTGATTCTGTTTGCACGGAACTTCAAGAACCGGGCACAACTCATGGCACTAACAACAGCCATTCGTGCGGAACGGGATGACATCCTCATTGCTGTGGATCATGAAGGGGGACGTGTGCAACGCTTTCGTGACGACGGATTCACGCATTTGCCTGCCATGCGGGAGTTGGGAAAATTGTGGGATCGGGATCCGATGATTGCCTGTAAGACGGCAACTGCAACCGGTTATATATTAGCTTCCGAATTGCGTGCCTGTGGTGTTGACCTGTCATTTACTCCGGTTCTGGATCTGGATTACGGTACATCGGGTGTGATAGGGAACCGGGCTTTTCACAGCGAACCGCAGGTCGTCGCCAAGCTCGCGCAAAATCTGAATTATGGTCTGGCGCTAGCCGGCATGGCTAATTGCGGCAAGCATTTTCCAGGGCATGGCTATGTCCGGGAAGATTCGCACCATGAAATTCCGGTTGACAACCGCAGTTTAGAGGACATCCTGAATAGAGATGCCGCACCCTATTTTTGGCTGGGAATGGGCCTGTCTGCCGTGATGCCTGCTCATGTCATCTACCCGCAGGTTGATCCAAAACCGGCTGGTTTTTCGTCCAGATGGCTAACCATTCTCCGCCAGGAACTGGGTTTTGATGGCGTTATTTTCAGTGATGATCTCAGTATGGAAGGCGCCCGTGTAGCCGGCAGTGTCGTTGACGGTGCAAAAGCTGCCTTGTCGGCAGGCTGCGACATGGTGCTGATCTGCAACTCTCCCGACAAGGCCGACCAATTGCTTTCCGGACTGGAATATCCCCGTAATGAAGCAGCGTATCAATCACAAGAACGCCTTATCCGCATGTTTCCCGTTAAAAAAGCGCCGGATTGGGATACCCTGCATCGGGAAGTGCAGTACAAACATGCCCTAAAAGCCGTTTTAGAACTGATGCAAAACTGATAAAAATATGTCGGACAAGGCTGGTATCGCATCACACAAGGAATTACTGAAGGTCGTTAAAAAGCTGCCTAACCTGCCGGGCGTATACCGCTATTTTGATGCCAGTGACCGAATTCTTTACATCGGCAAAGCCAGGGACCTGAAAAAACGGGTCAGCAGTTATTTCCAGAAAACGGCCCAATCTCCCCGCATCAAAATGATGGTCGAGCGGATAGCGAGGCTTGAAACCACGGTTACGCGCAGCGAGGCTGAAGCACTGATACTGGAAAATAACCTGATCAAATCATTGCAGCCACGCTACAACATTCTTTTCAGGGATGACAAAACTTATCCCTACCTGAAAATCACTGGGCAGGATTATCCCCGCATAGTTTATTACCGGGGTGCGATAGACAAAAAAAACCAGTATTTCGGCCCCTTTCCAAATGTCTGGGCAGTCCGGGA
Source organism: Betaproteobacteria bacterium (assembly GCA_009783065.1). Next base: position 18,986 of record WRHV01000013.1, on the reverse strand, counting down.
ATCTATTGAAATCCTGCAAAAAGTATTTCGGCTCAGAACTTGTGAAGACAGCGTTTTTCTCAACCGGACGCGCCCTTGTCTCCTATATCAGATCAAACGATGCAGTGCCCCCTGTGTCAAACTGGTCAATAAAACCGATTATCAGAGAGACGTGGAAAATGCCGCCCGTTTTCTCCGGGGAGAACAATCAGATATCTTGCAGGAACTGGAATCCGTCATGCTGGAATATGCCAATAAACTGGAATTTGAAGAAGCGGCCATTGTGCGAAATCAGATTGCGGCGCTCTCGCAAATGCTTCATCAGCAAAGCATGGATGCCGGAAAGGAAGCAGACGTCGATATCATTGCGGTAGCGATGCAAGGAGGAAGAGCCTGTGTCAATCTGGCTATGGTACGGGGCGGCCGCCATCTCGGAGATCGGGCCTCTTTCCCTTCCAATCTGCGGGAAGCATTAAATGATGAAAAGGATAAAATAGAAGTACACATTCTCAAGGCGTTTCTGGCGCAGCATTACATGGATAAGCCTGTTCCACGTACGCTCATCCTCAATATCGAATTTGATGAGCCTGCCCTGATCAAGGCGCTAATGGAGCAGTGCGGCCACAATATCCATCTGGTTTTTCAGCCGCAGGGGGTGCGCCGCCAGTGGCTAGATATGGCACAAAAGGGTGCGGAAATCGCACTGGAGCGCATCCTGCATCAAGAAGGCGCCCAGTTGCAGCGGGTCCAGGCCCTAATCGAACAGATCGGCATTGATATTGCCGATCCCGATGCACTGCGGATAGAAGCATTTGATGTCAGTCACACCCAGGGAGAATCCGCACAGGCGTCTTGTGTCGTATTCCAGCGTCATGCCATGCAAAACAATGAATACAGAAGGTACAACATCGGTAATATCGTTCCGGGAGATGATTATGCAGCCATGCGGCAGGTCCTGACGCGGCGTTATGAAAAATTTGCCGGCAGTGAAAATAAAATGCCTGATATAGTATTAATTGATGGTGGGAAAGGACAAGTAGAGACTGCCAGGCAGGTTTTTGCCGAATTAGGACATGATATTTCACTCATTGTGGGAGTTGCCAAGGGAGAAGGGCGCAAAGTTGGACTGGAAACCCTGGTATTTGCGGATGGCCGGTTGCCGCAGGCGCTTGGCAAGGATTCAGCCGCGCTCATGCTGATAGCGCAAATACGGGATGAAGCGCACCGCTTTGCCATTACCGGAATGCGGACAAGGCGCGATAAAAAACGCCAGGCCTCCAGACTGGAAGAAATAGAAGGAATCGGAGCCAAGCGGCGGCAAAAACTGCTGGCCCGTTTTGGCAGTATGCGAGGCGTAACTGACGCCAGTATCGAAGACCTCATGTCGGTTGAAGGAATTTCACGCAAACTTGCCCGGCAAATATATAATCAGTTGCACTAAAAATAAAAACATTAAACACAAGGCCGGTTTATATAAAGGCCGAAAATGCACAGGGTATCTGAAAATTACAAAAAACGTGCCATGCCGTTCAATATCCCTATTTTTCTAACGTGGTTGCGTGTGGCATTAATACCGCTCGTGGTCGGTATTTTTTACTTGCCGGAGGCATGGCTGACGCCGCAAATGCAAAATATCGGCGCAGCAGCCATTTTCCTTGTAGCCGCTATAACAGATTGGTTTGACGGATATCTGGCCAGACGCTGGAACCAGACCTCGGCATTTGGCGCCTTCCTGGATCCGGTTGCCGACAAGTTGATGGTGGTAGGCGCCTTACTGGTTCTCGTACAACTAGGCCGGGTTCATGCCCTTCTTGGTTTTATCATCATCGGGCGTGAAATCGCTATTTCTGCTCTGCGAGAATGGATGGCGGGAATTGGTGAATCCCAATCCGTCGCGGTCAGTTCCGTCGGCAAGATCAAGACCACCTCCCAGATGATTGCCATTCCCATGCTCCTGTACCATGATCGATTTCTATCTTTTTTCGATATGAGTTTAATCGGCAACTGGTTACTGATTATTGCCGCTACTTTGACGGTCTGGTCTATGCTGTACTATCTCAAGAAAGCATGGCCTCTCATGAAAGAGAAAAACTGATGGTTTTCCTGCCCTTGACAAGTCAAGGGCAGATGCTAAAATGTTTATCTTTGTTGCCGCGGGAGTAGCTCAGTTGGTAGAGCGCAACCTTGCCAAGGTTGAGGTCGAGGGTTCGAGACCCTTCTCCCGCTCCAGTTCTTCAAAAGCATTTAGCTGCATTTGAACGGATGCGCAGAATTTTTTTTCTGGTGCACGCCATCTCATGTGCGGGAGTAGCTCAGTTGGTAGAGCGCAACCTTGCCAAGGTTGAGGTCGAGGGTTCGAGACCCTTCTCCCGCTCCAGAAGAATTTCAAAGGCTGGGTAGCAAAGTGGTTATGCCGCGGCCTGCAAAGCCGTTTACGTCGGTTCGATTCCGTCCCCAGCCTCCATCCCCCTGTTTTTTAACATCCGATAAAGTCGGCGATTCCCGATAATCAATGGGGGTATCATCATTCCTTGCCAAACGTGAATGAGATAACGCTCGAATCTTTCTTGCTGTCATGCGTTTGCCTTGTTTTTTCATGACGCGCAGTTGTATGCCCGACAAATGAACTCTTGCGAAAACTGCGGCTCATATTACGTACGGGGTTATCATGTTATAAAAAAAGCGTCAATGACAATATGTGGAGTTTGTCCGGAAGTCGAAATGGCAGCATTTCCCATACAAAGATCTGTAAGCTGCAATTGCGCCTGGACAAATCATTGCGCCCGTTTCTTTATCTATGTAGCAATTAATTTCAGGCACTTTTTCCAACTTGGGTTGTATGTGCGCAGGTGTCTTTTCTTCTTTGGCTTCTCCCGTAGGCTGTGCAAATGCCGGAACGGTAAGGAGTAAAGCGAAGATAATGACAGTCTCTTTCATGGCAAAAAGTATATCAAATAACGTCAAATATAATAGGTGGAAAAACATGACACAGGAACAATTGCAATCTTTTTTCGGTTGGGGGGCTATATGCAATATCGTCCTCCTCAGCGTGATATTTTTTATATATCTTGCCACACGTGAGCTGATATACCGTCTGCATGGTCGCTGGTTCGACGGCATGAAAAAAGAAACGCTCAACACCCTTATCTATGGGGCGATGGCCTATTACAAAATCACGATTTACGCATTTTTCATCGTGCCGTATATTGTGTTGCGTTTCTTTGTGTAAGCAGAACACTTGCTTGAAATACTCGCAGAATTGCAGTTTTCCCCGGTGAGAGAGGGAACGCAACCTATTAAATAGTTTAAGTTTGATTAGTGGATTCCAAGTGTTGATCCCTCAAATTAACGCTAACCCGAAATTTTTCCTGAAAAATGCTGACTTGCCGTTGCGAGTCTCAGTACCGATCCGCTTCTATATCAGCCAGCAGTAACCCTTAACAGTTTCGATTTGTCACCTTTTGGAGGCTCTAAGAGAGTAGAATTTTGGAAACTCCAAAAATGTCAGACGAGATAAAGAAGATATTATGAGCAAAAAGATTTCGAACTGGATAATGATAATTTGAAGTGCACAATGGGATAAGGCCATGAGGGTTTTTTGTTTGAATGAAATGCAACATTGCGACGGGCGGCTTGAAGAGGTACGATTTGTTGAACTCCCGTACGAAAAGCATGGTGATTCAGCAGAGCTGCCAGTTGGCAGCGAAAAAGTCAAAATATGGAAAGAGCCGTTTTTGACACCCTGCGGCGTAATTTATGTATGGGTCACTGAACATTATGATTTGCTGAAATCGGCAGGTGATTGAGCCTGAAAAGCAGAGTTGCAAATCATAATGGGAGTATTTTTAGGGGCATGTCAAAAATGCTGAAAATTCAAAGCAAGCATTCATGCGGGCTTCAGGAGTTTGTTCGGTAGTCCCCATTGAAACATAAGCGCGAACAAAGCAGTTTAATACGCGAGGTCACGGGATATATGCGCGAAAAGATCTGCTACGCGCTCAAACATACTTACGAGTAAGGGATCGAAATGCGTTCCACTGCCGGCTATAATAATCTCCCTTGCTTCGTTGGTACTGAATGGCTTTTTATACGGGCGTTTGGAAACAAGCGCATCATAAACGTCTGCAATTGCCATCAGTCTCCCCTCCAACGGGATATCCGTGCCTTTCAAGCCGGCAGGATAGCCGCTGCCATCCCACTTTTCATGGTGGGATGCCGCAATTAAGCGTGCAAAACGTAAAAGGTGGGAGCTTTCCACTTCTTCCTCAATTTTCTTGATAATGCGTACCCCAGCAGCGACATGCCCTTTCATGATTTCGAATTCCGTATCAGTCAATTTGCCCGGCTTATTCAAAATCATGTCGCTGATAGAAATTTTTCCCACATCATGAAGCGGTGCGGACATAATCAACTGGTCAATTTTCCAATCTTGCATCTCAGCGGAATACTCTCCTGAGAGCGAAAGCTCCTTTATCAATAATTCCAAATACTTCTGTGTACGGGTAGTGTGTCTACCAGTGATGTCGTCACGAAATTCTATGATATCGGCAATCGTGCGGAGCAGAGCGTTTTGTATATCAACAATCTGCTGCGTTCGCGTCTTTACAATACATTCAAGATTTTCGTTCATCTTTTGGAGCTGAGTCCGACGCGTCTCGGATGCCAGGTGGTTTTTAATGCGTTTCATCAGAAGCGGCGGAGAAAATGGCTTAGTGATGAAATCAATTGCTCCTAAGGTAAGTCCCTCCAGTTCGCTGCTCTCGTCCGATCTGCTCGTGAGGAAGATAACCGGGATTTCCTGCCAGCGCGTATCGCTTTTCAGCCGCTGAATCGCTGCATATCCGTTCACTTCCTGCATATTTACGTCCAGCAGGATTAAGTCTGGCGTGATGTTCTCCAAAAGGTCAAACATGATTTCGGCGGAGGGGGTAGGGTATACCTTATATGTATCCCGCATGATTTTTTTCCCTGCCGTTAATAGAGCCATGCTGTCATCCACCAGCAAAATAACTTTTTTGTCCTGTTTCATTTTAAATTATTTCCAATTTACAACACTATATCGTTCGTTTTCTCCGAGAAAGTCGATAATCGTTTGGCAATCAGTTTAAAGCCCATGACATCCATCTGCGATCTCAACCAGCTTACAAGTTCATTTCCCTCTTCCGATTCATAGGTATATTGTTCAAGCACCGTCATCGCAGCTTCCGCGTCATCAATGTCAAATTGCTGGCAAGATTCCAGCAGCAAGGTCAGCGTGGCGACATCCGGCTCCGGTTTCAACGGTTTTGGATTTTCCTTGTCAATTTTGGAAAACAGGGCAGCTAGCGTCGCGAGTAAACGGTCCGCTGTATCAAGCATGGCCTCGTTGTTCATTTGTACGAACGCGAAATCCCCGGTTTGGGCCGCATGTTCCAATGCCTTTGCTTTTGCAGCTAAATCTTCCGCCCCAATACTGCGGCTGCTGCCTTTCAACCCATGTACGATGATGGCGTAGTCCGCCAGTTTGTCTGCTGTCACGCTACGCATGCTATTAATCAACGGAGGCGTTTTTTCAGTGTAGGAACGCAACACATCCATATAAAGTTTATCGTCTCCACCGAACCGGGCCAATGCATTCCCGATGTCCAGTCCCTCGACCTGCATGCCGCCGAATATGGTATATGTTTCCCGCTCCGAATTTTTCGCCGTTCCTTTTTCCGGCAATCCGCTGTCTTTGGGCTCCTGCGATTTGTCGCGTACCCAGTGGCGGATAGCAGCATCCATCACCATAATATCTATCGGCTTGGACAAAAACGCCTGGAACCCGTTCTTCAAAAACATCTCCTCGTTCCCGAAAATCGCATTGGCCGTTAGCGCGATGATAGGTATTGTTTTCGCGTATTCCGTCCCGAGTTCCCGGATATGCTTCACCGCCTCGATACCGTCCATCTCCGGCATCATATGATCCATAAAAATAGCGTTGTAGCGGACTTCCTCACGTTTTATCCGGTCAATTGCTTCTTTGCCGCTCATCACGCATTCCACTTGCATATCATAGGGTTTAAGGATGCCGCGCACTATATCCAGATTCGTTGTTACGTCATCCACTACAAGTACTTTGGCGTAAGGTAGGCGGATACGCACAAGATTATGGTTACGGGCAAGGCGATTGGCGGTATAGCGGAACTCCGTGAGGCTTTTGGCGACTTCTTCGCCAATTGCAGTACCCGTCACAAATTCCTGCCGCAGGCGGACAGTAAATACGCTGCCCTTGCCGTACTCGCTTTCCACGGTAATATTGCCGTCCATCAGTTCAGAAAGCAGTTTTGCAATCGGAAGCCCAAGTCCCGTTCCTTCGGTTTTACGGTTGTTCTTCACGTCAATCTGACTGTAATCCAGGAACAGCCTGGCGATGTCGTCAGGCTTTATCCCGATTCCGGTATCGCTTACGCTGCCAACCAGCCAGATGTTATCATTGTCGCGTTCGTATCTCAGCCGCCAGCGTACCTCGCCCTCCTGCGTATATTTAAAGGCGTTGGATAGAAGATTATTAAATATTTGTTTCACGCGCAGTTCGTCGCCTTGTATTTGGCTGGGCAGTTTCGGGTCGAGGTCGAGCACGAACGTAATCGGTTTGCTGCCGATATGTATGGTGTTTAGTGTGATGATGTCATTAATCAGGCTTGGCAAATCATATGGCTGCGGCGTTAGCTCCAGTTTCCTGGCTTCAATCTTTGACAAATCGAGGATGTCGTTAATAATGCCTAGCAGCGTAACACCTGAGCTATACACTTTTTCGATGTTTTCACGTGCCTCGCCCGTCAGTTCCTTCATATCAAGCGTCAAATAGGTCAGTCCGATTACAGCATTCAGCGGGGTGCGCATTTCGTGGCTTGTACCCGCCAGGAAATAGCTTTTCGCTTCGGAGGCGTTCTGCACGGATTCATTCATTTCCTTCAATTGTTCGTTCTGCTCCTTGATTTTGTAGAAATGCCCCGCAATGTTCCTGGACATAACAATGGAGAGAATAATCCCGAACGAAGCGAGAACGATTGCGGCGATGAACAGGGACTGCCGGACACTGGCTATCGGACTCTCATTAACTGGCGCGATCACGCCGATGGACCATCCCGCCGCGGAACCTGTCAGCGTTTTCCATGCGCAGTATCGCGGCACGCCATTTAAGGTGTATTGCCCGATACCCCGGCCACCCTCCGTCATAGCCTTATGGAATTTCCCGGCGCTCTCATCGTTTTCATTCTGCGCACTTGTTTGGATATAGTTCATCCGTTCCAGCACTGACGGATCACGGGCATTCGCAATGATCGTGCCTTTCTCATCAAGCATAAATACGTTGCCCGTATTCCATATCCGGAATTGACGGAGCATTTCGCTAAACAGCAAGCCGTCAATTGTCACAGACAGAACGCGCGTGCCTTCTTTTCCAATTGGGACGTAAATGTGGAATACCAAATCGCCGGTTTTTTCATTTGCCCGCGTGGTGGATATAGTAGTGTTCCCGGCAAACGCACTCTCTAAATATTCATCGCATTCTTCCCAAGTGGCGGTTTTTCCGTAGGAATCGACCTGCCCTTTCCTGTCAATTACTGCCAATGCTATAAAATCCGGATAATTGACGAGCATGTCCTGCATCGTTTTTCTCATGTCGGCATCGGGCGTCTTAAGTATCAATTGCGCTACCACGGTGGCGTCAGCTTTGAGTGAGGCGATTTTCGTGCTGAACAGCATATCCGCTATATCGACGATACTTTCCAGATCTTTATTGATCGTATCCTGGAACCGTTGATGTGTGAAAAACAGGCTGGTTGCCGTATAAGCCGCCGTAATCACGATAATAATCAGTGACATAATGGCGATAATTTTCGTACGGATTGACATAATTTTCCTTCGCCATACAGCGTACTTCTTCCACAAAGCTCGCAGGCACGCTGTATATGCTTTTAATATTATTTTTCATGCTTTTAATATTAATTTTTCTTATCTTATACTATTTATTTTTTATATAAAAGAAAAATTTCCTAATTGCAACAAATCCGAGGTATCGGATCGGAAAAGATAGGAAATGAACCAGCAAACCCTGCAATCATCCATTTACCGGACGTCAAAGCGCGTGCAGGCTTATCACGCAGCGCCTTCTCAGTGTATTAAGGAGAATAATTCAAGGATTCATATGCCTTGGAACGCATTTAGTTGGCTGGCTGATGTCCGATTTTGATAAATTTGTAGCCGGGCGTATCAATAAGGCAAGTTACCCCAACAGTAGAAAAGAGGGAGTGGTTACAAAGAATAATGTACAAGCGCAATGTTTGTGCCTTATGTTGATTTATAGAAAACCGATATCGAAGGATGTGGGCGCAATTTCCTTATTGTCGTTTTCCATGACGAGAGAGGGAGTTACAACCTGAAACGCGGTGTTGTGAAACCGAATTATCACATCCACATCCTCTTTTTTTATGCCCGATGAAATCCATTGACATCCCGTATTTTTAACGGTATTTTGAGCGGACGAGTTACATACTGCAAAACCAGGAGATGAGCCTTATAAACGGGTCAATGGTGGCGGTGTGTATCTGGTGGTGACGATCTCTAAGTTTGAGCCAATCAGTCGATTTTTAGTTGTAACACAATGAAAGGAAGACATCATGAAACGTTTACTTGTAGCCCTTCTGTCAATATCCCTTGTTTTACCGGTTTACGCCGCTAAGAAAACTCAAAACGGAAAATCAGCAACATCCAAATCCAAAACAGCGCAAACCAAATCAAAGAAAAAGAAAAGTAACACTCGTGCTCAGTCACAACGTCAGGCAGCATATAAATAAAATACAACTCCAGGGACACACTGCAACAATGGAATCAAGAGCGCAGGCAGTGGTCTGGGAGTGTGTTTTCATTATGGTGGGGTAAAAGGTTACAGTTAGATAATCCGTGAAAAAGATTCGTTAACTGTAACCTGTATTAGTGCCATTTTTAGTAAATGGTATCAAAGAAGTTTTTTTCCTTATTCGGTCGGTAAAAATTTTTCCGAATGGATCAGCATGGCTGCTGATGGTTTTGGATCATTATTTGACCTGATTCTCAAACAGTTTTCCCTGTTGGCATAGATATAGACAGACAGCTTTCTTTTGCTGGAGTTGGCTTTGCCATCAATATAATCAATCAGGTAAAGGATAGTGTTAATTTCTCCATACTCTATTCGGGTCAATTCATCGAATTTTTTTATCTGATTGTTTGAATTTGCTCATTTTTCGAATAAGGTTTGTCAAAGCCCCGCCATTCGGCAGGATGTTGTACACAAATAGTATGCAGAGTGATGGTTATTTCCTGCATATAGCTTATTTTCGCACTTTTTCCTCTCCGGATAATCGGCAATAGGTTTCAATTCGCGAGTATCTTCTATCAGAAAGACATGGCCGTTTTCATCAATCGCGCCGATGATATATCGGGATTGCCTGGTGCACCGTCTTTCTGGCTAGCATCACATCCAGTTCGCCTTCTAACTGGCAGGTCAGTGCTTTTTCTATGAGAATACCTCCTTTAAGGTATGGTCAATAGGTGAGTTTTTCTCGGTAAGCAGAAAGTTTTTCTGCCTTCTATATGGTGGTATCAGTTTGGTTAGCAGATTCCTTCACCATAAAGGGGTTTAGGATCAGGTTGATGTTTCTTTTACAAGTTAAAGACATAAAAACGGACAAAATTGAATATGGGTCATAATGGCTTCACTATAAAAAGATATTCTGAAAAAAAAGGGATGGAAATTGGGAAGGCTTGGGAAATCACAGCGTGCGCTGCGTTATTTTTTGCTTTCACTTATAATGGATTTTCAAATTATGGGGCACTCTCTCAAGGAAAGGAATGCTTATGGAACATAAATTACCTCCTCTGCCATATCCAATGGATGGCCTGCAACCGTACATATCACAGGAAACGCTTGAATATCATTATGGCAAGCATCATCAGACATATGTGACCAACCTAAATAACCTGATAAAAAATACGGAATTTGAAAATGCGTCGCTTGAAATGATTGTCAAAAAATCATCTGATGGTGTTTTTAACAATGCAGCACAGGTATGGAACCACACGTTTTTCTGGCAATGTATGAAACCCAAAGGGGGGGGCGCGCCATCAGGTGCATTAGCCGATGCCATTAAAGCCAGGTGGGGTTCTTTTGACAGCTTTAAGGAAGCATTCGCCCAAAGTTGTGTCAGCAATTTCGGTTCAGGGTGGACTTGGCTGGTGAAAAAAGCGAATGGCTCGGTTGACATCGTCAATACATCCAATGCAGGTACGCCGCTGACGGGCACAGACAAGCCTCTCATGACGTGTGATGTATGGGAACATGCTTACTATATCGATTATCGTAATGCTCGCGGCAAGTTTGTTGAAGCGTTCTGGAATGTCGTGAACTGGGATTTTGTCGCGCAAAATTTTGCATGAGCGATATTATCTCGTACTCAGTAAAAAAGGATGGCAAAGCCATCCTTTTTTATGCAGATTTTGATTAAAGTACAGTCAATTTGCGGACTTCCGACAGAAACAAATCTGATGATGTAAAATCATTGGCAGCCTAATTCAAATAATGCAACTTTTAAATCCTTTACGGTATATCCACCGCATCTACAAATAAAAAGGTCACATGAAAACGCTTCAAATTTACACATCTGATTTTTGTCTCGAACATCGTCCTGGTCCTAGCCACCCAGAATCGCCGGAGCGGTTGACAGCAGTGCGTCGGGCGTTGCGTGCGCCGGAATTTAAGGGCATACCGTGGAAAGATGCGCCTCTCGGAACGCACGAGCAATTACTTTTAGTGCATACACCGGAATTCGTCAATCGTGTGGAACGGATTCGTCCCAAAACGGGTTATGTGCCGCTGGATGGAGGGGATACGGTCATGTCGCCTGGTACCTGGAATGCCGTCATGGCCTGTGTCGGCGCGGCTTGTGCCGGAGTTGATGATGTCGTAAAAGGCGAAGTAAAGCGGGTATTTTGTGCAACCCGTCCATGCGGACACCATGCCGAACCGGATCGTGCCATGGGTTTTTGTGTTTTCAACCAGGCCGCCATCGCAGCGGCCTATGCCGCAAATATGCATAACGTGCCTAAGGTCGCTGTCATTGATATTGATGTGCATCATGGCAACGGGACACAGGATGCTTTTTACTACAAACCCAATATCTTTTATGGCTCCTGCCACCAGTCACCTTTTTATCCTGGAACCGGCGCCAAGTATGAAACCGGCATTGATAATAATATCGTGAATGTTCTTTTGTCGCGCGGATGTAATTCCGCCACATTCCGGACAAGAATGGAAGCCGAAATGTTACCAGCGCTACGCCGGTTCAAACCGTCACTGCTGATTATTTCCGCCGGTTTTGATTCACACCAGAAGGACCCGCTGGGCGGACTGAATTTCACAGATGACGATTTTTACTGGATTACGAGAGAACTGGTAAAAATTGCCGATGAATATGGTGACGGCAAGGTCGTCTCCATTTTGGAAGGGGGATACAGCCTTGATGGACTGGCTACCGGTTCTGCCGCACATGTTCGTGCGCTGATGGAAGAATCATCATCCAGCCAGTAAGATTCTGTAAATAATAGAATTTATTTCTATTGGAGAAGCGAATTTGAAAAAGACGCTTCTAATAAGCAAAATTATTTGTTACAATACTAGACTTTTAATAAATTGATCTTAATCTGATTATTTCATGACAACCATTCGCCTTAAAGAAAACGAGCCTTTTGAAGTCGCGATGCGCCGCTTCAAGCGTACCATTGAAAAAACCGGTCTTTTGACTGAACTGCGTGCGCGTGAATTTTACGAAAAGCCGACTTCAGAGCGCAAAAGAAAGCATGCTGCGGCTGTCAAGCGGCATTACAAGCGAATTCGTAGTCAGCAGTTGCCTAAAAAAATGTATTGATTCTGCCTCGGGAGGCAGATTGGGTATGCTGATTCAAACCCGCTCCGGATGATCCGCAGCGGGTTTTTGTGTTTCAAAAATACCGGGAGGAAACGAATGAGCCTGAAAGAAAAAATTGTCGAAGATATGAAAAATGCCATGCGCGCCAAGGACAGTACCAGGCTGGGAACGATTCGCATGCTGACGGCAGCCATGAAACAAAAAGAAGTCGACGAACGCAAAATGCTCACGGATACGGATGTCCTCGGCATCATTGAAAAAATGATGAAGCAACGTCGAGATTCTATTTCCCAGTTTGAAGCAGGTGGTCGCCAGGATTTGGCAGATCAGGAAAAAGCCGAGCTTGACGTACTTTCAGCTTATATGCCTGCCGCACTCAGTCAGGAAGAAATTGAAAAAGAAATCAGCGCTGCAGTGGCGGGCGCTGCCGGCCCTCAGGATATGGGAAAAGTCATGGCGGAACTCAAAACAAAACTTGCCGGTCGGGCTGACATGTCGATGATTTCCGGTATGGTCAAGCGTGCGTTGACCCAGTCCTGAGCCAAAGCGCGATAAAATAATCGAAGATTGTTTTTAACAATAAAAACACTTTTTGATTGTGATACCTCAGTCATTTATCCAAGACCTCCTAAACCGCATTGATATTGTCAGTGTGGTTGAAAACCATGTGCAGCTAAAAAAAGCAGGTGCAAATCTGCTTGGTCTTTGCCCGTTTCATTCAGAAAAAACGCCCAGTTTTACCGTTAGTCCCGTTAAACAGTTCTACCATTGTTTCGGATGCGGCAAGAACGGAACAGCTATCGGTTTTCTCATGGATTATGCCGGTTTAGGGTTTGTTGAGGCTGTCCATGAACTGGCCAATAGTGCCGGCATGGTTGTGCCTGATGAAGATCAAAGGATTACACCCCAACAGCGAGCTGAAAAGCAAGCGGTCAGCCTAGCCTATATTGAAGTCATGACGCAGGCAGACCGTTTTTACCGCAAGCAACTCAGGCAGGCTGAACAAGCTATTTCCTATCTAAAGAAACGGGGCGTTTCTGGTGAAATTGCTGCGCGTTTCGGTTTGGGTTATGCGCCGGACGGATATGATGGATTGCAGACGGTGTTTTCGAATTATGCTGCGAAAGAATTACAGGAAGCCGGTTTAGTCATTGAACGTGATCCGAATGCGGGTGCGTCTTTCGCTCATTCGCGTTATGACCGCTTTCGGGACAGGATCATGTTTCCCATCCGGAGTACAAAAGGACAGGTTGTCGGATTTGGCGCACGCATTATTAATAAAGGTGAGCCGAAATACTTGAATTCTCCTGAAACGCCCTTATTTCAGAAAGGCAATGAGCTTTACGGTCTCTTTGAGGCACGCCAGGATATTAGAAATGCAGGTTATGTGTTGGTTGTTGAAGGGTACATGGATGTTGTCGCGCTTGCCCAGTTGGGTTTTCCTCAGGTTGTTGCGACATTGGGTACAGCCTGTACAGCAGCCCAGGTGCAAAAGCTCATGCGTCAGACAGACCTGGTTATTTTTGCTTTTGATGGAGATAAGGCGGGGCAAAGTGCCGCAAGAAGAGCGCTTGAAGCGAGTCTGCCCTATGTGACGGATAACAAGGGCGTGCGTTTTCTGTTTTTACCGCCGGATCATGATCCGGACAGTTTTGTGCGCGAATATGGTGCAGTGGCTTTTGAGATAGAAATACAAAATGCAGTGCCGTTTTCTGAATTTCTGTTTCAGGCAATCACAAAAGGGAACGACTTGAGTACGCTGGAAGGCAGGGCGAGAGCGCAATATGTAGCGAAGCCTCTTTTGCAGGCGATTCAGCCATCCGCGCTGCGACTGCAAATAGTGCGCAAGCTTGGCGAGCTGACACAAACGGCAGGTGATGAGCTGGAATCGCTTCTTGGATTGTCGAAGCCGGTAGCGCGAAAGCAGCGGCCGCAGCCTCGCCAATCGCGGCCGCAGATAGTTGGGCTTGGCAGGCAGGTGATTCGTGTTTTGCTGATATATCCTGAACTGGTGATGGAACTTGAGGATGAAGAAAGAAATGCGATTGAACAATTTGATTTGGATCATGCCAAAATCCTGATAGATATTGTCAATGCGACACATGCCATAGGAGAAAACACCAGTTTTCCGGCGTTAATTGAATATTTCCGGCTTTCCGGCAGAGATTATGAACAATTGATTGCGGAAGTGGTAGAGGAGCACGATTTTGATATGGTGACTGCCCGAAAGCAGTTAAAAGATGCGGTATGCCAGATCCAAATTCAATTGATTGCCACAGAATTAAGCAGGCTTTTTTCATCCGGTTTGCCGGTTAGTGAAGTGCAGGAGCAGTATCGTGCACTTGAGAAAAAGCAAAAGGAGCTCAAGCAGCAGATTATGGAAGAAAGCACACAAGCCTAAAGGCATGATTTATCACAGAAATAAGCAAAAAATCAATTAATTTGTGTTATAATTTTAAGTTTTACATGCAAGACATTTTTATGTTCTGCATACTAATCAGTTGATTTTGGGGCGGACCAGTGGACGACAAGAAGAAATCAAAGCAATCGCAATCGGTTAAAAACAAAACGACAGCGACAGTTCAGACTGTAAAAAGAGGTCGTGGGAGACCCAAGCGCGAAGAGACGATTGTCGTAGAAGCAAAGAAAAAAGCTGAGCCAAGGGAAGCAGAAAAAATCAAAATGAAAACAAAAGCAAAACCTAAAACGGCTGTAAAAGACAAGGAAAAGGCTGAGGCCAAGACCAAAGCAAAGCCAAATGTGCCTCAAAAGACAAAAACGGCGTTAAAAGCAGCCGTTACTGCCAACAAAACGAAAGCAAAGACCAAAGCTGAACCGGCATCCGGCAAAAAGAAAACCATAGAATCCATTGTTGATGTTCCTGCTGAGACACCTAAACGCAAAGACCGGAAAAAAGTATCTGAAAAACTGGAAACGGTTTCTCCTCAAGCCTCTGCTGTGCAGGCTATAGCGACTGAAGCACCTATGCCTAAAAAACGGGGACGTAAACCCAAGAATCTCCTGCTACAGCAAAAGGCTGAAGCGGCAGTAACGCAAAAAAGCGGGATTGTCACAACCGATGCTAATGTATTGGCTCAGATCGATACGTCAGGTTATATCTTGCCAGCCGTGAAAGTGCCGGGACGCCGTGGCAGGAAGCCAAAAGATTATCAGCCGGAGAATGATGAAGTTGTTGCTCTGAATGCAGTCGAACGTGCTGAAATGAAAATGGCCGAAAGGACACGGGCAAAGGACAGAAAAGCAAAAGAAAAAGCGCTTCTCAAGGATGCTTTTTCCAATGATTCAGAAGCAACAGCGGAAGAAATTGAACGCCGCCGTGAGCGTTTGATCACACTGATCAAGCTTGGCAAGGAGCGTAATTTTCTGACTTTTGCTGAAATCAATGATCATCTTCCGGAACATATTGTTGACCCAGATGCGATTGAAGGCATTATCAATACTTTCAACGACATGGGTATTTCCGTCTATGAGCATGCGCCTGATGAGGAAGATCTGCTCCTGACAGACAATGTTATCAATGTCACCAGTGATGAGGAAGCAGAAGCTGCTGCTGAGGCTGCCCTTTCAACAGTTGATTCCGATTTTGGTCGGACAACCGATCCAGTCCGCATGTATATGCGTGAAATGGGTTCGGTTGAGTTACTGACACGCGAAGGTGAAATTGAAATTGCCAGGCGGATAGAGGACGGCTTGAAAGACATGATCCAGGCTATTTCTTCCAGTCCGACGACCATTATGGAAATTTTAGAGCAGTCTGAAAAAATCAAACTGGGTGAAGTGAGAGTTGATGAGATTGTTGATGGACTGGCAGAAGATGATGAAGGCGACACGACTTCTGTTACCCTGAGCATGGCCTCAGATCAGGATGAAGAAGCGGAGGAAGAGGACATCGCCGATAAGGACGCAGAAGAAGAGGATGAAGAAGAGGATGAAGAGGAAACGGGTTCAGCTGGCGGCGGCGGTTATTCTGCTGAACAACTGGAAAAACTAAAAGCACATGTGCTGGAAAAGTTTGCTGTCATTACCGGTTACTTCAAGCAGATGCAGAAAGCTTCGGCAGAAAATGCCTACAATTCGAAAGCCTATATCACTGCGCATAAAAGCATTTCCAATGAATTATTGGGCATGCGCTTTACCGCCAAGTTCATTGAAAAACTGGCAGATACCTTGCGTGCCCAGATGGATAATATCCGTCAGATCGAAAGGCAAATACTTGATGTGGTTGTCAATCGTTGCGGTGTGCCGCGCGCTCACTTTATTAAAACATTTCCCGGCAATGAAACGAATCTTGACTGGGTCGATGATGAAGTGAATGCAGGTTATCCATATAGCGCAATTCTGGGGCGTAACGTGCCAATGGTCAAAGAACTGCAACGCAAGCTGATCGAGATCGAGAAAAGAAGCGGTATGCCGCTCACAGACATGCGTGATGTCAACCGGAAAATGACGGCCGGTGAGATGCGTGCGCGCAATGCCAAGCGTGAAATGACGGAAGCCAATTTGCGTCTTGTTATTTCCATTGCAAAAAAATATACCAATCGTGGCCTTCAGTTCCTGGATTTGATCCAGGAGGGTAATATCGGCCTAATGAAAGCGGTGGACAAATTTGAATACCGTCGTGGTTACAAGTTTTCTACTTATGCCACATGGTGGATCCGTCAAGCGATTACACGTTCCATTGCCGATCAGGCGCGCACCATTCGGATTCCGGTTCATATGATCGAAACCATCAATAAGATGAACCGCATATCCCGTCAGATATTGCAGGAAACAGGTTCTGAACCTGATCCGGCAACCTTGGCGCTGAAGATGGAAATGCCGGAAGATAAAATCCGCAAAATCATGAAAATTGCCAAGGAACCGATTTCCATGGAAACACCGATAGGCGATGATGATGATTCCCATTTGGGAGACTTTATTGAGGATAACAATACGCTTGCGCCCGCTGATGCGGCTTTGCATGTATCCATGCGTAATGTCGTCAAGGATGTATTGGATTCACTAACGCCGCGTGAGGCGAAAGTACTGCGCATGCGTTTTGGTGTCGAGATGTCAACGGATCACACACTCGAAGAGGTCGGTAAACAGTTTGATGTCACCCGAGAGCGGATACGTCAAATTGAAGCCAAAGCGTTAAGAAAATTGCGTCATCCTTCCCGTTCGGATAAACTCAAAAGCTTCCTAGAAAGCAGCTGATTTTTGCGAGGGCCTATAGCTCAGTTGGTTAGAGCAGCGGACTCATAATCCGTTGGTCCCAGGTTCAAGTCCTGGTGGGCCCACCAAACAAATCAAGGGGTTACGTTAGCGCGTAACCCTTTTTTCTTTCAGAAAACGGAAAAGACACAAGTTCCGCATACCCTTTAACGGTGTCGATGCCATAGTCGCCTTTGTCAAGGCTGAATTCGGTATCTGAAAAGTGTCATCAGAAAACGTGGCTGATCAGCCGTCGGGGAAACATTTCATACGAAAGCCTGAGTTTATATGACGACTTTGGCATGGGCTTCACAATCAGCTGGATGGGGCTATAAGTTGCAGGAAATGAATATCCTGTGTGGCATGCAATATCACAAACTCAGACAACGTTCTTTGCAAAGCCATGCAAGAGATTGAAAATCCAGTGTTGAATATGCTGTTTCGACGATGTCATAACTTAAATTATGCCCTGAATTGTTACAAATCGTTTTTGTAATGTTCCCAATAATAATAGTGGGGCAGCATGGGTTTTCAAACATAAAATCAATGTTTTTTGACAATAAAAATTACCGCAGTGCAATAAAAATAGTACTAAAGGGCAATATTAAAACCAAAATTATATAAATATAATCTAAGAAATTATCAAGATATTGCTTAAATGCAATAAAAATTGGAAATCAATTATTAGTTTCATTAAAGAAGGCGTAACAATGACCAAAACGACATTTCCAAAAGCATCCATCAAACCCATCGGCACCGTCAAAGCGTTAGTGGGTAATGCAACAGCAGTTGATGCGAATGGCGTCAAACGCGTCCTGCACATAGGCGATAAAGTTTACCCTAATGAAATTATCCAGACTGATGTCGCAGGCGGCACAGTCCATATCGAATTTGTCAATGCAGGTTTTGCCACTTTAGCCAGTGGACAAACGCTCGCTTTGGACCATACGTTCTTCCAGGGCAGCGAGAAACAAGCGAGTGCTGTGGACATCCAATCCCTGCAGGCCAAGATCGCAGCAGGCGAGGACCCATCCGAATTTATGGAATCGGCGGCAGCTGGTCCCTCTGCAGGAGGCGATGATGATCAAGGCGGCCACCAATTTGTAGTCGTTCAACAGAGCGCAACACGTGGCAATATTACGCCAGGCTTTGACACAGCTACCTTTGACCATACATACAGACAAATTGAATCAAATGCAGGCATTATCAAGATAACTGAAGATAATGGTATCGATAACAGCGGTGCTGGCAGTGGTGACGGCAATGGCAACGGCAACGGCGGCAGTGGTGATGGTAGCGGCGGCAAAAACAACGGCACCTACGATGCACGCGCCATTATTGAAAGAGTGGGAACGGATGCGAATACCGTCAGCTTCAACTTGCTTGCTGTGGATAGAGCCGTAGGTACGGCCAGCAAATTGAGCGGTTCTGTTGACTATTCCATTACATTTAATGATCCTGCAGCAGCAGACTGGTTTAAAGAACCAACTTATGATGCGGCAACCGGTAAAATCACGCTTACCCTTTCAGATGAAGGCATCAAAGCGTTGACTGACTCGAATGGAAATAATCTTTATGCCTACATCACAATCGTGGTTAATGGCCAGCCTTATACCATGCAAGTCATCGTCAATCCTGGTAATACCTACCATGCCGATGCGGAAGATGCACGTAATGTTCCTACTGATGGCAGCCTCATCTTTGGTGAGTGGCACGAAGGCAAGGAACTGAATGATGCAAGCATCACTTCCAGCAATCTGAGCGACGAAATCACCTTCAAAGGCACCGTTTCAAACAGCAGCATCAATGCCAGAGAAGGCGACAACACCGTTACCATCACGGTTGACAGCAGCGATAACGTTGCTGTGG
>WRHV01000012.1 GCA_009783065.1 Betaproteobacteria bacterium | reverse complement strand
CCGATATGGAAACAGGTCCGGATTAGGTACATAGGATGGCGCGCTGTCATCATTGAGAATGCGACGCTCCAGCGAACCGATTCTCTCTACGAACTGCCTGGAATAACTGAGCCGCTCTGTATCAAGATAATCCGGCAAGGGCTGATATTGAGCGACTTCATCATTGACGATGAGTTGCTTGTTACGGTAGACCACTTTGTCCCCACCAACACCGATAACGCGCTTGATGTAATCCAAAGAAGGATCTCTTGGGTACTTGAACACCACCAGGTCACCACGTTGTGGATCGTTGATGTTGATGACTTTTTTATTGATGACAGGCAGTCGAATGCCATAAGTGTATTTGTTCACCAGGATCAAGTCGCCTATCTCCAGTGTCGGCAACATGGAACTTGACGGAATCTTGAATGGTTCATACAAGAAGGAACGCAGGAAAAAAACAACGGCAATAACCGGGAAAAAACTGCCGGAATATTCAATCCATACCGGCTGTTTTAACAGCTTCCGCTTTAATTCTTCCCGCCCGTTTTCATCAGGCTTAATCCCTTCAGCCCGTAATTGCACTTGCCGCGCATCCCACGCGGCCAATGCTTCGTCCGCGACCTTGCGGCGTTTTTTCGAGAGATGGAAAACGTCCAGGAACCAGATGATTCCTGTCACAACCATTAAAACAAAAAGAATGAGGGCAAAATTACTGAGAATGGTCTGAAAGCTCATTTCTCATCCACTTGTAAGATTGCGAGAAAGGCTTCTTGCGGAACTTCTACTGATCCAACTTGTTTCATGCGTTTCTTACCCGCTTTCTGTTTTTCCAGGAGTTTACGTTTTCTTGTGATATCGCCACCGTAACACTTGGCGAGTACATTCTTCCTCAATGCCTTGACGTTTTCGCGCGAAATGATGGTAGAACCAATGGCTGCCTGAATCGCCACATCAAACATTTGCCTCGGAATCAACTGGCGCATCTTTGCAGCTACCGCCCGTCCACGGAACTGGGCATTGGAACGGTGGACAATAATAGCAAGCGCATCCACTCTTTCACCATTGATGAGCATATCGACCTTGACCACATCCGATGGACGATATTCCTTGAATTCGTATTCCATTGAGGCATATCCGCGTGAAAGCGATTTCATGCGGTCAAAGAAATCCAGCACAATTTCAGCCATCGGCATTTCATAAACCAGCCTGACCTGCTTGCCGTGATAGTGTATATCCATCTGGATACCGCGTTTCTGATTACATAGCGTCATGATCGGGCCGACATATTCCTGCGGCACATAGACATTAACCACGACAATCGGTTCACGAACTTCCTGGATGGCGGCCGGCTCAGGCATCTTAGAGGGATTGTCGACCTGGATGAGTGTCCCATTTTTCAGCAAAACTTCATAGACAACGGTTGGCGCCGTTGTAATCAGATCCATGTCAAATTCGCGCTCAAGCCGCTCCTGGACAATCTCCATATGCAAAAGTCCCAGAAAACCGCAACGGAACCCGAAACCGAGCGCCTGGGAAACTTCCGGCTCATACTGGAGCGCCGCATCATTGAGCTTGAGCTTTTCCAGTGAATCACGCAAGGCATCATATTGATTGGATTCAACCGGAAAAAGACCGG
Source organism: Betaproteobacteria bacterium (assembly GCA_009783065.1). Next base: position 27,371 of record WRHV01000012.1, on the reverse strand, counting down.
CAAATACCTGGGATTGCACTTTTTTGAATCCCGGCAACGGCGACTCGGCCGGTTTGGAAACCAGTGTGATCGTATCGCCAACCTGAGCGGATTTGAGTTCCTTGATGCCGGCAATGATGAAGCCAACCTGACCGGCGGACAACAGTTCACGGCTTTGGGAACGCGGCGAAAACACGCCGACACTTTCAACCTGATATTGCGAACCGGTTGCCATCAGCCGGATTCGGTCTTTCGGGCGGACAACACCGTTTTTGATGCGGACCAACATAACCACACCAACATAATTGTCAAACCACGAATCAATGATGAGCGCCTGCAAAGGCGCTTCAGGATCCCCTTTGGGAACCGGTACTTTGGCAATGAGTTCTTCGAGAATATCTTCAACACCCTGCCCCGTCTTGGCGGAACAGAGTATGGCTTCAGACGCATCAAGGCCGATCACATCCTCAATCTCAACTCGCGCATTATCCGGATCGGCTGAAGGTAAATCAATTTTGTTCAAAACAGGCAATACTTCCACATCCAGATCAAGCGCCGTATAGCAATTAGCTACGGTTTGCGCTTCAACACCCTGCGAAGCATCGACTACCAGAAGCGCACCTTCACAGGCTGAAAGAGAGCGACTGACTTCATAGCTGAAATCAACGTGCCCCGGCGTATCGATCAGATTCAAGTTATAGACTTGTCCATCCCTCGCTTTATAGGATAAGGCTGCTGTCTGTGCCTTGATGGTAATACCCCGTTCGCGCTCAATATCCATAGAATCCAATACCTGGGCTTCCATTTCACGATCGGAAAGTCCTCCACACATTTGGATAATGCGATCGGCAAGTGTCGATTTGCCATGATCGATATGAGCAATAATGGAAAAATTACGAATATTGTTCACTGATTTCCCAAAAATGACATAAAAAATTCTTCTCCTTTTCCGGAGAAAAATCTGGTTTTCTTCTGACGTTTTATTGCAATGACAGTATAACTATTTCTATTTTACTGGATTTCATTCAGAAAACAGGGCGTTATCATACTTTTTTCAGATGCAGCCTACTTTGTTTTTGTTTTAAATCCATAATTAAGATAAAAAATAACCTTCTGCTCCATTATTTTCGGCCTGACCGGGTCGGTACGCCTTTGCGGTGACGACTGCCGGCAGCAAATTGACCTGCTTTTGTATTGCCGTGCCGGTTGGTATTTTTTTCCGGCTCTGACATACTGTTTTTTGCTATCGGCTTCCCTTGTTTACTTTGAGATGACTGGCGGGCATTGACCGGTGCCGATTTCCATGCTGGAACAAGATGATGAGGGCCATTCCCAATCAGGTCAGCCCGACCATTTCGGCGTAACCACTCACGCAGGATCTGCCAATTTTCCGGATCATGATAGCGGAGGAAAGCCTTGTGCAAACGGCGCGTCTGTCCCTTGCGGACAGTCTCAACCGGCTTGGAATCCACAGTCACTTTTTGCAGTGGATTTTTCTGGGTGTGATACATAGTCGTTGCCATGGCCAACGGGGTCGGCATGAATGTTTGAACCTGATCCAGCCGAAAATTATTTTTTTTCAGCCATAAAGCCAGATTTAACATATCCTCATCCGTTGTCCCGGGATGGGCAGCAATAAAGTAAGGCACAAGATACTGCGCCTTTCCCGCTTCTTTTGAGTATTGCTCAAACATTCTCCGGAATGTTTCATACACGCCAATCCCGGGTTTCATCATTTTAGACAGCACATTTTCCTGGGTATGCTCGGGAGCAATTTTCAGCAGGCCACCAACGTGATGCGTGACGAGTTCACGAATATATTCCGGTGAACGTACCGCCAGGTCATAGCGAAGGCCGGAACCAATGAGCACCTTACGCACTCCCGGCAGGGTTCTTGCCTTACGGTAAAGCGATATCAGCTTACTGTGATCCGTATCCAGATTGACGCAAATATTCGGGTAAACGCATGATAAGCGGCGGCAGAGCCGCTGGATGTTTTGATCACGGCAGTTCATGCGGTACATATTGGCGGTTGGTCCTCCCAAATCAGATATGATCCCTGTAAACCCTTCTGTACAATCCCGTATGGCTTCAATTTCCCGCAAAATGGATGGTTCCGAGCGGCTTTGGATAATCCGGCCCTCATGCTCCGTGATGGAGCAGAATGTGCAACCGCCAAAACAGCCGCGCATAATATTGACTGAAAACCGGATCATTTCCCATGCAGGAATACGCTTATTGCCGTATGCCGGATGAGGCGCGCGCGCATACGGCAAACCATAAACACCATCCATCTCTTCCATAGTCAACGGCAAAGGGGGCGGATTGAGCCACACATCCCTGTCCGCATGGGCCTGTGCCAAAGCGCGGGCATTACCAGGATTGGATTCTAAATGCATGACACGCGATGCATGCGCATACAATATCGGATCATCCTTGACCGTTTCAAATGAAGGTAAACGAACCACTGTTCTGGCATTTTCTTCGAGCCGGGTTGTCACGTTGCCGGCAGGTGTTTGCATACCCATTTTTTTTTCGCCTGACGGCTCTTCCGATGCTTTACGACACGGTACGGCATCCTGATCGCTCAGATATGGATTTTTAGGCTGTTCAACTCTGTCTGGCGCATCAATATGGGTTGAGTCTATTTCCAGCCAGTTTGGTGCTGGTTTCCAATTCCGTGAAACCATGAAGGCCGTTCCTCTTAGGTCACGGATATTTTCGATTTTCTCTTCGGCAGCAAGACGGTGCGTCAGCGACGCCAGCGCCCGTTCAGCATTACCGTACAACAGAATGTCGGCTTTGGAATCCGGCAAAATGGAACGCCGAACGGTATCAGACCAGTAATCATAGTGGGCTGTTCGCCGTAAACTGGCTTCGATTGAGCCGATCACGATGGTCGTCCCAGGATAAGCCTCTCTGGCTCGTTGAGAATAAACAAGTACAGCGCGATCTGGCCGGCTGCCAGCCATGCCGCCAGGCGTATAGGCATCATCCGAACGAATCTTTCGTTCGGATGTATAACGGTTTACCATAGAATCCATGTTGCCGGAAGTGATGCCAAAATAAAGTCTGGGTTTGCCCAGCACACGAAATGCTTGCGCTGAACGCCAGTCCGGCTGACTGATAATGCCGACACGAAAACCCTGCGCTTCCAGAAAGCGGCCAATCAATGCCATGCCAAAGCTTGGATGATCAATATAGGCATCGCCTGTTACAAGGATGACATCACACGCATCCCAACCGAGCAACGCCATCTCTTCCCGCGTCATGGGCAAAAACGACGCTCTTCCTGCTTTTTTTGCCTGGGAAGAAACATAAGAAAAGATGTGTTTGGGCTGGCTCATCTACCGGATTATAGGGGAACAAATATCAAACGGACGAAACCAGCCATTATGTGCTGTTTTATCTTCCGTTATAAAAGAATGGATCAGGCTGGTTTAGGATAGGATACTTCCAATACAACGAGTTCTTCCATTCCCGCAGGCGTATTGAGGGTAACGACATCACCTTCACGCGCTTTGGTCAGCGTACGCGCAACAGGTGAAATCCAACTGATTTTTCCCTGCAGAGGATCAATCTCGTCCACCCCCACAATCGTCACGCTATTTTTCTGGCCATCTTCTCTTTCGTAGATCACGGTAGCACCAAAGAAAATCTGATCATTGCCATAGTGAATACTCGGATCAAATTCCTCAGCCGCCTCAATCCGCTTGATCAGAAACCGGATACGGCGGTCAATTTCACGTAAGCGGCGTTTCCCGTATATGTAATCTCCATTTTCCGAGCGATCTCCATTGGATGCCGCCCAGGAAACAACCCGGACCACTTCCGGGCGCTCGTCATCAAGCAAATGGAGCAATTCATCTTTCAGTGCTTTCAGGCCGGCTGGTGTTATGTAATTCTTGAAACCAACCGGAAGCGCAGGATTTCCATACTCCTGTTCGTCATTTGAATCCGTTTCTTTGACAAAAGCTTTGTTCATATAGCAAGGCATTCCTTTTAATCACATCCAGAAGATCCTGTATGTCTTTGGACACCTACCGGGATACAAATAAGCGAGCCAGTTACAGCTTTTCTTCTATAAACATGATTAAACACATTGAATGTGTCTCTTATTCAGCGTGCGCCAGCGACAAATGCAACTGGGAACGGACAATCCCTTCTACCTCGACCGGACGATTTCGCTGCGCGTTTTCCAGCCGGTCGAGATATGCCGGTGTCACATCACCTGTGATGTAGATGCCGTCAAAACAGGATGCCTCGAAATTCTTAATTGCCGGATTGACATCCGTAATAGATTGCTTCAGCGCATCAAGGTCCTGGTAAATCAGCGCATCAGCCGTCATTTCCAGACGAACTTCTTCATCTGTCTTGCCATAGGCAACCAGTTCATTACGTGTCGGCATGTCGATGCCATAAACATTGGGATATTTCACCGGTGGCGCAGCAGATGCAAAGATGACGCGGGCGGCTCCCGCATCGCGCGCCATCTGGACAATTTCATGGCTGGTTGTACCTCGCACAATGGAATCATCTACAAGAAGAATGCTTTTTCCCTTGAATTCCGAACTGATGGCATTTAGTTTTTGACGGACCGAACGCTGGCGTGTTTCCTGGCCCGGCATGATAAAGGTACGACCGATATAGCGGTTTTTGATAAACCCTTCGCGGTATTCAATATCCAGTTTCAGCGCCAATTGGATGGCAGCCGGCCGTGATGAATCAGGAATCGGCATCACGACATCAATTTGACCTGAACGGATTTCCCGCTTGATCTTGTCGGCAAGATATTCGCCCATTTTGAGTCGGGATGCATAAACCGATGCGCCATCAATGAGTGAATCGGGACGAGCAAGATAGACATATTCAAATATACAGGGATTTAAGCTGGGAGATTCAGCACACTGCTGGTTGTATAGGTTCCCGTCGTTATCAATGAAAACCGCCTCTCCCGGCATGACATCGCGCAGGAATCGAAAACCAAGCCCTTCCAGCGCAACGGATTCACTGGCAACCATGTATTCTGTCCCATTGTCTGTTTCTGAAAAGCCGATACAAAGTGGACGAATGCCATAAGGATCGCGGAACGCTAAAATGCCAGCGTCGGTGATATGGGCTAATGCCGCATAAGCCCCCCGTACTCGCTTGTGAACCACAGCAACCGCGCGGAAAAGGGCTGCCGGATCAAGCGAATAGCCGGTTGTCGTGTCTTCAATCGCATGCGCCAGCACATTTAAAAGCACTTCGGAATCCGAATTGGTATTGATATGGCGGCGATCATTTTTGAACATTTCAATCTTGAGTTGCTCACAATTAGTCAGATTTCCATTGTGAGCGAATGTCATGCCAAAAGGGGCGTTGACGTAAAAAGGCTGCGCCTCCTCTTCATTGGAAGCCGATCCCGCTGTCGGATAACGTACATGGCCAATGCCGGAATTACCGGGAAGCGCCCGCATGTTGCGCGTACGAAAGACATCCCGTACAAGACCATTAGCCTTATACATGGAGAACTTGTTATTGGCTGAAGTTGCAATGCCGGCAGCATCCTGCCCTCGGTGCTGTAAAAGCAGCAAGGCGTCATAAACCAGCTGATTGACAGGTGAATGTGAAACGATCCCAACTATGCCACACATCGTGGACTCCTTACTCAAAACTGACCACTTGAGGGTCAAAACGGCATTTTAATAAAAGTTGTGTTTTTCAATATTTTATATTCTGCGCCATGCTCTCCGGCAAAAAGGGCAATACCATGAGAGCAACCTGCTCAGCAAAAGGACTGAACATGGCCTTTTTCCAAAAAGGCTGCTGCGGAATAGATGTCATACCGCACAGCAATACCAGTACCAAGCTGATCAGGACACCGCGAGCCAGACCGAATACGCTTCCAAGACTTCGGTTTATACCCGATAGACCTCCCGCACTGACCAAAGCATCAACGGCCTTTACAAACAACATCATCGCAATCCGCACACCAATAAACAGAACCACAAAAGAAACAATCAGGCGAATCGTATTACCCGGCAAGGCGGCTGGCAACATCGGGGCTAATATTTCACCATACATATTGGCAACCATGAAGGCAACGACCCAACTTGCCAGAGAAAGTATTTCTCTGAGTCCTCCTCGCATCGTCCCGATAATGACCGAACAACCCAGCAAAAACAGCAATGCGTAATCAAATGCCGTCAAACCATTCCCAATCGTTTTCAGTTAATCAGCGTACACGACAGTTTTAACTGGCTCAGTTTGGCACACGTACTGTTAACCTCTTTTTTGCTGGACAGCGGGCCGATCCGTATCCGGATGCGTTCGCCCCCATCTTTGAGCGCAACCTTTTGTGTGTAAGAACTCAAACCCGCTTTTTGAAGCTTGTCCTGCAATTCCCTGGCCTTTTCCTGCGTCGAAACAGCGGCTACCTGAATGACAAATTTCTCCTGTTCATTTGCTGATACATTTGCATTCTGTGTAATCAGCTGTCCAATAGGATCGTCTTGTTTTTTAGCTGCATTCGTCTTGGCATCTGTCTTTGTCTCAGGCTTGGCATCGGATTTCGTCGTTGATTTTACGTCGGGTTTGCTGTCTGTCACGCCAGACTTATCCTTAACATTATCCGCTTTGCCAGATTCTTTGGCTGTGCTTTCTTCAACCGGCTTCGCTGTATCTTTTTTGTCGGCAGGCGCACGCGCATGCTCGTCAGATGGTTTGTCCGCACTTGCAACAACCGTCTGATTTTCCACTCCTTTTTTCTTCACCGGTTCTCTTGAAACAGTTTGAGAAGGTTTATCGCGGGACGGGATATTAATCAACATATCCTGCGATACTGTTTGCGGCTCAGAATCAAAAATCATGGGCAACACGATAATGACTGCAAGTGTAATCGTTACAGCCCCAACCAGACGCCTTCTCGCGCGTTTTTTTTCGGGAAGGACAGGATCATCCGCACCGGATGGTTTTCCCTGCTTTTTTTTGCCGCTATCTGCACGCGGACTATCTGAATCTGGCATTTCCTGTTTGTGACGGCGAAATAAAGAAAACCGGCTCATGCAATCCATTTATTATGTTAATGAATCGGAACTTTTTGTCTGGGTAACACCCGTTACAATCCAAAACGATCCGAATGCAACTATTCTATCATTTTTCTGTGCATCCATCTTTGCTGCTGCCAGCGCATCAGCAGCTGTATCAAAAAGCCGGATTTTGTCAGGCAAAACACCAGCGCCCACGAGTTTTTCCCTCAACATTTCTGTGGTGGCCGCCCTGGAAAGGGGAAGCCCTGTGAGATACCAGAAATCGACCATATCGAGCAGAGGCGCAATAACGCCATCAATATCCTTGTCGGACATGGCCCCAAAAACGGCATAAGTCCTATCAAAATCCCCCATACCACGCAGGTTTTCAGCCAGGACAACAGCCGCATGCGGATTATGCGCAGCATCCAGAATAACGATTGGCTCCTTTTGGAGCACCTGAAAACGTCCCGGCAGATAAACCTGTGAAAGACCTGCGCGAACGGCCGTTTCATTAAACGGCAATTTCTCCTGCATGGCTTCAAGAACCATGAGCGCATTGGTTGCATTTTTTACCTGATTTTTCCCATGCAAAGCCGGTAGATCAAGATGATCAAACTGCCGTGTCGGACCGCTATAGCTCCAGCGATCCTCTCGGCAAACCGAATGATAATCCCGCCCGAGAACACGAAGGTCAGCGCCGATCTCATCGGCATACTGTACCAGCGAATGGGGAGGATCATAATCACCATAAATGGCCACCCGGCCCTGACGGAAAATACCGGCCTTTTCATAACCGATCAGTTCTCGCGTATCACCTAAATAATCAACATGGTCAATATCCACATTGGTGATGACGGCAACGTCGGCATCGACGAGATTAACTGCATCGAGTCGTCCTCCCAGTCCAACTTCCAAAATCACGACGTCCAGCTTGGCATCCGCTAGAATCTGCAGGATGGCAAGTGTCGTAAATTCAAAAAATGTCAGCAGCGTATCGCCTCGCGCCTTTTCCACCGTTTTGAAAGAATGGACAAAGGTTTTTTCCGGAACGATTTGCCCGTTTATTCTAAGGCGTTCCTCAAAATGATGGATGTGTGGAGAGGTATACAACCCGACCCGATAGCCTGCTTTTTGCCAAATAGTCTGCATCATGGTGCAGGTCGAACCTTTTCCGTTGGTACCCCCTACCGTGATGACAGGGCAGTCAAACCGGATACCCAGGCGTTCCTTGACGACTCTGATACGCTCCAGCCCCATTTCGATATTTTTGGGATGGAGATGTTCGATACCTGTCAGCCATTCTGTCAAAGTGTCTGAATGGATATGGTTCACTGAAGTCCTTCCAGCATAGCATCCAGCGTAAACCAAACAAGCCGATTAAAAGACTGGGAAAGAAAGTAAATTCCTGGCATGACTGTATTTCATGAATGGATCAGGATACGGTCTCAACCGGCTGATTCTGTAGAATCGCCAGCAAATGGGCCAACTCTTCCCGCATTTCCCGTCTGTCCACAATCCGGTCTATGGCGCCTTTGCGCAGTAAAAATTCAGCACGCTGAAAGCCTTCCGGCAATTTTTCCCGAACGGTATTTTCAATCACCCTTGGACCAGCAAAACCGATCAGCGCTTTAGGCTCAGCAATGACAATATCGCCCACAAAAGCAAAGGAAGCAGAAACCCCTCCCATTGTCGGATCAGTCAGAACGGATATATAGGGCAACCCTTTTTCCGAGAGCTTCGTCAAAATGGCATTTGTTTTTGCCATTTGCATCAGGGACAGCAGACCTTCCTGCATACGTGCCCCGCCGCTCGCCGTAATACAGATAAACGGTACTCTTTGTTCAATTGCAGTCTGCACGCCTCTGACAAAACGTTCTCCCACAACCGACCCCATAGAGCCGCCCATAAATTCAAATTCAAAACAGGCCACCACGACCGGTACCGTCTTGATAGCGCCACCCAGCACAATCATCGCATCGGTTTCACCTGTTGACTCCAGCGCGGATTTCAACCGTTCCGGATATTTTTTACTGTCTTTGAATTTTAAAGCATCAAACGGCAAGGTATTGTGGCCAATTTCATAGCGGCCTTCCGTATCCAGCAAAACATCCAGCCTTTCACGTGCACGAATCCGCATGTGATGGCTGCACTTTGGGCAAACATGCGCATTTGTTTCCAGATCGGTCCGATATAAAACGGTTTCACATGACGGACATTTAACCCATAAGCCCTCTGGAACCGTTTTGCGGCTATTGGTCGCATGCGGCTGAATCCGCGGAGGAAGCAATTTATCTAGCCAACTCATAAAATCTCCTGATAAACCTGCCGTTCCAACAGGCAGGTGAAACGGCCATTAATCATTGTTGCCTGATTAATTAGCCGAATGAATACAGATAACAAATCGTTGGACAAAATCATACTGTTTTGAAACCATTTCGCCAACTGGCATTTTATCCATCCAATGCGCTTCGTATACCCGAAATAAAGGTTTCCAGATCGCTTTCCCGCCTGTTTTTTTCTGCATTTTCAAGCACTTGAATCAGCCGACTGCCAATAACGACGCCGTCTGCCAACGCCCCGACTGCTTTTGCCGTCTCACCATCGCGAATGCCGAAACCAACGCCAACTGGAATGGATACATGTTTTCGAATAGCTAAAATAGCCGATGCGACCTCATCAAGATTCAGACTGGCTGCTCCAGTAACCCCTTTTAGCGAAACATAATAAACATACCCACTGGCTATCCTGCCAATCTTTTCCATCCGTTCTTCGGTTGAAGTTGGCGCCAGCAGGAAAATAACATCCATTTCATGCGCTTTCATGAGTGCAGCAAAGTTTTCACACTCTTCCGGTGGATAATCCACAATCAGGACACCATCAACTCCTGAATGATGCGCTTTTTGAACAAATTTTTCCAATCCCATTCGCTCAACCGGATTGGCATATCCCATCAGAACAACCGGTGTATTTGCATCATCTTCACGAAACTGCTGCACGAAATGAAATATATCACGCAAACTGATACCATTTTTCAGCGCTTCCTCAGATGCCCGCTGAATGATCGGGCCATCTGCCATTGGATCGGAAAAGGGAACACCCAGTTCAATAATATCGGCACCGCCCCGAACAAGCGCATGCATGAGCGCGACGGTTATATCCGGCTCTGGATAGCCGGCGGTAATAAAGGGAATGAGCGCTTTTTTGTTTTTATTTTTTAGCGCAGTCAATGTACGTTGTATGCGTGACATGCGGAATCCTTTCAGATAATTTCAAAAATAAGGCTATTTTCAGAAAATGAAATCACCACTGGATTCCGGCATGTTGCGCAACCGTATGCATGTCCTTGTCTCCCCGACCGGAAAGGTTGACTAAAATAGCCTTGTCCTTGCCCAGCGCCGGCGCCATTTTGACCGCATGCGCAATAGCATGGCTGGATTCGAGTGCCGGAATGATGCCTTCGATGCGGCAGCAGTCATGAAATGCGGCAAGCGCCTCTTCATCTGTCGCGGAAACATACTGTGCACGGCCACTGTCTTTTAGCCATGCGTGTTCGGGCCCCACACCCGGATAATCAAGACCCGCCGAAACGGAATGCGCTTCAATAATCTGGCCATTCTCATCTTGCAGGAGATAAGTCCGGTTGCCATGAAGAACGCCCGGCAAACCGGCTGTCAGCGGTGCGGCATGCCTGCCGGTTTCAATACCATCGCCGGCAGCTTCCACACCAATCAGGCCGACATCAGGCAAGTCAATATAGGGATAGAAAATGCCCATAGCGTTGGAACCGCCACCGATACACGCAACAACATAATCCGGTTGCCGCCCCGTTATTTCGGGCATCTGAACCAGGCACTCCTCTCCGATTATGGACTGGAAATCCCTGACCAGCATAGGATAAGGATGAGGGCCGGCAACTGTGCCGATAATATAAAAGGTCGTTTCCACGTTGGTAACCCAATCGCGCATGGCTTCATTTAGGGCATCCTTCAACGTTTTGGAACCGGATTCAACAGGAACAACTCGCGCGCCCAGCAGTTTCATCCGATAAACATTTTGCGCCTGCCGCTTGGTGTCCTCGCTTCCCATATAAACAATGCATTCGAGCCCGAAACGGGCGCAAATCGTCGCAGTCGCAACACCATGCTGTCCGGCGCCTGTCTCGGCAATGATGCGTTTCTTACCCATGTGCCTGGCCATAAGCGCCTGCCCAATGACATTATTAACCTTATGCGCACCGGTATGGTTTAAGTCTTCCCGCTTGAGGTAAATTTGCGCACCGCCCAACATCTCGGACCAGCGTTCAGCATGATAAATCGGCGTGGGCCGACCGACATAATGCTTTAGCTCATGCCTGAATTCAGCCAGAAAGGCTGGATCATTTTTGAAACGTTCATACGCATTGGCAAGCTCGTCCAATGCGTAAATTAATGTCTCTGATACGAAAATACCGCCGTATTTGCCGAAATGACCTTTCGCATCCGGCAGGGTATAACCGGTACTATGATACAGTGCGCGACTGTCATGCCTCTTCAAACTGTCTTTCATGATTTTCTCTCAATGTCTGGCATTTTATCTTCCCTGCTTGAGGGAGATAACCTGACTGGTTGTACGATTTTATCCGGGAGTCCGGTCCGCCACGTTGACCGCGCTGATAAAAGCACGGATTTTACCGGCATCTTTGATGCCCCGGCCGCTTTCAACGCCACTGCTGACGTCAACAGCGTAGGGCTGCACCTGTTTAATGGCGCCAGCTACATTTTGTTCGCTCAAGCCACCACTCAAAACGACCTGATGCGCGATTTCTTTTGAGATGAGAGACCAATTAAATACCTTTCCCGTTCCGCCGTATACATCTGAATAGGAATCCAGCAACAAACCGGAAAAATAATTGCCGGCGGCACGATATTTCTGTTCGAATTGTACCAAATCCTGCGGATTTGTATCAGGTTTGACGCGAAAAGCACGGATAAACGGCAAATTGGCCGCCATCGCAGTCTTTGTGCAAAATTCGACTGTTTCATCTCCGTGAAATTGCAGAAGCGAAATACCCGTCTGGGCGGCAATCCGGACCACATCCTGCTTCGGCATATTGACAAAAAGCCCGACCGTAGTGACAAAAGGCGGCACGGCAGCAATCAGTTCCCCGGCAACCGACGGCGTGACATATCGGGGACTTTCCGGATAAAAAACAAAACCCAGCGCATCAGCGCCGGATTTTACGGCCGCCTGCACATCTTCCTTCCGGGTCAGCCCGCAAATCTTGATTCGGGTTCGCTGTTTCATTGTTTAAAAAAACGATCTGTCCATTTTTTATAAGATGGTAACAAAATCTTCTGCTGTTTGCGGCAGGTTCCATTTCTTATCGTATATAACTTTGGCCAGATAGAGTCCATCCGGCATAAAAGTCGGCGCGGCTTTTGTGCGGTCTCTTCCTTGCAGAAGGGTATGGATCCATTCCGGTTCATAATCCCCTTTCCCGACGTAAACGAGAGAACCGACTATATTACGTACCATATGATGCAAAAAGGCGCTGGCCTCAAATGTAAAGGTAAACAGGTCTCCCCGCCGTTCAATGCCGATATGGTTCATCGTTTTAACCGGCGAGATGGCCTGGCATTCAGCCGCCCTGAAAGCAGAGAAATCATGTTTCCCTAGCAGAAAATTGGCTGCCCTTCGCATGGGTTCAAGCGATAGAGGGCGGAATACCCACCCGGCCCGCCTTTTCAGGAGTGGAGAACGGACGGGGTTGTTATACAGCACATATCGGTATCGTCTGGCAAAAGCGCTTGAACGGGCATGAAATCCTTCCAACCCCGAAGGCACTTCACAGGCCCATCGTACCGCAATGGAATCATCCAGAAAAGAATTGAGTCCGCGAACCCACGAAAATGGATCACGGTTAAGCACGGTATCCAGATGTACAACCTGTTCGAGAGCATGAACACCCGCATCCGTTCTACCTGCACAAACTGTCGGAATCCGGGTGAGCGTAAAGGCGTAAATCGCATTTTCCAACTGATTCTGAACGGTATGCCCGTCAGGTTGCTTTTGCCAGCCTCGCCATCGGCTGCCGTCATATTCAATACCCAGCGCAATCCGCTTCATGTTGTTCGTCAATCCGGCAATAAAAATCGGGTACAGCAACACCTTGCTATACCCGTCCCCTATCAAGAAATACTACAGATATTGCATGGCCTGCTGCGCTTCCATGATTTGTCGGGGAGTCCCTCGCTCGATAATCTCTTCAAGCAATTCGCGTGCGCCCTCTTTATCTTTCATATCTATATAGGCTAGCGCCAATTCCAGTTTAGCCGCCATTTCCGCATTTTGCGGCTCCGGTGTTTTTTGTTCAGCCGAAGCGGCCATATCAGGCAACTCATTTTCGGCATCATTCTCTAATTCGAGGTTAATATCGGATAAATCCAGCTCCAGTGGAGGCGGCTCTTTCGCATCCGTTTCTTCTTCGCTTTCTTCAACAGCCAGCTCATCGCTGTCATCCAGCTGTAATGCCGCCAAATCATCGTTATCATTCCCATCATCAATCTCATCTGTTTCCGGTTCAGAAACAGCCATATCCATGACATCCTCTTCGTCCGGCTCGGCAGGGATTTCTTCAATCTCTTCGATCTCTTCCGGTTCGGAAACAACTTCTTCAACTACCTCTTCCGGTTCAGCGGTAACTTCTTCAATTTCTTTGAATTCAGTTACAGGCTCTTCCTCAATATCTTCGACGTCTTCCAATTCGATATCATCGTCGTCATCCATGACTTCTCTCGCCGGTAAGTTATCGAGGTAATCGCGGCCTGAGATAATGTTTGGATTGATATCTTCCACCTTTTCTTTTTTAGGCGGAAGCGGGGCTGTCGGCGCAGACTTGAGAGGGACTTCGGGCTTTTTGCGGCGCATCCACATTATAAGTGCAATCAGGAAAATCAGCGCCGCCGTAGCGCCAATAGCGGCATGCCAGACGATATTATTTTTCAGGTTATACAAAAACCCCTTTTCTTTTTCAGCTTCAGCGTTTTTATCATTCTCTTCTTTCTTTTCCGGCGATTCGGCTTTTTTCTCAGACTTTGCCAGAGTTTGATCAGAACTGATGCCCTCTTCTTTTAAAGTACCCTCTTTCGGTTCGGATGAAGGTGTTTTCTCAACCGTTCCCGTTACAGTTTGGGGCGAATCTGCTTCTGTTTTGCTCGCAGTATCTTTTGATTCCGTTTCCTGCGGCTTGGCGGTTTCGGGCTGTGTCGGGGGAGCTTTGGCTGCTGTTTCAGCCGGTTGGGTAGCCGCATGGCCGTTCTTGCTGACGATCGTTAGCAAGTCTCTGAGTTCGCTGACATTTTTTTCCAGTTCGGTAATCCGGCGATTGGCATCTTCAATCGCCCGGTTCATGGCAATTTTCTCTTCAGCCGTGATAGCCGCAGGCGCCGTACCGGCTTTTGAAAGCTCAAGCCGGTCAGGTGACTTGACGGCAGGCACCAATTGCTCTTTGACCCTGGCTGTAACCTTACCTTCCGCAACAGGCCCTGTTCTACCTGTAGCGCCTGGAGACGATTTCTGAACCATGCCAGCCAGTCTTTGGCTGTATCTACGGAAATTGGCGGCATGCAACCGGACAAGCCGCTTTGCCTCCCGCTGCGATACATTGCCTGCCGCACCAGCCCCAGGAACCGAAAGCACCGCCCCTTCCCTGAGCAGGTTCATGTTATTGTTAAGGAATGCATCCGGATTATTCCGGTAAAGCATCACCAGCATCTGCTCCAGTGAGGTATTCCTGTTTCCGAGACGACCGGCAATTTTGGACAGGGTATCCCCCCTGGCTACGACATATTCTGTTGATGCCGGTATTTCTTTTTCTCCGGAAACCGAAACAGATTTGGTGGCTGTCTGAGAAACCCGCGCATCCTCTCTGTTTGCGCGCTGCCACTCGAAAAATCTTTGCATGGCGGCCGCTGATGTAAGCGGTACCGCGCGCCGTTCTGCCGGATCCAGCACAATCACATATTCACGCCCTTTTCGCTCCTGGCCAGTGGACAGTTCCAGCAAAATACCAATATACGGCTCATTAACAGGCTGTGAACTGGTGATCCGGGCAAAAGTGTGGCTACCCCTTTTTTCTATGGAGATATTCAGCGACTGTAAAAACGGCGTGTAATCAATATCGGATTTTTGATAAGCCTCCCTGGGAGCCAGGCTGACGGTCAGTAAAGGCGCTTCATCGGGTGAAACGGACAGTAGTTCGATTTCAGCATGCAATGGCTGGCCCAGCGAAGACAGAACCGTTAGCTGTCCCAGACTGGCGGCATGCGAAAATGAGAAAATGACGGAAAAAAAGAGGAAAAAACATGCCTTAAGAGCAAAAGTCACCAATTTGTCATGCTGTTCTGTAGGCATTTGCTATCAAGTTACTGGCTATATAGAATCCGGGTTTGCTGAAATAATCTTTTACTGACAATATCATTATGATGCCTGCCGCACAAGTTCATTGTGTTCAATGAACAACATGCCAGGCCATTTTTTTGGCTCTTCAGGTTTTTTTCGATGATATTTTAACATCCGACCGCAGAGTTACAACACCTCATCCAATAAGGCGCCAGTCGTCAGTTATTCGAGAATGATACGTAACATCCGTCTTAACGGTTCAGCCGCGCCCCACAGAAGCTGATCCCCAACCGTAAAAGCCGAAAGATAGGATGCGCCCATCTCCATCTTGCGTAACCGTCCGACTGGAATCTCCAGCTTGCCTGTCACAGCCGCCGGCGTCAGCTCACGCATGGAAGCCTCACGATTATTGGGTATGACTTTAACCCATTGATTGTATCCGGCAATGACGTCATTGATCTCATCTAGCGGAACTTCTTTTTTCAGCTTGATCGTTAATGCCTGCGAGTGACAGCGCATGGCACCGATGCGAATGCAGAGCCCATCAACTGGAACCATGTCTGTTGCGCCATGACGTCCCAGGATTTTATTGGTTTCGACTTTTCCCTTCCATTCTTCACGAGACATGCCGTTGCTCAGATCCGTATCAATCCACGGAATCAGGTTGCCGGCTAGCGGCACGCCACCAAAATGACGGGTTTCCTCTTCCGTCATGCCATGCTGTTTCTGTAATACCATTCTGTCAATTTCAAGGATGGCCGATGCGGGATCATCCAGGCTGACAGCGACTTCACGATGAATCAAGCCGAACTGGGTGAGTAATTCGCGCATGTGCTGCGCCCCGCCGCCAGATGCGGCCTGGTAAGTCATGGTGGACATCCATTCCACCCAATCTTGCTTAAACAATCCTCCCAACCCCATCAGCATGCAGGAAACCGTACAGTTGCCGCCGATGAAATTTTTGATGCCGGATGCCATGCCATTCTTGATAACGTCCAGATTAACCGGATCCAGGATAATGATTGAATCATCATTCATGCGCAGACGGGATGCGGCATCGATCCAATAACCATTCCATCCGGCGGCGCGTAGTTTCGGATAGACCTCACCGGTATAATCGCCTCCTTGACAGGTAATGATAATCTCGCATTTTTTCAGCGCATCGATATCAAAGGCGTCCTTGAGCAGGATCTCGTTTTTCGCCTGTGCCGGCGCTTTTCCGCCAACATTGGATGTCGTGAAAAAAACCGGTTCGATGTAAGCAAAATCATTTTCTTCCTGCATGCGCTGCATCAGAACGGAACCGACCATTCCGCGCCAGCCAACGAAACCTACGAATTTCATTTCCATTACCTGATTAAAAAGATAAATTCCATATGATTAAAGCGCGGCGACAACGGCATCGCCCATTTCACTTGTACTGACCAGCTTCAGACCCGGCTCATGGATATCCGCAGTCCTGACGCCCCGTTCCAGTACAGATTGCACTGCCGCCTCGACGCGGTCGGCCTGCTCGGCCCGGTTCAGCGAATACCGCAACATCATGGCAGCCGACAAGATCGTCGCCAGCGGATTGGCGATGCCTTTTCCGGCAATATCCGGCGCGGAACCATGAGAAGGCTCATATAGCCCTTTATTATTGGCATCCAGAGAAGCCGATGGCAGCATACCGATAGAACCGGTCAGCATGGCCGCAGCATCTGACAGGATATCGCCAAACATGTTACCGGTAACGATGACATCGAATTTTTTGGGAGCGCGAACGAGTTGCATGGCGGCATTATCGACATACATATGATCCAATATCACTTCGGGATAGGCCTTGTGCACATCCATGACGATTTCGCGCCAGAATTGGGAAGTTTCCAATACATTGGCCTTGTCGACACTGGTTAGGCATTTTTCGCGCTTCATGGCCGTCTGGAAAGCGACATGGGCGATTCGCCGGACTTCGGTTTCAGCGTAACGCATGGTATCGAATCCTTCCCGCTCGCCTTTGAAAACGCCATCAGGTGCGGTACGGATACCGCGAGGCTGACCGAAATAAATATCGCCCGTCAATTCCCGGACAATCATGAGATTCAGTCCGGAAACAATGTCAAATTTGAGAGTAGAAGCGCCTGCCAGCTGCGGATAGAGAATAGCCGGCCTCAGGTTGGCAAAAAGCCCTAAATTGCTGCGCAATCCCAAAATAGCCTGCTCCGGCCGGAGACGCCGCTCCAGATTGTCGTACTTGAAATCGCCAACGGCGCCAAACAAAACCGCGTCAGCTTCCTTAGCCAGTTTCAGGGTGCTTTCCGGCAAAGGATGGCCGTGAGCCGCATAACCGGCACCGCCAACATCCGCACTTTCCAATTCAAATGTTTCGTCCAGCGCCTTCAATACCCGTACCGCCTGTTCGACGATTTCCGGGCCAATGCCATCTCCCGGCAGAATTGCAATTTTCACTTCTTCCTCACTTTTTTATTCCCAGGTTTGACGCCTGCTCTTAAATGGTATTGGCCAGCCAGGGCTGATCCTGAATACGCCGCGCTTCAAAATCATGGATTTCATCTGCATGACGCAATGTCAGCCCAATGTCATCCAGTCCATTCAACAGGCAATATTTCCGGAAAGAATCAACCGCAAAAGGATAACGGATACGGCCGCTTTCATCCGTCACCATCTGATTTTCAAGGTCAACCGTCAGACGGTATCCCTGTTGCGCATCCACTTCCCTGAAAAGGGTCGAAACCTGCTCATCTGTCAGAACGACCGGCAAAAAGCCATTTTTAAAACAATTGTTAAAGAAAATATCCGCAAAACTAGGAGCGATCACCGCCCTGAAGCCATATTGCTGTAATGCCCAGGGAGCATGCTCCCGCGACGAGCCGCATCCGAAATTTTCACGCGCCAAAAGGATGGTGCCTCCCTGATAACGTGGCTGATTCAGCACAAAATCAGGGTTGAGCGGCCGCTTGGCATTATCCATCCCCGGTTCGCCATGATCCAGATAACGCCATTCATCGAAGAGATTCGGACCAAACCCCGTACGCTGGATTGATTTCAAAAATTGCTTGGGGATAATGGCATCCGTATCGACATTAACGCGATCAAGCGGAACAACCAGTCCCTGATGGATTGTAAATTTTTCCATGATTTTTCCGGTACACCTGTTTTTTGGCTGGAAAGCCTATACGACTTACTGCGCGGCTTTTTCTATCGCTTCGCCGCCTTTTTTGATATCCTTGCCGACACCCCCAACGGTATTGCATCCCGCAAGAAAAACCAACGCCGCCACAATCGCTAAAAGATTTTTCATATTTCCCCCCCAAAAGCTAAGATAAATTGCCAATATCCACAAAATGCCCCGCAATCCCGGCTGCAGCAGCCATGGCGGGCGAAACCAGATGCGTCCGGCCGCCTGGCCCCTGCCGGCCCTCAAAATTACGGTTTGATGTTGAAGCGCAACGCTCAGCCGGCGCAAGTCTGTCGTCATTCATGGCAAGACACATGGAACAACCCGGTTCACGCCATTCAAAACCGGCTTCAATAAAAATCTTGTCCAGACCTTCTTTTTCGGCCTGTTTCTTAACCAGCCCTGATCCCGGTACCACAAGTGCCTGCCGGACATTCGGAGCCCGTTTTTTTCCGCGCACGATTTCCGCCGCTTCCCGCAAATCTTCAATGCGTGAATTCGTGCACGATCCGATAAAAACCTTGTCAATCATAATCTCGGAAATGAGCTGGTTAGGTTCAAGCCCCATGTATTTGAGCGCCTTTTCCATCGCATCGCGTTTTACGGCATCCTGCTCATTCGCCGGATCAGGAACCTTATCTACGATAGAGGTTACCATCTCAGGCGAAGTTCCCCATGTGACCTGAGGCCGAATTTGCGTTGCATCAATTTTTATGACCGTATCGAACGGCGCTCCCGGGTCGGAATGCAGTTCCCGCCATTTTGCGACAGCCCGATCCCATTGCTCGCCTTTTGGGGAAAAAGGACGATCCTTGACATAGTTGATTGTCGTGTCATCCACCGCAATCATGCCTGCCCTGGCACCCGCCTCGATCGCCATATTGCATATCGTCATGCGCCCCTCCATGGAAAGGCCTCGGATGGTTGAACCGGCAAATTCGATGGCATACCCTGTTCCTCCAGCCGTACCGATTTTGCCGATGATGGCCAGCACGATATCCTTGGCGGTTACGCCCGGTTGCAGATCGCCTTCCACCTCAATCAGCATGGAACGGGATTTTTTCGCCAGCAGGGTTTGTGTTGCCAGCGCATGTTCGACTTCCGACGTGCCGATTCCGAAAGCCAGGCAGGCAAATGCGCCATGAGTGGACGTATGCGAATCTCCGCAGACTACCGTCATTCCCGGCAGGGTTGCGCCCTGCTCCGGCCCGATGACATGGACAATGCCCTGGCGCGCATCGTTCATATTGAAGTAAGTCAGCCCATATTCCTTGGCATTGGCATCCAGCGTTTCCACCTGCAACCGGGAAATCGGGTCCTTGATAGCCCCGCTCCTATCAGTCGTGGAAACATTATGATCCGCCACCAGCAAGTTGGCTGAATTGCGCCAGGGGCTACGTTGCGCCATCCGGAGGCCCTCAAATGCCTGCGGGCTTGTCACCTCATGCAAAAGATGGCGATCAATATAGAGAGCCACTGTACCGTCTTCTTCAGTACGGACAATATGGGACTCCCAAAGTTTATCGTAAAGTGTTTTTGGCATATTCTGAATTGCTGCTTTCTTTGGCAAGACAAATATTATGCCACATTAGTAACTATTATTTTTTCACAAATTCTGCCATCGATAAGAAAGCATTGCCGCCCCCAGCGCAAGTAGCGCAAAACCGGCGGCAAACAAATAAACCGTCTGCGCTCCCCATTTTCCCCAGATCAGTGACAGGAACAATCCGCCGAATGTACCGCCTATGCCATAGGATACGCTGATAAAGGCGGCTTGCCCGCGAGCCTGGAGCGGGCCGGCAAACCAGCGCTGCATGGTAATGATGGATGCCGAGTGATGCGCTCCGAATGTCGCTGCGTGAAGCCACTGCGCAATCAGTAGAATAACGAGCGATTCTGCTCCAACGCCAATCAGGATAAAACGGACAATTGTCAGTAAAAGGCTGACTACCATGACCGTCTTTAGGCCAAACCGGTTGAAAATCGGCGCCTGGTAAATGAAAAAAATAATTTCAGCGATGGCGCCAAAAGCCCACATGAACCCGATCGTCATGCTGCTGTATCCTAACTGTGCCAGATACAGAGAATAAAAAGCATACAGCGCCGAATGAGCTGCCAGCATAAAACAGGCTGAAATCATGAAGGCCATGACTTCACGACGCCGCAAAACCGCCAGGACGGAGGTTTTGTCTTTATGCAAGGGAATGGAAGCTGTATCGTGAATACGCAAGCTGACTGCAAAAACCAGCGCAAGGATTAGAGCACCGATCCAGGGCATCCAATCTATTCCGAAACGATCCAGAAAAAAGCCGACAGCAGATACCATTACGATATAGCCAACTGACCCCCAAAGACGCAATTGTCCGTAACGTGTCAGGTTCCCTCGCATTTCCGCAAGCATAATCGCATCGGAAAGCGGCCCTTGCGCGCTGGTAAACAGGTTGATTGCAATCATGATGAGAGCAAACTGGAAAAAAGTTTCGCCGAAAAACAAGCTTAAAAATGTTATCAGTGCAAAAATGGCGGTGAACTGCAATACCTGAGAGCGTTTCTGGGTCACATCCGCCACCCAGCCCCAAAGATTGGGACCAATAATCCGCATCGCCTGCATCAGGGACATCAATACACCGACTTCAATTGCACTGATCCCTCTATGTGCAAAAAAGAGAGGTACATAAGTCGGGAAAACGCCGACAAAGCTGTAATAGCAAAAAAAGAAATAGCCGAAGTTGAATGATTGCTCAGGCCAGGAGTTGGATCGCACTGATGGATTATCCGTTTAATCGCTTCATTTTTATTTGGCAGATTCAGCGGACCCGGCTATTTTCGGTGTCATGACACGCACATCACCGCATTGCGCGCGATGTTGCAAAGCGGCATCGATCAGAACCAGTTTCAGCATGGCCTCAGCAACCGGCACAGCACGAATGCCGACACAAGGATCGTGCCTGCCGTGTGTTTCCAGCATTACCGGATTGCCGTTGACGTCAATTGAACGGCGGGGAATACGGATGGAAGGTGTCGGCTTGACCGCAATTGACACGGTAATGTCCTGCCCGGTAGAAATACCGCCTAATACACCTCCGGAACGGTTTGCGGTAAATCCTTCCGGCATCAGTTCATCGCTGTGTTCTGACCCCCGCTGGATAATGGCATCAAAACCAGCACCGATTTCCACTCCCTTGACAGCGTTAATGCCCATCATGGCAAGCGCAATCCGGGCATCAAGTTTCCCATACAAAGGATCACCCAAACCAACCGGCACATGCTGCGCCGCCACATCCACGCGCGCGCCAATTGAATCGCCTTCCCTGCGGAGAGCATCCATGAACGTCTCTATTTCAGAAAGCAGGGCCACGTCATCCGTAGGCGCAAAAAACGGGTTGGAAGCGGTATGTTCCCAGGATCGGAAAGGAATATAAATATGACCAAGCTGGCTCAGGCAGGCTCTTACTGTTGTACCGTACTGCTCCTGCAGCCACTTTCCGGCAACGGCGCCGGCAGCGACCATCACGGCGGTCAGCCGGGCAGAAGAACGACCGCCGCCACGCGGATCACGGATGCCATATTTCTGCCAGTAGGTGTAATCAGCATGTCCTGGACGGAAAACCTCGCCAAGATTGTTGTAATCGCTGCTGCGCTGGTCTTCATTTTCGATAAACAGCGCGATGGATGCGCCTGTCGTTTTCCCTTCATAGGTACCGGAAAGGATTTTGACTGTATCGGATTCATTGCGTTGCGTCACATGACGTGATGTCCCCGGCCTTCGGCGGTCGAGTTCGGGCTGGATGTCCGCTTCCGTCAGGCTCATACCCGGCGGACAACCGTCAATAATGCAGCCTATCGCTTTCCCGTGCGATTCCCCAAAAGTGGTGACTGAAAACAGCGTGCCAAAAGTATTGCCGGACATGTGTGCAAAATAGATAGAAAAATAGAATTTTACCAGTTTAGGGTCAGTCCTCATTAAATTGTCGTCGCGAAAAGTTGATTTTTTCTGTCTGCCAAGGCGCTGGGCCAAAATGGGATGATGGCGTATTAGGGTCAGCCCTCATGAAAATGTCGTCGCGAAAAGTTGATTTCTTCTGTCTGACAAGGCGCAGGGTCAAAATTGGACGATGGCGTATTGAACATACGACGAGTTCTATTTTGAACCGGCAACGCAGGAAGACAGGATAAAGCGGCTTTGCAGCAGATAATTTAATGAGGGCTGACCCTAAACATACGGCGAGTTCCATTTTGAACCGGCAACGCAGGCAGACGGGATAAAGCGGCTTTGCAGCAGATAATTTAATGAGGGCTGACCCTAAATCCGATTTAAAATACAAGAGCCTTGATGACATAGTGACACAGGCTTATCAGAAAATCCGGAAAAATCCCCAAAAGAACAACAGCCGCCATATTGATGCTTAGCGCCACCGTCAATTCACGGGGAATGGTCAATCTTTCCACGATTATCGGCTCATCAAAATACATCAGCTTGATGACGCGCAAATAATAAAAAGCGCCGATAACGGACAGGAGTATTGCAATGACAGCAAGCCAGATTTGGCCGGACGCGACAACCGCCTGCAAAACCGATAGCTTGGTATAAAAACCTGCCAATGGTGGAAGCCCGGCCAGTGACAGCATGAAAATCATCATGATAAAAGCATGCCAGGGATGGCGGCGGGTCAGCCCCCTGAAATCTTCGAGCTTTTCCGCTTCATATGTGGCATGTGACAACATCAGGATAACACCAAACGCTCCCAGCACAGCCAGCACATAAATAATCGCGTAAAAGAGCGCCGCGCTGTAAGCCTCTACTGCCATGTCAAAGCCATTTCCACCCGCTATGCCGGACAACAAACCCAAAAGCACGAATCCGATCTGCGCAATGGCTGAATAAGCCAGCATCCGTTTAATATTGTCCTGCATCAGCGCAACGATATTACCAATTGCCATAGAAAGAACAGCCATAATCATCAGCATCTGCTGCCAGTCCACAGCCAGCGGCATCAAGCCCTCAACGAGCACGCGCAAACAAATGGCATAGCCCGCCAATTTCGGCGCTCCGCCAATCAGAAGCGTCACTGCCGTGGGTGCGCCTTCATAGACATCCGGCACCCACATATGAAATGGAGCGGCTCCAAGCTTGAACGCAAGACCGGAAACGATAAATACGAGACCAAATACCAGCACTATTTTATTGATGTTTCCGGAGGAACAGGCTTGTGCGACTTCCCGAATATTCAGCGTGCCGGTTGCGCCATACAGCATGGAAATACCGTAAAGCAAAAAACCGGAACTCAACGCACCGAGAATAAAATACTTAATGGCCGCTTCGGAAACACGCACTTCATCACGCCGCATGGCAACAAGTGCATAGAGTGGCAGCGACATCAGTTCTATACCCAGGTAAAGTATCAGAAAGTTAGCGCCGGAAATAACAACCATCTGTCCCAACAGCGAGAAAAGCGCCAGCACATAAAATTCACCACCGATAAACCCGCCTGTCATGCCGCGCGCATCAATATATCGCCGCGAATAAAACAGTGTCATGAACATGACGATAAAAGTACACAGTTTGAGCAGATTGGACACCGGATCAGAAACGAACATGTTGTCAAATGTATAAGCTGTACCATAGCCGGACAACAGGTGGAAACTAAAACCGGCACAAACCACAATCGCAGCGAGTGACAGCAACCAGGTAACCATTCGCTTCTCCTGTGGAAGAAACATATCCACAAGCAAAATTCCCAGCGTTGATATGAGCAGGATAATTTCAGGATAGGCAGGCGCCAGATTCATTACATTCATGTCGTTTTTGTCTGTTATGGCAAGTTTGACCAACCTATATGAAACAACCGATTACGGAATGAGGCCCCTGCATCTCTTTTTTCAGTCGCTTTATCATAAAAAATGCTCATTCCGATAGGCTGCATTGTCTTTTTCTCACCCTTTCAGACTGCTGAGATCCTCGGCATTAATTGAATTCAGGTTGCGGAACAGGACAACGAAAATAGCCAGCCCAATTGCTGTTTCCGCCGCCGCCACGGTAAGAATAAAAAAGACGAAAATCTGCCCGGCGGCATCACCGAGATAATGTGAAAAGGCAACAAAATTCAGGTTTACCGCCAAAAGCATCAGCTCGATCGACATCAGCAAAACAAGCAAATTACGGCGGCTGACAAACATTCCGACAATTGAAATTGAAAACAGGATGGCGCCTAAAACAAGATAGTGAAGAAGAGATAGCGTCATATTTCTCTCTCCGTTTCCAATGCCGTTTTTTCATCCTGTCTGGAGTAAGCCGTATCTGCTTTTATTTCGACCAGCCTCAGCCGATCATCCTTGGTGATTTTCACTGCTTTTGAAGCGGATGTGTATTTTGCGTCCTCTCTGCGGCGCAAGGTTAGCGTAACAGCAGCAACGATGGCAACCATCAGAATCGCTGCCGCGATTTCAAATGCGTATAGATACTCGGTATAAAGCACCTTTCCCAGCTCACGGGTTAGGCCAATCGTTTCAGCCGCGCCAGGTGAAAACGGCTCTTCGGTCCAAAAACCTTTCGTCAGCACGGCAACCATTTCAAAAACAATGAGGATACCCACCGGTACGGCAACAACCAGATTGCGCCGGAACCCTTCCCTTAGTACCGCTAAATTGATATCCAGCAGCATCACGACAAAGAGGAAAAGCACCATGACCGCGCCGACATAGACCAGCATCAGGATCAACGCGAGAAATTCAGCTTTTAAAAGAATCCAGATGGCCGCTGCTGAAAAAAAGGACAGAACCAGATAAAGCGCGGCATGCACCGGGTTGCGCGCCGTAATAACACACAAGGCAGCCAAAACCAGTATGGCTGAAAACGCATAAAACAATATTGCTTGAAATTCCATATTCAGATCAGACCTGTGTTACCGATAAGGCGCATCCGCTTCCCTTGCTTTTGCGATTTCCTCTTCATACCTGTCGCCGATAGCCAGCAATTCTTCTTTTGTAAAATACAGGCCGCTTTTGCTTTCTGCCACATATTCAAATAGCTGCGTCTGTACGATGGAATCAACCGGACAGGATTCTTCACATAACCCGCAGAAAATACATTTATTCTGGTCGATGTCATAACGCACCGTTCTTCGCGTGCCGTCTTCCCGCATTTCGGATTCAATTGTAATCGCAATTGCCGGACAAACCGACTCACACAGTTTGCAGGCAATACACCGTTCTTCCCCATTCGGGTAACGCCTTAACGCATGCATGCCGCGAAAACGCGGAGAAAGTGGTGTCTTTTCTTCAGGATACTGAAGGGTTACCTTGGGCGAAAACAGATACTTGGCCGTCAGAAAAAGTCCTTTGACCAGATCAATAAGCAAAAAACTATTTAAAAAATTTTTGACCGATTTCATCGTGTTTCGCTTATGCGCCCCTGTCACATCCATATATTCCAGGGCGTCTGCATCCAGCAGGCAACCAGAACCAGATAAACCAGTGTAATGGGTAGAAATATTTTCCAGCCCAGCCGCATCGTATGGTCATAACGGTAACGCGGGAAAGTGCCTCTCACCCAAATATAGGTTGACACGACCATGAACGTTTTTGCACCCAACCAGACCCATCCCGGCACCCACGACAGCATTTCCCAATCTACCGGTGGAAGCCACCCACCCAGGAAAAGAATCACCGTTATGGCAGAAAACAGGATCATGTTAGCGTATTCCGCCATGAAAAACAGGGCAAAAGCCATGCCGGAATATTCAACCATGTGTCCGCCAACAATCTCGGACTCGCCTTCCACCGCATCAAAAGGATGACGTGCCGTTTCAGCCATGCTGCAAACAATAAAAATAAAATACAGGGGAAAAAGAGACAGCCAGTTCCATGATAAAACGCCCCATCCATGACCGGCAAAAAATCCCCTGTCTTGCGCTGCCACGATTTCAGACAGGTTCAGACTACCGGACACCATCAGCACCGTCACCAGCACGAAGCCCATCGGGATGCCAAACGAAATCATTTGGGCTGTTGCCCGCATGGCTCCCAGAAAAGCATATTTCGAATTGGATGCCCAACCGGCAATGATGACGCCATAAACACCAATGGATGTGATCGTCATGATAAACAGAATACCGGCATTAATGTCGGCCAATACCATTTCAGGGCCAAAAGGAATGACCGCCCAGGCAGCAAGCGCTGGCGCCATACTGAGAATCGGCGCCAGATAAAAGAGTTTTTTGTCCGCTTTTTCCGGAACGATCATTTCCTTAAAGAGCAGTTTTAAACCATCTGCAACCGGTTGGAGCAATCCCAACGGGCCCGTCCGATTCGGCCCTATGCGCACATGCATCCAGCCGATCATTTTCCGTTCCCACAGGGTCAGATAAGCAACCATGCCTAAAACCGGAACAAGAACACAGATGAGTTTGACCATCGTCCAGATAAAAAACCAGAAGCCGCCAAAAAAATGCTGGCCATAAGCATGAATCAGGGCAAGTATTTCCGCCATCACGTCAGCCTCACCTGAAGCGGCCCAAACAGAGGGCCAAGCATAGCCGTTGACGGATGCCCTGCACAGATACGCGCCACATTGTCGGGTAAAGTCTCATCCGGCATAACACGTAACCATAAATTGCTTGTCCCCTGGTGCACGGCGACAAAATCATTAGCAGCAACTCCCAGATTCTTACAAACAGCCAGGGGAAGATAGACTTTGCTTGTCACAGTATCCATTGTTTCCTGCAACGAGGCCGCGCGGCGAACAATCGGGTCAGTCAAATAGGCCGGTGTATCTGTCAAACGTTCCAATTCCATTGGCTCTACCGGCGTATACGCTGGCAGCC
>WRHV01000011.1 GCA_009783065.1 Betaproteobacteria bacterium | reverse complement strand
TTAACCAAATTGTTTTCGGTTTTAAGACCGTTTTTGCTTGTTTTTCCCCTTGTTGCCTGCATGGCAACGCCAACCTGGGCGCAGCAGGATAACAATAGAAACCTGATGCCGGTTGTTGTGACGGCATCCCGTATTGAACAGCTCCAGAAAGACGCCATTCCATCGGCTTCCGTCATTACCTCTGATATGATCAGAAAAAAACAGCCCGCAGATGTGCTGACGTTATTGCGTCAGGAGGCCGGCATCAGTATTGCGCAAAGCGGAGGACCTGGATCTCAGGCTTCCGTTTTCATCCGGGGAGCCAATTCAAACCAGGTATTAGTCCTGATTGATGGTGTACCTATACGGGATTCCAGTTCTATCGGTTCACCGATGGCATTGGAACATATCCTCCCCGATCAAATTGAACGGATTGAAATTGTGCGCGGCAATGTATCAGCAATATACGGGTCAGGTGCGATAGGCGGTGTGATACAGATATTCACCAAACGAGGTGAAGGCCCGCCAAGTGTCAATTTATCAGCAGGTGCGGGATCGAACCATACGACGAAACTCAGCGCCGGTGTTTCGGGAAAAACAGAAGAAATCAGGTATGCCCTGGGTGTCACGCGCTTCAAAACAAATGGTTTTTCAGCAATGAATACATCCCAGTATCCCAATGAAAATCCTGATAATGACGGCGATCGGAATATCAACATCAATGCGGTTATTTCCCGTGAATGGAGCAAAGGAAATGAGTTCGGAGCGCGTCTCTATGCTTTTGATGCCAAATACGAATATGATGGTGGCGGATATGGTTTGCCGAACCAGAAGGATGATGGTAAATCCAGAGAATGGATGGCGGCGGTTTTCAGTAAAAACCGGTTTACGTCTAACTGGGATTCGACGGTGACGCTTTCTCAAGCCGAGATAAAAAGAAATACATACACCAGAAGAAGTGCTTATGGCGATAGCGATTATCATTTCAAAAGTGAAACGAGTCTGGCGCAGTGGACCAATCAGATTGTGCTGACGCCTGACTGGATTGCAACAGCCGGCGCCGATATTGCCAGGGAAAAAGCGGATATTGGAGAGCCCCGGAAATTTTCGCGCACCAATCACAGCCTGTATGCAGGGTTGAATGGAAAAGTGGATAACCAGCACTTTCAGATCAATGCGCGATATGACCATGTGGAAAAGTCCGGTTCCGATACAGCCGGTTATTTGGGATATGGATATGATTTAACCTCTTCATGGAAACTCGTTGCAAGTGCTTCGACAGCATTTTTGGCGCCCACACTTTATCAGGTCTATGATCCCTATAATGGAAACAGAAACCTTAAGGCAGAGCGGTCACGTTCGTATGAAGCAGGTCTGCAATATGCCAGTGGCGTTACACTCATACGTGGAACGTTTTTTGATACCCGTACCCGGGATATGATTGATTGGGTCAGCACAGGAGGATGGTCCGGTCAGTATTTCAATGTAGGAAAGGTAAAAAATAAAGGTTTTGAATTAAACGGATTAACTCAGTTGGCAGGTATGGATATTCGGGGCAATCTGACGTTGCAAGACCCCAAAGATCGTGAGGCGGGCAAACAGCTGAGCCGGCGCGCAAAGACAATCGCTTCACTTGATGTATCGAAAAAACTGGGTTTTTGGCATGTGGGTGGGGATATACATTATGAAGAGCATCGACCTGATGGACAGCATCGCCTGCCGGCTTATGTTCTGGTTAACTTGAATACCCGTTATCAGATCAGCAAAGATATTTCCGTTTTTGCCCGTATCGAAAATCTGTTTAATCGGGATTACCAAACCGTCTATGGTTATAACCAGTCGGATCGTGGATTTTTTGTTGGCATAAACTGGAAGATGTAGTTTTGAATCACATTCAAGGCAATAGTGTGCTGGACCGGATTGACATGCGTAAAGGAACCACATTATGGAAAGGGCGGCTGTTTGGCATGCTGGCGCTGTTGGTATGCTTTTCCCTTCTCAGTTTGCTGGTTGCTTGCCTGGTAGGTTCTGCCAGCATGGAATGGCAATCCTTGCCATCCGCTTTCTTCGAACTACTTCGAGGTGAACCGGCGTCGCTGACAGCGACCCTGCTGCAATTGCGATTACAGCGTTTATTCGCTGCCTTCCTGACCGGTTGTTCGCTGGCCCTGGCAGGCGTGATGATGCAGGCGTTGCTTCGCAATCCGCTTGCCGACCCGTACATTCTGGGTGTATCAGGCGGCGCCTCGGTTGGCGCGCTCTTCATGCTGTTCGTAGGTGGAATGGTATGGATGGTTCACGCGGCGGCCTTGACCGGCGCCGTGGCGGTGGCCATCCTGCTTTATGGGTTGGTGCGCAGGGAACTAGGCCAAAATGCCAATACGGATGGTTCTACCCAGCTGTTGCTGACAGGGGTTGTTTTGGCATTGGGTTGCGGCGCGGTTATTACCTTGCTGCTTTCTATCGCATCGGATGGTCATTTGAGAGGCATGGTGTTCTGGCTGGTGGGTGATCTTGAAGGAGCCGACATGAACTGGCTGTCTGTTCTTGTTCTGATTACGGTTATGGCATGTATGTTCAGAATGGCCCGTTCTATCAATTTGCTGGCATTACATTCAGAAGAAGCAGTTGCTCTGGGGGTGAATGTTGCGTTGGTGAGAAAGGCGCTCTTTTTTTGTGGGGCGTTATTGACAGCTTGCGCAGTGACCAATGCCGGCAGCATTGGTTTTGTCGGTTTGGTTGTGCCTCATTTTTGCCGTATGACGTTTGGGGCGGATCATAGGCTGCTTTTGCCGGCGGCGACCCTTGCCGGCGGCAGTTTTTTAGTTCTGGCTGATCTGCTGGCGCGGGTTTTGTTCATGCCGCACCAACTCCCGGTCGGGGCTGTAACTGCCTTGATCGGTGTTCCCGTGTTCCTCTTTCAACTATATCGTTTTCGAGCCAATTAATATGTTGTGTGTTCAAGGCTTAAGTCTTGCAGCAGGAGAAAAACAACTGATCAATCAGTTGAGCTGCGAGATTTTACCTGGTGAATGCTGGGTTATATTCGGCAAAAACGGTATAGGCAAAACCACGCTTTTGCGAACCTTAGCCGGATTACGCCAGCCGGATTCGGGAGAAGTCTTACTGGATGGGAAACCATTTGCGGCATGGGATACACTTTTGCTTGCCCAACAACGCGCCTATCTCCCGCAAATGCGCCACGATGCTTTCGCATACAGTGTCTTGCAGACGGTACTTGCCGGACGCTATCCCTATCAGGCGAGACATTACTGGGAAACGGATGCGGATTTAATGGCAGCCTGTTTGGCTATGAGGCAGATGGATGTTTTATCATTACAAGACCGGGACATCCGGACACTATCGGGAGGGGAGCGTCAAAGAGTCGCATTGGCAGCGGTTCTGGCACAGGATACGCCGGTTGTCCTGCTTGATGAGCCGGTTAATTCTCTTGATCTCGCACATCAGGCCCATTTCATGCAACTTGTCGGTCAACTGTGCCGGGAGCGGAAAAAAAGCGTGGTCATGGTTGTCCACGATCTCAATCTTGCGCATGGTGTTGCGACACATGCGCTGCTGATGGGAAAAGGGGGAAAATGGGAGGCTGGGACAATTTCAGAGGTCATGAAAGCAGACAAGCTGTCGCAATGCCTTGGATATACCATTACCGTATTACAACATGAAGGGCGCTTTGTTTATTTGCCTGTTTAACGTTTGCTGGAAATATGAGGAAAATCCTGCTATTGCTTTACTTCCTGACGGCTTCAGCGGGAGCGGTGAGCGTGGTGGATGACGATGGTCGGACCGTTACGCTGTCCGGACCGGCCAAGCGTATTATTTCCACAGCGCCTCACATCACTGAATTACTTTATGAAGCCGGAGGCGCGGGACATATTGTCGGCGTGACAGACTACAGCAACTATCCTGCTGAGGCGCAATCGCTTCCGCTCGTAGGTGATAACCGGCAAATTGATATAGAACGGGTCATGGCATTAAAGCCGGATTTGTTGATTGTCTGGAAAGGCGGTAATCCGCCTCGTCAGATCAATCAATTGGAGCGTTTCGGCATACCGGTTTTTTATAGCGATCCCCAAAAAATGGATGATATTCCGGAAACACTGGTTCGATTTGGCATATTGGTCGGACAGCCTGAAAAAGGGAAAGAGAAAGCGCAAGCGTGGCAGCAACGTTTGAAAAGCCTGGCAAGGCAATACAAAGGGCGTCCTGTATTAAACGTGTTTTACCAGATTTCCGAAAGGCCGCTTTACACCCTGAATGGGAAACATATCGTCAGCGAGGGAATTCGGATTTGCGGCGGGCAGACTATTTTTTCAGACCTGAAAGTTATTGCGCCGCGTGTCGGTATTGAGGATGTGCTGGAAAAAAATCCTGACGTCATTTTCATTTCACGCAGCGGCGGCAGTGTGAATGGCGTGAATTTCTGGCGTCGTTTTAGTGTTATGGAGGCGGTCAGGCAAAATAACTTATATGAAGTTGATCCTGATGTGATGGACAGGCCTGGCCCCAGATTGATTGACGGTCTGTCAGCGCTTTGCGAAAAAATAGAAACGGCGCGCCAAAATAAACGCGCCGTCCCGTAAGCCTTTCTTGTTTACCGGTTGGAATAGGTGCAGACGAAATCAAAAAAGTTTTCGCCGATGGTTTCCGGTACAACCTTTTCAAACTTGATGTCTTGTATTCTGCCGGAAAAAGTGGTGAAAAATTGGCCCGTTCCATTGGGTTCGGCATAAAGAATTTGCGTTGCACGGCCAACATTTTTCTTTTTGCAGTCAAAAAAGAAAAGTGAGCGGTCTGAAATAAAATCAAATTTGGTGCCGGGAGCCCTGGCAGAAACAGAATAATTAAATATAGTCCATGCTCTTCTGTAATTACCGACATCCGCAATGGAATCAACATCCACATAAATTTCCTGATTATCCGATGCAATGACGAATTTCCAGTTTTCAGCATGGGCATTCACGCAAAGCATGAAAAGTAAAAATATGATAATTTTTTTCATTGTTATATCTCCAGATTGTCAATGAGACGAGTTGCGCCCAGTCTGGCTGCTGCCAGTACGACAAGCGGCTCATCTTCTGCAATATCGCCGGCAGTAGGCGGTTGCAGATTAATGCGCTTACGAATTGAAACATAATCAGGAACCCAGCCGCGTTTTGCCAGATGGTCCATGGCATGTTTTTCCAGCTTGAAAGTGTCAGGGTAACCGCCTTTGACCTGTTCAGCGACATATTGCAATGTCTGGTACAGAAAGGGGGCTTCCTTTCGTTCCTCCGAGCTGAGATACATATTACGTGACGATAGAGCCAGACCGTCTTCTGCCCGATAGGTTTCGGCGGCGATAATTTCAATTGGCAGTGCAAACTGTCGGCACATGTTGCGGACAATCATCAATTGCTGGTAATCCTTTTTGCCAAAGACCGCAACTTTAGGGCTGATGCTGGCGAAAAGTTTCAGGACAACGGTTGTGACGCCATTAAAGAATCCCGGACGAAATTTGCCTTCCAGAATGTTGCCTAAGTTCTCGGGCGGCTGGACACGAAATTCCTGCGGCTCAGGATACAGATCCTTTTCTGTCGGCGCAAAAAGAACATAGACGCCTTCTTTTTCCAGTTTTTCCACGTCCGCGCGGAAAGTGCGAGGGTACTGGTCAAAATCTTCATTTGGACTGAATTGAAGCCGGTTGACAAATATGGATGCGACAACGGGATCACCATGTTTTTTTGCAAGGCGCATCAGAGATAAATGGCCTTCATGGAGATTACCCATAGTGGCAACGAATGCCGTGCGCAACTGGCCGTGTAACTGATTTCGCAATTCTTCAATAGTGGTGATAATTTTCATGATGGAAGGCAATAATTCGGAAAACTTCAAAAGATGTCATTTTATGATGAAACGATAGAGACAGACAGTGTATTTTGACAAGTTTATTCATGCGTGCGTGCCAATCGCACATAAACGGGTGCAAGCGGTTCCGCCTGGGTGAGTTCGACCAGTGATTCCCGGGCGAGTTCCAAAAGTGCGAGAAAGTGAACGATAACAACGGCCACGCCTTCTGTTATATCAAACAAGTCATGGAATTCGACAAAACCGGCAGTCTGGAGCCGCCGGAGAATGGCAGACATATGCTCGCGTACAGAAAGACCCTGTTTCCCGACAGTGTGGCTGGTGGTTAGTTTGCTGCGGCGGAGGATTTCTGTAAAGGCATTGTACAGGTCAACGGGAGCGACATCCGGCCAGCGTGGAGCCGCCTCTTTGGGAATCGGAATATAGGTTGTGAAAAAATCATCTCCCAGTTTAGGCATCTCTTCCAATTTGCCGGCCGCCAGTTTGATGCGTTCGTATTCCAGTAGTCGCCTGACCAGTTCCGCTCGCGGATCTTCGGGTTCTTCCGCATCCTGGCTTTTCGCAACAGGCAATAGCATGCGGGATTTAATTTCCACCAGTGCCGCAGCCATGAGCAGATATTCTGCGGCAAGTTCCAGCTTGTGCTGGCGTATCTGGTCGACATATATCAGATATTGCTCAGTTAGCTGCGCCATCGGAATATCCAGGATATTGAAGTTCTGGCGTCTTATGAGATAAAGAAGCAGATCAAGCGGTCCTTCAAATGTTTCCAGAAATATCTCAAGCGCTTCAGGCGGGATATAGAGATCGGATGGGAGTTCAAGGAGAGCCTCTCCATACAGTCGGGCAAAAGTAACCGGCTCAGTAGACCCTGTATCTGATAAAGAAGGGATAGGTTCCGGTTGCGTCTGGCCTGAAACAGTCATATCTGACAAATGAAATTTTAGCGGTAGGGATTGGGCGGTTGCATCAGAAGCGATTGCTTATTTCGGGTATATTCATCCGGATTAAACGGTTCCTTATCCCACAACCGCTTCAATCCGGCTTCCTTTTTAGCGGGCAACGCGGAGTCGTCTTTTGCCAGTTGTTGCAAAAGACAATCCAGTTCGGATTGGTAAGCAGGTTGTCGCCAGAAAAATTTCATACCCATTCCTTGTTTTGCGTATTTTAACCTGCTGCAAAAACCAAGCCTTACATATCACGCCATACGCATGATAAATCGCGTCGTTAAGAGCATCTTGCCTTCATGGCAGCTTTTTATCGTATACGCATGCCTGGTATCGCACCGGGCCAGGGCTGCAGGATATAGATGCCTGAATCGGATTGGTTCGAAGCGGCCAGTACCATGCCTTCTGAAATACCGAACTTCATTTTTCGAGGCGCCAGGTTGGCAACCATGACAGTCATTTTGCCGATAAGCTCATCAGGTTGGTAAGCCGAACGGATACCGGCAAAAACATTGCGCAGATGGCCTTCACCGACATCCAGGGAGAGTTGCAATAATTTATCCGCGCTCTCAACCAGGCTGCATTCGACAATCTTTGCAATACGCAGGTCGATTTTTGCAAAATCGTCAATGGTGATTTCCGGAGCAATCGCTTCGATGGAAGGGGTTATGTCACCGGTTTTCTCGCCGGCTGGTGCCAGCTCTGTTGTCTCTACCAGATCATCCAATAGTTTTTTTTCAACGCGTTGCATGAGATGTTCATAAGCGTGGATGGTATGGCTGTTTTCCATGGGTATGAGGATGTCGGACCATTGCATCGGAGGAAGATTCAGGAATTTTTCCACTTTTTCTGCTAATGCCGGCAAAATCGGTTTCAGATATATCGTCAAAATCCGGAATGCTTCCAGCAGTTGGCTGCATACTTCATGCAAAAGCGTTTCCTGTGCCGGTTCCTTAGCCAGTACCCATGGCTTGTGTTCATCCACATAAGCGTTGACCATATCGGCATAGTGCATGATTTGTCTGAGAGCCCGGCTGTATTCGCGCGCTTCATACAGGCCGGCAATTTCGTCCGAACCGGCGCGAAGCTGGTTTAGCAGCGAATCACCAGCCTCCTGCGTGCCGAGATCAATGCGGCCTTCAAATTTTTTGGTGATGAATCCCGCAGCCCGGCTGGCGATGTTGACATATTTTCCAATCAGGTCTGCATTGACGCGCGCCATGAAATCTTCAGCCGTGAAATCGACATCTTCAACGTGGGAATTCAGCTTGGCGGCAATGTAGTAACGCAGCCATTCAGGATTCATCCCGATATCAAGATAGCGAATCGGGGAAATGCCTGTACCGCGCGATTTGGACATTTTTTCGCCCGAAACAGTAATAAAACCATGCACAAAAACATGATCCGGTACTTTTTTACCCGAAAAATGCAGCATGGCCGGCCAAAATAAAGTATGGAAATAAATGATGTCCTTGCCAATGAAATGAATCTGTTCGGTTTCCGTATCTGCCAGGAAAGCATCAAAATCGCGACCGATTTTTCTAAAATAATTTTTCAGGGATGCCAGATAACCGACTGGCGCATCCAGCCAGACGTAAAAATACTTGCCGGGAGCATCAGGGATTTCAATGCCGAAATAGGGCGCGTCGCGGCTGATATCCCAGTCGGAAAGGCCGCCAACTTCGCCATCCTTGTCTTCCAGCCATTCTTTTGCCTTGTTGGCAACTTCGGATTGCAAACGGGGATGCCCGTTTACATTGCCGAGCGCCCACTCACGTAAAAACGCAACACATTGCGGATCAGAAAGCCGGAAGAAAAAATGTTCCGAGGATTTGAGAACGGGTGCAACACCGCTCAATATGGAATAAGGTTCTTTCAGATCGGTCGGGGCATAGACCGAACTGCAAACTTCGCATGAATCTCCATTTTGATCCTTTGCTCCGCATTTTGGACATTCCCCCTTAATATAGCGATCAGGCAGAAACATTTCCTTAACCGGGTCAAAGAATTGTTCAATCATTCTTTTTTCGATTAACCCGCGCGCTTTCAGGTTTTGATAGATTTCACGTGACAGTTCGTGATTTTCCGGGCTGTCTGTCGAATCCCAATTGTCGAAATGGATATGAAAACCATCCAGCGGTTTCTGGCGGTTAGCCGCAATTTCCTGCACAAATTCCTGGGGTGTTTTTCCCGCTTTTTCAGCGGCAATCATGATCGGCGCGCCGTGAACATCGTCCGCGCAAACAAAGTGAACTTCGCGCTGGTTGCCATTATCTTTCTGCATGCGTTGGAAACGGACCCAAATATCAGCCTGAATATATTCCATAATGTGCCCGATATGAAACGGAGCATTAGCATAGGGGAGTGCAGTAGTAACAAACAGTTTTCGTGACATGGCAATTTAAAAAAACGATGAATGGAATATTGTAACAGTGTAATAAAATCTAAAACATAAGGTTTTGCGATGCCTTTGGCAATGGCGTCAAACCTTGCATTTATCTAAATGAGGGAGAAAGGGACACGTTACTGCGGCATTCATTAATAAGTACTATCAGGGATAATCGGTGCCAACACAAACGATCGTTTTGCCGTGAAGATCTTGCAAAGCACCGGAAATAGGAATAGCCGGTTTGGACTGGCCATCGTGGAAAATCCGGAGTCTATGCAGAAACAGAAGCGCCAAACGCTTCTTTCAAACTCAGCACCTGTCCAGCATCTTTTGCATCGTAGCCTCCCAACTCATTAACATGCTGCTTAAAATCCTCACTTCGCATGATGTTCAATACGTCATTTATCGGCGCGTTTTGCCACTCATGTTTGCAAACGGCAAAAAAGTAGCGTTCCTGCATTAGAGGAACAAAATCCAAGCCAAAATGACGCGCGGCGGTTTCAACGCCAAAACCGACATCGGCCATGTTGCTGGCGATATAGGCGGCAACGGCAGCGTGGGTGAATTCGGCGATTTCAAAACCATTGATGGCGTGATGGGGAATATTGTTTTTTTCCAGGAGCAGTTCCAGCGTGCGGCGCGTACCGGAACCCGTCTGACGGTTGACGAAGCGAACGCCTGATCGCGTGATGTCCTCTAGTTCTCTGATTTTTTTAGGATTGTTCGGCGCAACGAGCAATCCTTGTTTCAAATGTGCCAGATGAATCAATTGATGCCTTTTAGGACAGAGATATTGCATAAACAGCTGGACGGTTTCCGTTTCAAACGCGCCAATCGGTACATGAAAACCAGCCAGTTCGCATTCTTTTTGTGAAAAAGCAGCAATGGATTCCATGCTATTTAAATAGCGTAACTCGACCGGCAGCTCTATTTCATTAATACGCTTCATCAAGGCAGCGACGGCAAATCCGTAACTGGCATAAAGGCGGACCGGACTGGTAGAATCGGAAATGCTTCGGCTGAGTTCTCGTTCCAGTTCGGATGAGAGGCTCTCCAGCGTGGGGGAAAGACGGGCATTAATCCGCCTGTCGGCCCATAACAGGGTTGTGCCAAGCCGGGTTAGCGTCGTGCCGCGTCCCCTGTGCTTTTGAAGCAAGGGGGCGCCAAAAATATTTTCTGCTTCGCGCAACAGTCCCCAGGCATGTCTATATGACAGTCCAAGAATTTTTGCAGCCTGCAAGATCGCGCCCTCGGTGTGAATGACTGTTAACAAACGCAACAGTAAAGCCGTATCTATTGGTGGTTTTTTGCCGAAGGCGATACGCCAGTGAGGTTCAATTGAAACTTTATACATACGATATTTTAACTGACATATGAAACAATTATGCAAAAAATTGCCTATAGCCGATAAAAAATAGCAGTGTTATTATGACCAGCGTTAAAAAGGATTTTTTTTCTGGCATGCGTTTTTGCGCATGTTAAAAATATGTGAATTGCACTCA
This sequence comes from Betaproteobacteria bacterium, assembly GCA_009783065.1. The sequence goes on along the minus strand of WRHV01000011.1, from coordinate 22,291 downwards.
CATATGCAGTATTGTTTTCGTTTTTCGACCTTAGGAGAGTAATAGTATGGCTTCGTTAAAATTCCTAAATAAGGAATATACTGTTGCAGGGGAAGGATTTAATCGATGGATGGTACCTGCATCCGCATTGATGATCCACCTTTGCGTTGGCATGGGTTATGGTATGTCCGTTTTCTGGCTGCCGATGTCCCGCATCATCGGTTTGGGCCAGGGCCTTGGTAAGCCTCTGAATTGCCCGTCTGACATGAGTATTTTTGCGCAGCTCTTTACCACCAGTTGTGACTGGAAGGTAGTGATGTGCAGCGTTATTTTCGCTATTCTGTTCTTCATGCTGGGCACGACTACCGCTATTTTAGGCAACTGGCTTGAGCATGTCGGTCCGCGCAAATGCGGTATGGCCTCCTGCGTCTTGTTTGTCAGTTTCTTCCTGCTGGCTTCTCTTGCCATGTATACTCACCAGTTGTGGCTCGCCTGGGTTGGCGCTGTTATTGGCGGCATCGGTTTGGGCCTGGGTTACATTACGCCAGTTTCTACACTGATCAAGTGGTTCCCGGATCGTGTGGGTATGTCTACTGGTTTCGCTGTCGGCGGTTTTGGCGGCGGCGCAATGGTTGGCGCACCTATGGCGCAGGCATTCATGAACTTTTATGCTACGCCGACCACGACCGGTTTGTGGCAGACATTCCTGACGCTGGCGATTATTTATTGCGCTTTCATGATGGCAGGCGCCTTTTCCATTCGCGTTTCTCCGCCGGGTTACATGCCAAAAGGCTATGTGCCCAAGAACACGGGCAATATGGTCGATGACGGTCACGGTGGCCTGATTGCCGCCAGTGATTTCAACGTTGGAACCAACCGTTCCATGGCAACGCCGCAATTCTGGTTCTGCTGGGGTATGTTGTTCCTGAATGTTTCGGCGGGTATTGGCGTCATTTCCATGGCATCACCTCTTCTGCAGGAAGTATTTGCAGGCAATCTCATTAATCTGCCTGGCGTTCCTTTCGACCAGTTGACGGATGTGCAAAAAGGTCAGGTTGCCGTGATTGCCGCCGGTTTTACCGGTCTGCTTTCCCTGTTTAACATTGGCGGTCGTCTCTTCTGGGCATCGCTGTCGGATTTCCTGGGGCGCAAAAACACCTATTATGTATTCTTCCTTGTCGGCGCCCTTCTGTATGCCACCATTCCGACACTGGCTTCTTCATTGAATCTGATTCTGTTCCTGTTGGCAGTTTGTATTTGTCTGACCTTCTATGGCGGCGGCTTTGCAACGATTCCGGCTTATCTGGCTGATCTTTTCGGCACCCAGTTCGTTGGCGCCATCCACGGTCGTCTCCTGACAGCATGGTCTTGCGCAGGTCTGCTGAGTCCGTTGCTCATTAACGTTATCCGTGACATGCAGATCAACGCCGGTGTGCCGCGCGCGCAAGCCTATAGCGTAACGCTGTATATCATGGCGGCTTTCCTGATAGTCGGTTTCGTTTGTGCCGTCCTGATCCGTCCGGTTAACAGCAAGTATTACATGACGACTGAAGAGGTTGCTGCGGCCCGTCATGCGCTGGAAGAAAAAATTGCCCATGCGCAAGAGTCCGGTGCGTTACCTTCATCCAAACCGACGTCAGCTGGTGCCCTGATTATGGCTTGGTTGGTCGTCGGTATTCCGCTGGCTTATGGCATCTGGCAGACAGTGCTGCAAACCATGAAGATGTTCATGTAATACCGCGGCAAATTTATTTGCTGAATTTATAAAAAGCCGTCCGCGCAACGAAAGTTGCAGCGGCGGCTTTTTTTCTGGCATATTTCTGATTTGAAATAGAGTGGGATGAGCCTTATCCGGATAGGGCGCGGTACAATATACAGATTCCTTAAAATTTATATTCCATTTTCAGCATGAAAGTTCGAACCCGTTTTGCACCTAGTCCTACTGGTTTTCTCCATCTGGGCGGCGCGCGTACAGCTTTATTTTCCTGGGCATATGCCCGTCATTTTGGCGGTGAGTTTATTCTTCGCATCGAAGATACGGACGTGGAACGTTCTACACCTGAGGCCGTGCAGGCCATTCTTGACGGTATGAAATGGCTTGGTCTTGATTATGATGAAGGACCTTTTTATCAAATGCAGCATATGGAACGATACCGTGAGGTTATTGCCCAGATGCTTAAGGATGGTACGGCATATTACTGTTATTGTTCACCGGAAGAACTGGATGCCATGCGTGAGCGGCAGCGGGCAGCCGGAGAACATACCCGTTATGATGGTACCTGGCGACCTGAACCGGGAAAGACGCTGCCGTCTATTCCGGAAGGACGCAAGCCTGTCGTACGGTTTAAAAATCCATTGGAAGGTGTCGTCAGCTGGGAAGATCAAGTAAAAGGCACGATTGCCATTTCCAACCAGGAATTGGATGATCTGATCATTGCACGGCAGGATGGCACGCCCACCTATAACTTTTGTGTTGTGGTTGATGACTGGGATATGCGTATTACTCATGTGATCCGGGGTGATGACCATGTCAACAATACTCCCAGGCAAATCAATATCCTAAAGGCGCTTAATGCACCTTTGCCGCTGTATGCCCATATTCCCATGATTTTGGGTGACGATGGTGAAAAGCTGTCAAAACGTCATGGAGCGGTATCAGTAATGGAATACCCGGAGGAAGGGTATTTGTCTGACGCCATGATCAATTATCTTGCCAGGTTGGGATGGAGTCACGGTGATGATGAAATCTTTTCCAGAGAGCAGTTTTGCGAATGGTTTAACTTTGACCATATGTCGCGTTCGGCTGCCCAATTCAATCCTGAAAAACTAAAATGGCTGAACAATCATTACATCCGGCAGACAGATAATGCAGAATTGGCAAGACTGGTACGTCCCTGCCTGGACAAATTAGGAGCGCAACTTGAAAATGCCCCCAATCTGCTGGAAGTCATTGATCTTCTGAAGGAACGTGCGCATACCATTAATGAACTGGCGGATGCGGCAATGCTGTTTTATCGTCTTCCTCGTCCTGAAGCGGCATTGTTGGATAAACACTTAACGGCAGAATCCAGACAGGCATTAAAAGACTACGCCACAGCTTGTAAAACGGTTGAGTGGAACAAGGAAGCGATTTCCGCTTTGACCAAAGAGGTTCTTGCCGTGCACAAACTAAAAATGCCACAGCTTGCTATGCCGTTAAGACTGATTTTAACAGGACAGTTGCAGACACCTTCGATTGATGCGGTTATTACCCTTTTGGGGCGGGATGCCGTATTGTCACGGTTGCAGCCTTATGTGGAATAGAAGTGCGTTTGCTAAAAACACACTATCTATTTTTCAGAAAAGTCAGCCGTATGCATCATAAAATTTACAACAATTTTTAATTTTTGCTATAATTATAGTCTTGCTTGGGGGTATAGCTCAGCTGGGAGAGCGCTTGCATGGCATGCAAGAGGTCAGCGGTTCGATCCCGCTTACCTCCACCAGTTTACGCAAGTAGGCTGAAACTGAAAAAGAAGGGTCCCCATCGTCTAGGGGTTAGGACACCACCCTTTCACGGTGGGAACAGGGGTTCGAATCCCCTTGGGGATGCCAGATTTTTCAAACTATGCTATCCTTTAAAGATAGGTTTATAAGGTCCCCATCGTCTAGGGGTTAGGACACCACCCTTTCACGGTGGGAACAGGGGTTCGAATCCCCTTGGGGATGCCAAAGTGATTTCAATACCATCGGTCTTGCGTTTTCGTCGCAAGACTTTTTTATTTTCCAGAATGTCGCTGCTTCAGTTTGTTATTGGGCTGGCAAGTCTACTACAATATTTCGTTTACTGATCTTTCCTGTTTTTCCCATGTGCCATCCTGAAAAAAAGGATTTTCCGAAGCTTCTTCCAGATAGTCAGCGTCTGGTTTTCCTATCTATGGAGATCAATAGAGCCGCAAGTCGCCCTGAAAGGCGTTTCTGGGAAAACAAACTCGAAATATTGCTCCTGAAACTGCTTGAAACGAAAAAACAGCATAAACTGGATGCCGCTATTGAGTTTCTTTACAAAGCCGATCCGGATGCTTACAGCATATTACTGGAAACGGTAGAGATACTGAGTGAGTCGCGTGTTGTACGGCATGAAGGAATAGATTACGATGTATTACTGGTTGTGGCGCCGGTCCTGGCCTGGACCCGTTTTGTTATCCCTTCCGGGCCACTCTCTCCGGAGTTACATGCCGGGTTGAATGCGGCGCTTTCTGAATGCATATTTGCTGAAAATGCCCGGTTTACGTTGGCTCCTGAGCTCTATTCAATTGATCAGTTGCCATATTGGCACACAGAAGTATTTTCGCTCATGAAAAATCTTTCGGATTCCATGTTAGGCGAGTCTGAAACCGTTTCATTCAAGCGTCAGGAAACAGCGCCTTTTTTGGCTGACGTCCGTTATCTGGTTATGTCAGTGCTTGTGCCGTTATCACAACCGCTATTTCGCTGGCAGATGTTATCCAGAATGGATGAGCATACGGAAATCCGCAGAACATGTCTTGAAAACTGGCAGAAAAAAGCGCTTTCCCTGCTCTCAAATAGGATGCCTGGTTGTGTGCTGGATTTGCCCCTTCCAGATGCTTTCTTTGATGCCTGCAGAAAAGCGGATCAGCAAATCCGGCCTGCGTCCATCCATGCGGCTGTCAATTATCTGACACATGCATTGGATGTTGCTGTAACCGATTTGCGGGTGATTATTGGCGGCTTTACAGAAACGCCACAGCAGGAATCGATTACAGAATATCGTATTGGTTTTACCTTACACGATCATTCGCAGATTTTATATGGCGTTGTCTGGCCGGTATATGGAACGGAAGAAGTGGGGCAAACGTGGAATCAAGTATTGCCAAGCGAGGAAATATTTTCTCCACAGAAAAATAAACAAAGTTCGCTTGCCCAGATTCTGGCTTTACTTGAGGAATTCGGCATTCAATGTGAAAAGAACCATCAGGAACGTTTTCTGATGGAGTTTTGTGATGAATGCGGAGCGCCTTTATTTGCCGATATGAATGCTGAACTGGTTCATGCTGAGTTGCCGGAATCGGCCGAAAAAGAACCACAACTTCACTAGTTGCTACTGCTGAAACGGCATTTTCTTCTGGTAAAAGAGAGAATGCTAAATGGATGTTTTTTTATGGTCGCATAGCCAGTCGCCTGACTGCCCGCCTTTTTTTTCTACAAGATGTACGTTATTAATAACCATACCTCTATCGACTGCCTTTAACATGTCATAAATGGTCAGAAGCGCAATTTGAACGGCTGTCAGCGCTTCCATTTCCACACCAGTTTTGCCAATGGTTTCCACAAGGGCATAACAGGTAATGCCTGACCTGTTATCGTGAAGTTCGAAATCAATGGCAATGTGTGTTAAAGGAAGTAAATGGCATAACGGAATAAGTTCGCTTGTCCGCTTGGCGCCCATAATTGCTGCGGTTCGTGCGATGCCCAGAACATCTCCTTTTTGGGCTGATCCTGACTGGATGAGGTTCCATGTTTCCGGGTTCATCAAAATGGTTCCCTCAGCAATCGCTGTACGATAGGTATCGGTCTTGCCGGCGACATCAACCATATGGGCATGACCATCCTCGTTGAAATGGGTTAGATTTTTACTTTTATCGTCAAAAGAAAAAGAAGGCATGATTGGAAAATGGTGGCAAAATGAAACAGAATGTGAACCATCCGTTATGGGAAGATATCATATCACTATGAGCAAAAATCCGTTTTTTAATCAGAGACACGTACGTCATCTCTTCCAGATATTGAAATGGTTTGTACTATTCATATTCCTTACACAGTCTCTCGCCCATGCTCAATACAACAATTTACCGACTCTTGGCGATGCTGCGCGGGGTGAGCTGACGCCTTTAATGGAATATAAAATTGGCGTCGAGATCATGCAACGTATCCGGATGGATCCGGATTACATTACGGATGAGGTCATTACCGAGTATTTGAATAATATGGGGAACAAGCTGGTCAACGCGATGCCGCAAGTCAGGAGTGAAACCGGAAATAATTTCTTTTTCTTTGCAATCCGCGATTCGACGCTCAATGCGTTTGCGCTACCAGGTGGTTTCATTGGCGTGCATACAGGTTTATTGCTTGCAGCGCAAAGCGAATCTGAACTGGCTTCTGTTCTATCGCACGAAATAGGTCACGTTTCACAACGCCATATTGCACGCATGATTGCTCAGCAAAAACAGGATATTTTGATTCCAATTGCTTCTCTCATTTTGGCTGCGATAGCTGGTGCATCGAAAAATGCTGATGCAGCGGGCGCGCTGGTTATGGGTGGACAAGGACTAGCCATACAAAAACAATTAAATTTCAGCCGGGATGCAGAAAGAGAAGCTGATCGTATTGGGTTTCAAATATTGCGTGAAGCCGGATTTGATACAAATGGGATGGTTTTGTTTTTTGACCGCATGCAAAAAGCATCCCGCAATTACGGGGATGGCATATCCGTTTATTTACGGACTCATCCATTAACGACGGAACGTATTGCAGATATTGAAGCCCGCGCGCATGCTGAATCGTATCGTCAACATGCAGACACCCCGGATTTTTATTTTGTTCGGGTACGAGCACGACTGTTGCAGGATGCGAGCGGGAAAGGTTTGGAAACGGCGGCGGCTGAGTTTGCTGAAATGATCAAGATAGGGAGCCGTCTTTCAACTTCGGCAGGGTACTATGGGCAGGTTTTGCTTGCTTTAAAACAGAATGATGCTTTAAAGGCCGCTTCTCTTCTGCAGGAAGTCAAGAAAACATTAGGTGAAAAAATGTCGCAGGGCAGCCTTGCGTTGGCGAGTACATCCATTGATGTGAAAATTGCGGCCAAACAACCGGCCGAAGCGGCTAAGGAGGCGCTGGCGTCATTATCGCGTTTTCCGACGTCCAGAGCTTTATCGCACCAATATGCCAATGCCTTATATCATGCAAAGGATTACAATAAGGCGGCAGAATATCTGAAAAAACAGGCACAGATATACCGCAGTGATCCCATGATACATGGCATGTTGGCCAAGATATATAATGCGCAGGGAAAAATTGCCCTGATGCATATCGAATTGGCAGAATCTTACAGCCTGTCTGGTGGGCTTTCCGCAGCCTTGGAACAGCTTTCCCTGGCAAGAAATGCGCCTGATGTGACTTTCTATGATCATTCTATTATCGACGCACGGGAACGCGAGTGGCAAAGCCGGCGTCTGGAAGAAATGCGTGGAAAATAATCCCACGCAGTTTTAATCTATTTTCGAACAAAGCTGTAAGGAAATGCCTTTTGTAATTGGAAAATACTTAAGGCTACCGCATTTATACTTGTTTTTCTTTTATTCTGCTTTTCTTCACCTTGCAGACAAAAAATGGCGTTGGCCAGATGCAAAGGGTTGCTTTTTAGGAGAGGCGGCTTTTTTAAATTTCCGTTTTTTCGGTGTTTTGGGTATGGCGCCTTTAGGCTCGAACCCTTCAATTATATTAATCGGAATAGGTTGCTTGATGAGCCGTTCAATCCGTTTAACATTTCGGCTTTCAGTGTGACTGGCGAGAGAAACAGCAATGCCATTCCTTCCGGCGCGACCGGTTCTGCCGATTCTGTGAACATAATCTTCCGGGCATCGAGGCAGATCATAATTGAATACATGCGTAATGGAAGGTATATCAATACCTCGGGCAGCGACATCTGTTGCCACCAATATCTTAATCCGGCCTTGCCGCAGACTATCCAAAGTGCGGTTGCGTGCGGCTTGATGCATGTCGCCGTGCAGTGTAGCCGCTGAAAATCCGGCCGTATTCAAACGGTCGGCAATATGGCTTGCGTCGCGTTTGGTTGCCGTAAAAACAAGAGCCTGATTAAGCGCTTTATCCCGTAACAGATGATCCAGGACGCGGTTTTTATGTGACGGATTATCGACAAAATGCAAAGACTGCATAATGTTCTCATGTTTGGCCGCTACACTGGAGATCTGAATGACTTCAGGAGAGCGTGTCATATACTCGGCCATTTCCTTGACGATGCCATCCAGTGTCGCAGAAAACAGGAGCGTCTGGCGATTTTCGGGCGTCATATCGACGATGGTTTCAATATCTTCAATAAATCCCATATCCAGCATGCGGTCAGCCTCATCCAGAACAAGTACTTGCAGATGGGATAGTTTGATTTTTCCTGAACGCAAATGATCAATAAGCCTTCCTGGCGTTGCGACCAGAATATCCGGGTTGCGGGATAGCAGTTGCATTTGTTTGGGGTAAGGCATGCCGCCGAGTATGGCAACCGTGCGAATCCGGTGCAAATACTCGGTATATTGTGCGGCAGCAGCGGTTATTTGCAGGGCGAGCTCGCGTGTAGGCGTCAAAATCAACGCTTTGGGTTCAGCCGGTTTAAAACGGGATGAGCCGTTACGCGCATGTGCAGCCTGTTTTCCCTGTTTTTGGTTTTTTGTCTCTTTTTCAGAGTCAGGCAGCAGAGCAAAACGATGAAGAATGGGCAACATAAATGCGGCCGTTTTCCCCGATCCCGTTTGAGAGGAAACAAGCAAATCTTTACCCTGCAAAACAGCGGGTATTGCCTGTTGCTGCACAGGCGTGGGAGTGTTATAGCTGGTTTTAACCAGCGCTTTCAGAATAGAGGGATGTAATCCCAGTGTTTCAAATGACATTTTTTACCTTCATGTGAGTTAAGGCTTCTTTATGAAGCGGAAAATACAAAACAGCACATCAGGCAGCGAAATGACATAAGACGAAGACTTCGACACAAAAGCTTTTTGTCGGTATAGCGCTTAAAGGCATACGGGGCAATAAGACCTTATGGGAATATTCCAAATGATCTGTACGGGGCTTGCAATGCTGTAATCCATTTGCGCCACATACGGAATGTGGCGCAATCAAACATTATAATCTATTAAGGAAATGAAAGGATATATTCCGATAAACTGGATTGTTTCAAATTATCGGAATATTCCGGCGTATTAAATCAATTGCGCGCCGGCGGTTCATCAACGTCAGGATTTAATCCCATGACGAAGTTAAAACCGCCATCAACAAAAGTGACTTCTCCGGTTATACCTGAGGCAAGGTCGGAAAGCATAAATGCAGAAACATTGCCGACTTCTTCAATCGTGACATTGCGGCGAAGCGGCGCGTGGCCTTCGACAAAATTCAGAAGAATATTAAAATCCTTGATGCCGCTGGATGCAATTGTCCGGATCGGCCCTGCGGAAATGCCGTTAATACGCACGCCGTGCTTGCCAAGAGATTCCGCCATATAACGCACACTGGCTTCAAGAGACGCTTTTGCCAGCCCCATCGTGTTGTAGTAAGGGATGGCGCGGTTTGCTCCAAGATATGTCAGAGTCAGTGCCGAAGAGCCCGGTTGAAAAAGATGTTTGGCTGCTTTGACCATTGCCGGAAAACTATAGGCTGAAACATCGTGTGCTACTTTGAAAGCTTCCCGTGAAAAGCCGTCAAAAAAATCACCGGCAATGGCTTCACGAGGCGCGAATGCGATTGCATGTACGAGGCCGTCCAGTTTTCCCCATGATTTGCCGATCTCGGCAAACAGATTTTCAATCTGTTCGTCGCTCGTGACATCGCATTCATAAACCATATTGCTCCCGAAGGCGCCGGCAAATTCAGTAATACGGTCTTTAAAACGGTCTCCAACATAAGTAAAAGCCAGTTCAGCGCCTTCACGATGGCAGGCCTCGGCAATGCCGTGTGCAATGGAACGGTTTGAAAGTAAACCGGTAATCAAAATTTTTTTCCCCTGCAAGAATCCCATGCATGACTCCAAAAACGATCATATGTCCTGCCATAATAAAATCGAAAAGGCAGAATATTGACTATCAAAAATGATTCATCACCAGTCAGTTAATTGATCCAGGATGAAATTTACCGTGAAATTGTAGGCTGTCGTCATAATTGCAGCAACTTTTTATGCCGCAATTGTTGTTTTTTTATAGACAAACCGGAATTGCTATACATCCTTTTGCTTGGATTGGTTACGTTTGGGTTCCTGGGCGATAACGGTTTTCTTTTGGCTGGATTTTTGCGCTATAGCCTTAACCGGTTTTTGTTTTTTTGATGCGACTCGACGATTGGCGGAGTATACCTTAGTCGTTCCAGCACGTTTCGATGGTGATGAAGCTTTTGCCGGCACATGTACTTGCAGGATCGTACCGACTGCGACACTGTTGCTGGTAAGCTTGTTCCATGATTTGATATCGGCTACATCGGTTTTATAACGTTGAGCGATGGAAGCCAGGTTATCTTGTTTTCTGACTTTAACTTTAACTATACGTGTTGGAGCCCCCATGCGTTCCAGCGCGATTTTTCCTTTGGCGGCAACTTCCGGTGAAATGTCATTTTCGCTCTTACTGCTGGATGATGCCAATTTCGGAACCAGGACTGTCGAGCCGAACTTTAACACCATCCGGGATGGTATATGGTTTGCATGACGAATGACATCCGGTGTTGTATTGTATTTCTCTGCGATTGATTCAACTGTTTCCCGGGTCTCAGTGACTCGATAAGCTGTCCATGAGGAAAGGGGTTGCTTCCAATTTGCTAGGTTTTCCTTGAATTTCTCGGCGTTTTCTTTGGGCAGCAAAAGATTGACGTCTGATCCGCCTGTAATGACATATTGACCAAATTGCGGGTTAAGCGCGCGGAAATCATCAATAGATAGTTCGGCCAACTTGGCTGCTACTTTCACATCAATGTCCCGCGTTTTGCCGATCTGGACGAAATAAGGCTGATTTTCAATTTGCGGCAGCCGAATATCATATTTGTCGGGGTGGGCAATCAGGTTTTTTACCGCTTGGAGTTTGGGAACGTAGTTGCGTGTTTCTGCCGGCATGCGGACAGATAAATTGTTAAAGTTCGTGGAGAGACGGGCAGCCTGATTTTTCTTGACTGCACGGCTTACGGATCCTTCACCCCAGTTATAGGCCGCTAATGCCAAGTGCCAGTCGCCAAACATGTTATATAGATTTTGCAGATAATTTAGAGCGGCTTCTGTGGAGGATAAAATGCAACGACGGTCATCACGGAAAACAGATTGCGCCAAGTCATAATGAAGCCCTGTACTAGGGATAAATTGCCACATCCCTTCTGCTTTTGCTGAAGAACGGGCGTGGGGATTAAATGCGGATTCAATAAAAGGTAGAAGCGCCAGTTCAGTTGGCATGCCGCGTTTTTCCAATTCCTGCACGATGTAGAACAGGTATCGGGATGCACGAATGGCTGTCCGGTCAAAATAGGCAGGATTTTTTAGGTAGTAATTTTCATGATTGTTGACCAGAGAATTTTCCAAATTAGGAATGGCAAATCCTCGGCGAATTCGGTCCCAAACATCAATTTCATACATGGACAACACTTCCGTAACAGGATCGTTTTCAAGGACATCCGTTCGGGAAATGTTCGTATTAAGAGATGAATGGAACGCAGCAAGTTGGGCATCTTTACTATATCTGGGCAGAGAGAGATCTCCTGCCATGGATATGTCAGGCACTGCTAATGAGATAGTTATAGCTAAAATGTATGCGAAAACTTTTAAGCAGTGTTGATATGCCATATTTTTTGTTTACCCTGTATAAGGTCAAGATAATTTATAAGTATATGAAAGAGTTTTTCTTTACGTCAAGAAAATTCATTTTTTTTATTTAATGTATTCATATATAAACAACATTTCGTCATGAATAGTCCTGCCCAGTTTGTGTAAAAATGCTTAAAATTCCAGCGTTTTGACACCGGCAGAGGTACCAAGCAGGCAGATATTTGCCCCTCGCTTAGCAAAGAGTCCAACAGAAACAACGCCTGGCATATTATTAATTTCGTTTTCCAAAGCAACCGGATCGGCAATTCGTAGTTGCCGGATATCAAGAATAAAATTGCCGTTATCCGTCCGGTAAGGCTGGCCTTCTTTGATTCGTAATTCCGGTTTTCCTCCAAAAGAAGCCAGTTTTCTTGCTATGAGGGCATGTGCCATGGGAATAACCTCAACTGGAAGAGGGTACGTTCCAAGAACCTCTACCAATTTGGATTCATCCGCAATACAAATGAATCTGTCCGCAGCAGATGCGATGATTTTTTCGCGGGTCAGTGCGCCTCCCCCCCCTTTAATCATTGCGCCCTGATAGGTGATTTCATCTGCGCCATCAACATATAAAGGGATTGATGAAACTTCGTTCAGGTCGAATACCTGGATATTGTGCGAACGTAACCGCGCTTCTGTTGCTTCGGAAGACGCAACTGCTCCAGCTATCTCATTTCTGATTTTTCCTAGTTCATCAATAAAAAAGTTGGCAGTTGATCCCGTCCCGACGCCAATGATTTTTCCTTTCGGTACATAAGCAATTGCTGCGCGGGCAACAGACAGTTTGAGAATATCCTGTGACATGGCAAGCCTGTGGAATATAAAGTCTGAAAATGGTTAAGGAAGTCTTTTAGAGCAACCTGAAGCAGAAAATAGTCTAGTCCTGCGGAGAGTGATACGTCAATTCCTGTAGAGGAATAATGACGTGTTTAATGATGTTTCTCATCCTTATTGCTTTCCATCGTTTCATAAAGTGCGATCTGCAATCGGGAATGAATGCGGACAAACCATCGTCTCAGTACAATCATAATAACAATGATGGCAGCAATCACCAGCAGCAAGGCTTGGCCTTTTGGAAGGATGTTGGCGCTGAGCATTGCCAGCATGAACATCGTTGCTGTAATAAAAAGCAGAGGGATAATTTCACTAATAATTCGTCTTACCCGTTGTGTATAACGGCCCGCTACACTTTCCTTAACACTCATTTCTGCCAGAAGCATTGACAATGCCTTGAACTTGCGGAAGGCTGCTATCAGGAAAGGGAGAGACAATAATACGGTTGTGCCCCATATGATAGATTTCTGGTAATCAACATTCTCGATCCAGTCTTCAAGCCATGGCCCCATCAAGTTTGCCAAATAAGGGCTGCAAAGGAAGATAGCGATAACAATCGCCATGTTGATGCTGATCTGAATGATGATCCGGCGTATCATCCCCGCAAGAACCGCGTTGCTGCCTTGCGGTTGAAGAAGATGGAGCCATTCCTGATACAGCTCAACCATACGTGCAAGAGGAGCAGGCGTCAGTTTGCCCAGTATACGGGCAAGCGGATCGGCGGCACGGATCAGGTAGGGGGTCGTCAGCGTCGTAATGGCTGACACAGCGACAGCAATGGGATATAAGAAGTCACTGACCACTTTATAGGACATGCCTAAAGCGGCAATGATGAAGGAAAATTCCCCAATTTGCGCCAGCCCCATTCCAACTTTGAGCGATGTGCGGCCATCGTTCCCTGCGATCATGGAACCCAATACGCAGCTAAATACTTTTCCGGCAATGACAACAATGGAAATAATGATGATCGGGAAAGCATATTCCAGCATGATGCGCGGATCGAGCAAAAGGCCGATAGCGACAAAAAATATGGCGCTGAACATATCCCGCATGGGTTCGATTAAACGTTCTATTTTCGATAGTTCTTTGGATTCTGCCATGATAGCGCCAATCAGGAAGGCGCCTAAAACCATACTGTATTCCAATTTGATGACGAGTAAGCAAAAGCCGAAGCAGAGTCCCAATACAGTGATCAGCAGTATTTCATCACTGTTAGACCGGGCAACGTAAGCCAGGATACGAGGAACGAGAAGGATGCCTAAAACGAGGACGACGACCATAAAGAGCGTCAATTTGCCGACCGTTGCAAATACATCGCCGCTGCTGACCGTACCGGAAATGGCGATACCGGATAACAGGGCAATCAGGCCAATGCCTAAGATGTCTTCAACAATCAAGATGCCGAAAATAAGCTGGGCAAATCGCTCGTTTTTCATTTTCAAGTCATTCAAGGCCTTGATAATGATGGTTGTTGACGAAATAGCCAGTATTGCGCCAAGGAACAGGGCATCCAAGTTGTTGTTCCAGCCAAGCCAAAGGCCTATCTGGTAGCCCAGCCAAATCATTAACGCAATTTCCAATGACGCAGCAATAAATGCGGTTGCGCCGACTTTAACCAGTTTTTTGAGCGAAAACTCGAGACCGAGAGAAAACATCAGAAAGATAACGCCCAATTCGGCCAGAATTTTAATGGTGTGTTCATCCTTGATCAGTTCAAATGGAAGCGTGTGAGGACCGATCAGGATACCTGCAACGATGTATCCAAGAACAACCGGTTGTTTCAGGCGATGAAACAAAACAGTCACGATGCCTGCAATCAACATGATGACTGCCAGAGCCTGGATAAAATTAATGACGCCGTCGTGCATAAAGCTATTTTACAAAAAGACCTCTGTTTCCAGATTAGTCCGCAGGATTTGTGTTATGGGTTAAAGTTGATTATCTACGAGATTACGTACTGACTGCTCTAATCAGTATACACGGATTATTCCCGTCTTTTGATGTCTCTTCGATTTATGTTGTGATCGTTTGCAGTGGAGGCAAAGAATATGAATTGAAATGTGAAGCTAATTTCAGATGATGGTCCAGCCTGTTGTGCCAAAACAGTTAGATGTCTTGAGAGATTCAATTTGCTTTTCAGTCAGTTCTATTTCAATTTCCTCCTCTTTAAAAACAATGCTGCATCCATATTCTTCAGCAAACGGCACAAGAAAAATCATGCTGGAATTTAAGGTGTAAAAACGGCTTGCATCTTCCGGTACATTAATGCCAATATCTTCAAGGATTTTTTTGCGAATCATGGTACTTTGTTGTGCTTGATTTTCACTCATCTCACTGTCCGTTTCTGCTCGGGTTCCGTATCGGAAATCTGACGGAAGATTTTTATATGGTGTGTATAAATATATACGGTATGGTATGTATTTTAAACGCGTTTAAGCCGAGAGTTAAGGATTCATTCGATAAGTTGAAATTCACCATTCCAAAAAATCTTCAGGACGATTCCATTCTAAGGAGAAAATTTGGAAAATGAATATCAGTATGCAACAGGATAATCAGATCGCGTTCCAAAATTTGGTTTTTGTTGTTTGTATCCGATCCTGTATTTGTGGCGTTGGTCGCCCATTAATTCCCTCAGTTCACCAATACTGAGATCACTGATTTCGTGCATGCGAATGAGCATAGATGCACCTATTGGAAGGCGTTTATGCCGAATTTTGCTGATTACAGGCGGAGATACATCCAAAGCGCGGGATAATGCTGCATCATTTTTCAAGTTCAGTTGTTTGATTACTGCACTCAGCAAGTTATTAGGATCGTACTGTTCTGGTTTTTCCTGCAAGGATTGGTTTTTCCATTTTCTGGTTTTCTGTTCTTTTTTCATCTGATTCTCCATGCAACAATTAACGCTAGAGATCCATTTTCCATGTTGCGGAAAAACGCATGATGATAATAATCAACATCGTTTTTTTTGAAGAGATGAAAAAAAGACAATAAATTATGCAATATTAGCCTGAGCGCTCAGACTGAATAAGGAATAGTTGTTTTCCAGTATCTGCTCGAGTTCGGTAGCTGGAAGTGGCGTTGAATAAAGATAGCCTTGACCGAAATCGCATGCGGTTTCGACTAAGATTTCCCTTTGGCGAATAGTTTCGATGCCTTCGGCGATGACGCTTAGTTTCAGCTTGTGCGCCATGACAATAATGGCTTCACACAAAGCCTGACTATCATCACTTTGAGAAAGGTTTTTAATGAAAGACGGGGCTATCTTGATGTAATCAAAATTGAAATTCTGAAGATGAGATGGTGAGGAATATCCAACGCCGAAGTCATCCAAGGCGATTTCCATACCGGCATTTTTAAATGCGGCAAGCTGTTGTTTGAAATGGTCCCCTTGTTCTAACAACAGTCCTTCTGTTATCTCAATAACCAGTCCATTTCCGGGAAGTTGCAATTCCTGAAGATGTGAAATCCAGTTAATAAAGTCAATACCTTCGCTACGGAACTGGGATGGAGAAATATTAATGCTGATTTGGAAATCAGGATGAAACTGGTTTCTCCATATACGTGCTTGACTAGCTACTTCCTGAAAAATCCAATTACCGAAGGACGCGATCATGCCGGTGTCTTCTACTATTGAAATGAATTCAGCAGGATTGATCATGCCTTTAACAGGATGCTGCCAGCGAATGAGGGCTTCCGCTTTGCGGATCAGACCGGATTCAATTTCAACAATAGGTTGATACATGATTTCGAATTGCTGGTTTGTCAGCGCCTGTCTCAAATCATTGATTAATTGTATCCGGGCCTGTGCCGTTTCCTGCATGGAATGAGTAAAGTACAGGAGTGCATTTTTGCCTTCCCGTTTCGCAGTGCGCATGGCTTGTTCTGCGTTTTTTAAAAGATCATCAACATCCGTTGCATCATCGGGATAAAAGGCAACACCGATATTTGCAGAAAGATGGATAACGGCATTGTTTATGAAAAAAAATTCAGACAATTCGGAAAGAATAGCTTTCCCGATATGTTTAACCTCGTCTAGAGTGGGTAGTTCTCGCAAAAGTATGACAAATTTGTCGCTACCAAGACGAATGATCGTATCTGTTTTTCGAGTGCAATTTTGCAGACGATGTGCCGTTTCCTGCAAAAGCAGGTCACCTGTTATATATCCATGTGTTTCATTGATATGTTTAAATCTATCAAGGTCTAAAAACATCAATGCAGTCGGGATATTGATCCTTTTAATTTGGGATAATTCCCGATTTAAGAAATTGCGGTTAGGCAGGCCGGTCAGGCTGTCAAAATAATTCTGCTGCCAAATTATTTTTTCGGTTAACTTCTGCTCAGTAATATCTGAAAAAAGAGCGATCCGGCGGTATATTTTTTTACCGGATGTTCTGATTGTATTAATAGTTAGACGAATGGCATACAGTTCTCCGTTTTTACGCATGTTCCAGACTTCACCCTGCCAGCTATTCGATGTATCCAGTGTGTTCCAAATGCTTTCATAGAAAAGTTTGTTATGTAAAGCAGAGCCTAATATGGACGGATTCTGAAACAAAACTTCATTTGAGGTATATCCCGTGATTTCCTCAAAAGCAGGATTGACAGAAATAATCAGGTTATTTTCATTAATGACAACCATAGCTTCAGCGCTTTTCTGATAAACCAGTGCTGCAAGCTGTAATTTTTCCTGCATGGTTTCCCAGGCGGAAAATTCGTGTCCAGTGCCTGTGTAACCTGTGAAGTGACCATCTTCATCCCAGTTTAAGGTGACATTCCATAGGACGGTATGAAGTTTTTTATTACTATCGATAAATTTGTCTTCAACCACGATGGATTGCAATTTTTGTTCAATCCATCTTGCATGGCGTTCTTTCATCTGGTTGATGTTTTCGGGTTGTACAAATTCGAAAAAGGAACGTCCGATGCAATTTTTCGGTTCAAGTCCAAAGAGATTCCTGGAGGGCTCGTTTACATGTGTGATAACCAGATTGGGGTCAAGTACAACAATGACACTCTCGATCATTTTGATAGTATCCAGGTAATGTGACATGACTTTGTGAGAGCCATTTTCCTTTTCCTGAATCGTTATGCTCATTTCCTGGAGATTTTGGGCGAAATGGGCAATTTCGAGAACACGGTCATTGACGGGGATAGTTGGATAAGAACCTCCTGCGATTTCTCTGATATTTTTGGTATAGGCAAGGATTCGCCGGATCAATGGACGGGAAAAATAAAAGGAAGACAATAGCGCCAGAATAAAACTCGTCGCTATGCAGAAAAAAAAGAAAGATGCATACGTCCGGACGTTTTCTATAAAGGAATGACTTGGTAGGGCAATATATAAAGACCAGGGTATGTTGCGTATGATGGTTTGGGTTCCATATATATTGAAATCCTCCAGTTTGTATAAACCGGGTTTCTCTACATGAATCGGAACAGCAGAGAATGAATTTTTCAGTAAGCTTGCAAGTGTTTCATTGCTTGTAGTCTCAATATTTGAGGCTACAATGCGATTTTTTTTGTCCAGCAAAATGGTCAAGGATGGGAAATCTTGTTTTTTCAGTATTTCGGATAGCTGAGCCGAGCTTATTTCACCAATGAGGAGCTGGTCTCCAAATGGGATGACATAAGCGCATGAATGATCGTTTGTTACTGGTGAAAGAAAAGTATCAGTCCAGTATGCCTGGGTGGTGTTTTTATCTAGGGAAAAAATGTGAGAGGCGGGAATGCTTATCGCTTTTGAATTTTTACTTTTAATAAGGTTGTTGTGTTGTTGAAATATTAATGTAATCTGCTCATTTTTATTCAGTAGGTAGATCGTATTAAAGATATTTTCATTTCCCATTACACTGTTGGGCATTGATTGTGTAAAAGGCGGTGTGCTCAGTTTGTCTTTTAATTTTACACTTAGATCAAGCAGCAATTCAGCTTGTTCATTTAGCTTGTTTTCAATTTGAAACGGGATTTGAGCAATAGAAACATCTCTTTCTTTAATTTGGGGAATCATTAGCAAAAACAGAAACAGGGCTGCTAATAGAATAGGGGCAAGGGCAATTATTATAAATTGCATTGCAAGCACATTTCTCAGGGGGAAAGAGCTATAGTGTTTCATTATCTGTCGGTCTGGCGCACTATGTAGTGGAATTATGCTCGTTATGATAAAAATTTAAATATTAGGAGGACAGACCAGAGAAAAGAACGCATGTGCAACAAAACGATTTCTCAGGGACAGTAACAAGGTTCATGGGTAAAGCACCTTATCGGGTAACCTATTTTATTTGTAATAGGCAGAGTATACCTTTTCAGTTGTCTTCCGTGCAATTTATTATGCTGTACTTAGGGAAATTTTGATGAAATGAAAAAACGATGCGAAAATCTGGTTTGTAAAGAAATGGTTAGTCTTGATATGGATCTTTATGAGATACGATCAAAATATCAGGGAAATAAGTTGTGGCTTGAATAAGAGGCAAGAGGATGATTTGTAATGAATAAATAAATCTATTAGTCATTTCTTGAGATTGATAACATCTGAATGAAGAGTTACAAAAATGAAAAACTTGTTATAACAAGCACATAAAAATAGGTATCATAACAAATTAAAGAATAATATCTTTTTGTCCCTTTCAATTATGAAGGCTGCGATATTAGAGTAATTAATTTTTTTCGGGATATTTTAATTTTTAAAATAGTTTTTTTTATTACTTCTGAATAAAAACTATATAAAGTGTTTCATATGTCTTGCGCGGAAATTTTGTTGAAGGCAGATATTGCTTTGTCAGAATAAAAGGTAAGAAAGTGAATCTGGATGGTATTTGTCTGGATTGTTTTGTTTTTTAATACAGTTTTTATTAAATACTCTGATGAAAAAATTATATACAGCTGCAGAAATTGCTCAAAGGCGTCTATCTGGATTACCAACAACAAAGTCTAGTATCCTGGCACGGGCTGCAAAGGAGGGATGGCCCTATGAAGAACAGTATGGAATAGGTGGCGTCAGAAAAGTTTTTGAAGTGCCTGATCGCTATTTATTGTCTGATAAAAGAATAAAACAGGGCGTTCTGTCGGCCAGGCAAGACCTGGAGAAATATCTTATTGGAGATGCTCCAATACAAAATGAGCAAACAGTCAATCTGGATGAGTCCAAATTGGCCTTAGCGGCGAGAATTCTGGAAGAATGGCTTGAGGCTGAAAAATTAATACTTTCACATGAAAAGAAAGGGCGTCTTATTGCCATTCTTTACAAGATTCTTGCTCGCCATGCTGATCCGGATGATTTGCTGAAATTAATGTGTGGCGCAGTAGCTGCCGCAAAAATGTCAGCTGAAAGTCAGGAGATCGAAAGGCCTGACAGTAGCAGGGCCGAGAGCAAGGATATGGAAAAGAAGACGGAGTGATCGGCATCTCGCTTAAAGCACGGTTTTTACGGCTGTCAAAGTGGCTTGTTCGTCGAAATTTTAGAATAAAGATAATATTTGCGAATTTTGCTGATTGAGTTGCTGGCGTGCCGTTCTGTAATTTGGGTATACCATTGAAACAATGTTCCAAAACCGTTTGCTGTGATTCATTTCAATCAGATGAGCCAATTCATGAGCAATGACATAGTCAATCAGGGCAATAGGGAAGTGAACAAGACGCCAGTTTAGGCGGATGTTGCCTGAGATAGAACATGAACCCCAACGACGCTTGGCTGAGGAAAGAGAGAAGGAGCGATAACGGATATCAAGCTTGGCAGCATAGATTGACAGACGTTCAGAAAAAATTTGTTTGGCATTTTCCTGAAACCATATTCTTAAGTTTTTTTCAATAACAGATTGATGGTTTGTATGACGGGATATCACGATTAATTCTGTAGTCGCGCTATCCATTATGACAGCGTCAGCTTCGCCATTACGCAAACGCAATATGAAATTTTGTCCAAGGTAAGGGAGTAAAATGCCATCTTTTAGTTGCAATGGCATGGCGGGTTGTTTCTTATACTGATGGAAAAAATAGCGAAGTTTGCTTGTAATCCAGCGTTCTTTTTCTCTGATAGCGTCTTCAACCGATTTCAGTGTGGCCCGTTTGGGTGCTGTAACACGTAATCCGTTTTCGTTGACCAGAAATCCGATCGTTCGTCTTTTTGAGCGGTGGAATTCGTATTCGATTTTTGTGCCATTGAAATCAATAAGACGTTTTGTCGGGAGTGATGATGGGCTTTCTGGTTCTAATTCGGGCGGGGATGTTATTTCCGGGACTTCTGGCTGCATAAGCAGGGTTTGCATTGCATCAGATGAAAAAAGATCCAATTGCAGCGGCAGGGAATCCGGTTTTTTCTTATGTTTGCTTGATGTTTTGGTAAGCATGCGGCGAAATTCGATGCATTTCTGATTCAATCCAAGTTTCTACTTCAGCCATCATATCATCTGGCGATTTTCCTTCAGGCGAGATAGGAGTACCAATCGAAACAGTTATAAGGCCTGGTTTTTTTATCATGGAATGCTGTGGCCAGCACTCTCCCGAATTGAGTGCGATAGGAATGACCTTTGTCTGCGTTTCTATCGCCAATCGTGTACCGCTGTTTTTGTACTTGATTTTTTCCGCAACAGCCGTGCGAGTACCTTCTGGAAAAATGATTATCCACAACCCATCTGCAAGACGTTTTCTTCCTTGTTCGATAACTTTGCGGAAAGCTCTGGCACCGTGTGAGCGGTCAATAGGGATCATACGCAGAAGTGCCAGAGTCCATCCGAAAAAAGGGATACGAAGCAATTCTCTCTTTATAACAAAAACAAGCGGTCTTGGCATGGCATACAGAAGAAAGATGGTTTCCCATGCAGATTGATGTTTGCTCAATAGAATGACAGGTTCGTTAGGCAGGTTTTCATAGCCGATTATTTGGTAGCGAATACCGCAAATATATTTTGCCAACCAGACTACGGTTCTGTTCCAGCATGTTGCCAGATAGAATCGCATTTTATAAGGCAGGAAAAAAGCCAGGAGGCAAATGATGGCCCAAACAGGTGTGAAAATATAAAGTACGGATAAAAACAGGAATGAACGTAAAAAAGGCATGTTTCTGACAAAATTAACATTCCCAGACAGTGGGATTTTACTATTATATACGGTGTAAGTTACGCGTTTATATTTTTGCGTTTTTTTCGGGATTATTTTTCATCTCTGAGTTCAGCAAGTAATTGGCAACGGCGGCAAGATCGTCAAATATAATGGTTTCAGGCGGCAAACCACCATTCTCATTAGTAAGTTGCCCTTTTCCGCTCATGACTAGAAGAGGTTGGCATCCTGCAAGAAATCCAGCTTGCAAATCTCGCAAGGAATCGCCTACGGAAGGTATACCCTCAAGCGCAATATCATAACGCTTTGCAATGGCACTGAACATACCTTGGCGCGGTTTGCGGCAGTCGCAGTTATCACTGATTGTATGAGGACAAAAGAAAATAGAGTCAATCACGCCACCTGCAGTTCTGACAGCAGCATGCATTTTCTGGTGAATGGCATTCAAAGCAATGATGTCAAAAAAGCCGCGCCCCAGGCCGGATTGATTGGTTGCGATAACGATCCGGTATCCCGCCTTATATAAGCGTGCTATAGCTTCCAATGATCCTGGAATAGGTTCCCATTCTTCCGGGGATTTGATAAACGAATCCGAATCCTTGTTAATGACACCATCTCGATCCAGAATAATAAGTTTCATGATTTGAGTTCTCCTGATCAAGCGGCCAGTTTGGATATATCAGCAACCTGGTTCATCATGATATGTAGTTCAGTCAGAAGTGCAATTCGGTTATTTCGGAGTTTCTGGTCTTCCGCCATGACAAGTACGTGCGTAAAGAAAGCATCGACATCATCGCGAAGCTGGGC
>WRHV01000010.1 GCA_009783065.1 Betaproteobacteria bacterium | reverse complement strand
TGGCGTATTGAACATACGGCGAGTTCCGTTTTGAACCGGCAACGCAGGCAGACGGGATTAAGCAGCTTTGCAGCAGACAAATTAATGAGGGCTGACCCTAATATCCGCTTGCCGCATTCAAAGCCACTTATTTGAGCAAACGTTCTTCCATTATCGTAATGCCTTCCGATGTACCGCGAAGAACAAGAACATCTTCTGCCTGAACCTGTAGGCCGGCATGTGCATCCAGTTTCTCTTTGCCACGGCGCACTATGGTGACTTCAACATTGGAAGAAGGCAATCCCAGATCACGAAGGGTTTGTCCCACCGCATGCGATTGCGGCGGTATACGCACAGAATGCAAACGCCGGTAAGTTTCTTCATCAACCAGATTGACGTCTGATTCTCCGTGAAAGTATTCCCGCAATGATGTATACCGTTCCATCCGCGCTTCCTGCATCCTGCGCATGACTCGGCGTACCGGCACGCCTGCGGCAAGATAAGCATGGGAAGAGAGTACTAGGCTGCTCTCAATGACCTCCGGTACAATCTCGTCGGCCCCACCTTCCTTAAGGCGTTCAAAATCCGTATCATCAGAACTACGGACAATAACCGGCAAAGAAGGCGCCAGTTCCTTCGCATAGTGCAAAATCGTCAATGCGGCATGCGTATTGGAAAACGTGATCACAAGCGAAGAAGCACGGTGGATGCCAGCGGCAATCAGGCTTTCACGACGAGTTGCATCCGCGTAGGAAACACGCTCACCAGCCGCTTCCGCTTTTCTAACCCTCTCCGGATCCAGATCCAGCGCATGATAGGGAATTTTTTCTTCCGTCAGCATCCTGGCAACACTTTGTCCAGTCCGTCCAAACCCGGCAATAACCACATGCTGTTTTGCCTCCATCGTACTGCTCGCCAACTGTGTCAAAGCCAGAGACTGCGTCATCCATTCATTGGCGGAAAACTTCATGACAATTCGATCAGACTGGGCAATGATAAATGGCGCAGACAGCATCGACAATACCATGGATGCCAGCAACACTTGAACCAGCCAAGGTTCGAGCATATTCAATCCGCCAAGTTGATTTAAAAGAACAAAACCGAATTCACCCGCCTGCGCCAGCATCAAACCAGTCCGAAAACTGACGCCTTTAGAACCGCCAAATACTTTGGTCAGCCAAGCAATCAGCACAAATTTAATAGCGAACATCAGAATAATCAGCAGCAAGACCGCCCACCAATGCGTAATCACCAGCCTCACATTCAGAAGCATGCCGATCGTGATGAAATATAGCCCCAGCAAAACATCGCGGAACGATTTAATGTCGGCCTCAACTTCATGTTTATAACGCGTTTCGGAAATCAGCATGCCCGCCATGAACGCACCCAATTCCATTGAAAGCCCGAAATGTTCGGTAATCCAAGCTGCCCCCAATGTAATGAGAAGCAGATTGAGCATAAACAATTCCTGCGATTTCCTGCGCGCAACCAGTCCCAGCCATTTATTCATCAGCTTTTGCCCGAAAAACAGGATCAGCGCCATAATCAGGATGGCTTTACCCAAAGCCAAGCCTATCACCGTCCAAATCTTGCCGGGATTGTTTGCGAGCGTCGGCACCAAAATCAGCAAAACGACGACAGCCAGGTCCTGGAAAAGCAGAATGCCGATGATGCGCCTGCCATGCTCACTTTCCAGTTCCAATCTTTCGGCCAGCATCTTGGAAACAATAGCCGTAGAAGACATGGCGATGGCGCCGCCCAAAGCAAGCGCAGCCTGCCAACTGACATTCAGCGCAGGAAACAGATAGGCGCACCCCAGACAAATCGCCATGATAATGGCAATGGTCGTCATAACTTGCGTGAGCCCCAAACCAAAAACCAGCCGCCGCATAGCATGCAACTGGGGCAGCGAAAACTCCAATCCGATGGAAAACATCAGGAAGACAACGCCATATTCGGCAAGGCTATTTAACGCCTCTACATCATTAACCAGCCGGGTCGAGTGCGGTCCGATAATGATGCCAACGGTGAGATAACCAAGAATGGGAGGAAGCTGAAGGATACGGAATACCACGACACCGAGAACGGCCGCGCCAAGCATTAGGACTACAAATAAAAGCGATGATTGCATAAACTATGTCAGACAAGCGGTTCTTTGGGTTCAGCCCTTACTTTATTTATATAACCTGCATGAATATCAGATAGCATTGTAGTATACAAAAAATCTTTCCTTTCATTTTATAAATCAATTTGGAGTCCTAGCATCATCCTGCCATTGTGTCCGAGTTAAATAAAAAAATACCTTTTTTAACTATATCCCGCTCTTTTCCCTTCGCAAAATCACTTTTCTGTATCTATTTGTTACTGCTCCGATTTCTGTCTGAAAAAATTCGTTTATACTTTTAAAATGTCTGCCAAAACTGTAAAAAAAACGGATTCTTTTAATGCCAAACGGGCATTAAATCTCGCAGTTGAAACCCTGCAAATCGAAACAGAAGCCTTAATCCGCCTGAAAAAACGTCTTGCCAACGAAGATGCTGCGCATTTTGAAAACGCAACCGAGATGCTTTTGAACTGTGCCGGACGCATTGTTGTATCAGGAATAGGCAAATCAGGCCATGTGGCTCGCAAAATTGCGGCTACGTTTGCTTCAACAGGTTCTCCGGCCATGTTTGTGCATCCTGCCGAGGCGTTACATGGCGATCTTGGCATGATCACACAGGATGATGTTTTCATTGCCATCTCTTACTCAGGCGAAGCGGCTGAACTCATGTCAATCTGCCCGATTATTAAGCGCATGGGCGCAAAAATGATTGCCATGACAGGTAAACCCTATTCGGGGCTTGCCCAATTATCGGATATTCACCTGAGCATTCAAGTTGAAAAGGAAGCTTGTCCGCTCAATCTGGCTCCCACAGCCAGCACCATGACGACCATGGCAATGGGCGATGCATTGGCCATTGCCGTGCTTGATGCACGCGGCTTTCGTGAAGATGATTTTGCCCGCTCTCACCCCGGCGGGGCATTAGGACGCCGTCTTTTAACATTAGTCAGTGATGTCATGCGAAGCGGCGATGCAGTTCCTGTTGTCAAAGCCCAAACGCCACTTCGGGAAGCCCTTTTTGAAATAACGAAAAAAGGTATAGCAATGACCGCCGTCGTTGATGAAAACAATCGGGCCATTGGCGTTTTCACAGATGGGGATTTGCGCCGCCTTCTGGAAAAAGTACAGGATTTTTCCAGTATTCCCATATCCGAAGTGATGTCCCGCAATCCAAGAACCATCGGGCCAGGACAACTTGCCGCTGAGGCCATTAATATCATGGAACAGTACCGGATCAACCAGTTGCTGGTTGCCGATGCCGATGGGAAACTGATCGGCGCATTGCATATCCATGATCTTACTCAAGCCAAGGTCATCTGATGCCATCCCGTATCCTCTCCAAAGCCCGCCAGATCAAACTGATGATCTTTGATGTCGATGGTGTCCTGACTGACGGAAAACTGCTGTTTGGGCCGGATGGCGAAACGATCAAGGTCTTTCATGTACTGGATGGTCACGGTATCGTGCTCTTGCAGCAATCCGGCATACAGACGGCCATTATCAGCGCCCGAAAATCGCCTATGGTCATGCGACGTGCTGAAGATCTAGGCATCACGCATGTTCAGCTTGGCATACAGGACAAGCTTTCGGCTTTTGAAACGCTTTTGAACAAAACAGGCGTAACAGCAGCAGACTGCGGCTACATTGGCGATGATGTTATTGACCTGCCTGTTCTCATCCGCGTTGGATTTTCCGCAAGCGTACCCAATGGCCATACCGAAGTCCGCTCTCGTGTGGACTATGTAACGGAAGCAACGGGCGGAAACGGCGCTGTCCGTGAAATATGTGATCTCATTTTGCAGGCGCAGGAAAAATATCTGCCGCTTATGGAGTCTTACCTGAAATGAAGGCCCGGACAGCACGTCGCTTTAGACTGACGGTCATCTTCGCGATTGCCGTCATATTGGTTGCAGGAAGCGCCTGGCTGAATATGGTGCTGAAAAGAAGCGCTGTCAATGAAACTTCAGGCCTGCCGCGAACGGATCCGGATTACTACATCGACAATTTCCGATACTTTAAGCTAAAACTAACCGGTAAGGCCGACTACGAATTGACCGGAAAAAAAATGACCCATTACCCTGACAATGATTCCTATCTGATCAATTTCCCGGTCATGGAATCATTGGATGAGCGGCAACGGTTACAAGTCACTTATTCCGACTGGGCCTATATAGAAGATGAAAACAGCAAAATTCATATGCATGAAAATGTCGCTGTCCTCAGGCCGCCCACCAAGGATACGGAAGCTTTCAGAATGACAACTGAATATCTGCTGGTTCTACCGGACGAGGACATCATGCGCACAGACAGGGAAGTTATCGCCTATCAGGGCGCAGCAACCATGACAGCCGTCGGCATGGAATCCAATAATGCAACCCGGGAATTGTTTCTGTTAAGCCGGGCAAAAGTTGTGTATCCTCCTGTCAAACCGAAAAAATAACCCATACCTGAAAAATGCGACAGACTTTCACCTTTTTCATACTCGCTCTCTTCCTGTCTTTCTCTGCACATGCGGAAAAAGCGGACAAAGATAAGCCAACTCACATTGAAGCCGACCAGATGGTAGCGGATGATGTCAAACAGGTGACGGTATTTACCGGAAACGTTGTCATGATCCAAGGTACCCGGATTGCAAAAGCGGACAAAGTTGTGCTGGTTCAGGACCCGGCAGGCTATCAGTTTTCTACACTTTATGCGGCGCCGGGAAAACTGGCATCGCTTAGGGAAAAGCGTGATGGCGGACCGGATTTATGGGTCGAAGGCTATGGCGAGCGCATCGAATATGACAACAAGACGGAAATCATCCAGTTTTTTACCCGTGCCAATCTGAAACGCCTTGAAGGAAAAACCGTTACGGATGATATCCGGGGTGAATTTATTTCCTATGATAGGAAAAGTGAATTTTACCGCGTACACAATACATCCGAGGGCAAATCGGCCCCGGGAGCGGGTCGCGTGAAAGCGATTATCCAACCCCGCGACAAATAAGGCATCATCATGAGCGTAAATAGACTGGTTGTTAAAGGGCTGCAAAAAACCTATGGCAAACGTACCGTTGTCCACGATGTTTCTCTTGAAGTCAAAAGCGGAGAAGTCGTGGGATTGCTTGGACCAAACGGCGCGGGAAAAACTACCTCTTTTTACATGATTGTGGGACTGGTTCCCTCAGATGCCGGCACAATTGATCTTGACGGGATGGATATATCACACCTTCCGATTCATCGTAGAGCCGCACTGGGACTATCTTATCTGCCACAGGAAGCATCTGTTTTCCGTAAGCTCAATGTAGAAGACAATATCCGTGCCGTGCTGGAACTGCAACACAAGGATGGCCAACCGCTTTCAAAAGAAGAAATAGAATCGCGGCTTGATTCCTTGCTGGCAGAACTTCAGATTGAAAAGCTGCGTGAAAATTCAGCATCCTCCCTCTCCGGCGGTGAGAGACGCCGTGTGGAAATCGCACGTGCGCTCGCCACCGACCCGCAATTTATTCTCCTTGACGAGCCTTTTGCCGGTATTGATCCTATTGCCGTTATTGAAATCCAGCGTATTGTGCGTTTCCTGAAAGAACGCGGAATTGGTGTCCTGATCACTGACCATAACGTTCGCGAGACACTGGGCATCTGTGATCACGCTTATATCATCAACCAGGGCACGGTACTGGCCAAGGGGCATCCTGAAGAAATCATTGCCGATGAGTCAGTCAGGCGGGTTTATCTGGGAGAAAACTTCCGGCTGTAGAAGTAAAAAAGCGCATGAAACTAAAACAGCAATCGCGTCTTACCCAGCAACTTGCGATTACGCCCCGCGTACAACAATCCATTCGGCTTTTACAGCTATCGGCAACAGACCTGAACCAGGAACTGGAAAAAGCGCTGCAAGACAATCCCCTGCTGGAAAGAGTAGACAATCCTTTGGAAAATACGCCCTACCTTCCCGTAGATAAAGTAAGTCTTTCCTCTCCTATTGAAAAATTACCATTAAACCGTACTGAAATCTCATCTGACAGACAACAACACGAAACGGCATTCCGGAATCCGTCATACCCGGTACCATCATCTGATGAAGACTTCCCTTTTCCCCAAACAGAAACACCATCTCTGTCGCTGCAAGAGCATTTAACCTCCCAAATTCATCTTGTCCGGAATAACAAGCGTCAGCTTGCTCTGGCTGAGTTAATCATTGATGCGTTGGATGAAAATGGATATCTGATCGAAACACTCGAAGAAATGCTGGCATGGTT
Source organism: Betaproteobacteria bacterium (assembly GCA_009783065.1). The sequence continues at coordinate 26,846 of WRHV01000010.1, read as the reverse complement.
ACCCGACGAACTGGAAATAACATTATCTGAACTGGAATCAGCATTAGTACAAGTCCAATCCTTGGAACCAGCCGGTATCGCGGCAAGAAACAGCGCTGAATGTCTCGCGATTCAGTTGAAAAGGCTACCGAATTTGCCCTATGTCACACGTAAAAGAGCGCTTGCCATTGTTGAAAACCACCTTCTCCTTTTCGCCAGACACGACTTTGTCCGGCTCAAAAAGCGCCTGGATTGCGATGATGAAGACCTGGCAGAGGCACAAAAAGCCATTCAATCCTGTAACCCGCATCCAGGTGCGGCTTTTTCCAGCGAAAAAATCCATACGCTTGTGCCGGAACTGATCACCTTTCACAAGGACGGCCGGTGGCATGCCAAGCTCAATCCGTCAGTCATTCCCCATATTCGCATCAATACCCTGCATACCAATATCGTGAAAAATGCGGAAGACCAGCGATCCATAGCAGCCCAACTACAAGAAGCGAACTGGTTCATTCGCAATCTGCGCCAGCGTTTTGACACCATTCTTAGGACAGGACAAGCCATCGTCGAACGCCAGCAGAATTTTTTTTCTGACGGCGTCATCTCTATGAAACCGCTTGTATTGCGTGAAATAGCTGATACACTAACATTACATGAGAGCACCATTTCACGTGTAACAAATCAAAAATACATGCATACTCCGCATGGTACATTTGAACTAAAGTACTTTTTCGGGAGTCATTTGATTAGTAAATCCGGCAGTACCGTATCATCCACTGCCATACGTGAACAAATTAGGCAACTTATAGGAGCAGAAGACCGGAAAAAACCGCTATCTGATAACAAAATCGCACAAGCACTGGGAAAGCAGGGATTGGTGATTGCCCGTCGAACCGTCGCGAAATACCGCGAAACCCTGAAAATACCTCCCGCGCATATGCGAAAGTTCTTGTAATCTTTTATAACAAACATCACCCTAATGCTGTTTATACAGGTGATAACTGATGACAATATTTAGGAGAAATTAATGAATCTCACAATCAGTGGACATCATCTCGAAATAACGCCGGCAATCCGAAGCCACGTTGAAAACAAACTAAATCGGATGAAACGAAACTTTGACGATGTAATCGACATCTCAGTCCTTTTGACAGTCGATAACAATTCCGACAAAGACAAAAGACAACGGGCAGAAATCAACATGAACATGAGCGGCAAAACCCTGCATGCGGAAAGTGTCGCACAGGATCTGTACGCAGCCATCGACATCCTGATGGACAAACTTGACAGGCAACTTGTCAAACATAAAACCAAGTCAAAAGAACACGGGCGGGAATCCGTGAAAAACATCGCAAGCGACACATCGTCCTGACTTGTCAAACAAACTTGTTCGCAAAAAGGCACAAATCATGTGCCTTTTTTAATATTCGTATTCAGATTTATTCCTTCTCCCATGTCTGATACGGATTTCGCATGAGATTGGTATTGTAGTAACGCGTATCATCGGTTACCTCCTTGCCGATCCAATCGGGCAATGCAAAGGCCTGATCCACTGATTCGAGCTCAATCTCGGCTATCACAAGCCCCGCATTTTCACCGAAAAACTGATCGACTTCCCAGATCATGCCTTTATAAGGAATCCGATACCGGATCTTCTCGATCAATGGCCTCTGGCACAGACGCTCCAACATATCCTCCGCATCAGCGAGCGGAATGGAATACTCCCACTCATTCCGAAAAAGACCATCTGTACTACTTTTGATCGTAATAAAAGCCTCCTGATTCATGATCCTGATACGCACCACACGGTCATGATCTGACGACAAGTAACCTTGCCTGATGACATCTCCCTGTACCTGGTTTCTCCAGCCATCACTACTTAACAAAAATTTGCGTTCAATTTCGACACCCATCGTTTCCACTTTTAAAAATCAAAAGCCATTTATACCATAGTGAATATCACCATAAGCAATCACACCCCATAAGATGCAAAATCAATTTATGACACAGCATCTCAATACCCCGAATACATCACCTTCTCAAGATTTCGAAATCAGCTACACAAAAGTCCTGTTATATTGCCCCTCTATCTTTCCCTATCCAATTAGATAGAACATCACATATAAAAGCCTCTATCAAAACATGCCGCTGCTAAATCCTGGTATTTCCTGCAGTTTATCCTCTCCAAAATATGAAAGCTGCCCCGACTACTGGTATAATAATTGTCTATGTCGGGGCGTAGCGCAGCCTGGTAGCGTACTTGCATGGGGTGCAAGGGGTCGTGTGTTCGAATCACACCGTCCCGACCAGAAAACAGCTTGAAAGTCAACGGGTTAGTGCTTTTGCATTAGCCCGTTTTCTTTAGCAAAAATTTCCTGTGTAATCAAATTGCAGTCACTGTATGTCTGTGTAGCCAAGGTTTTTTTGTGTGTGGGACTTTTTCAATTTCTCCCAACATTTCTATGATTTTCGATGGCAGCCAAGAATGCTCGTCTTTCACAATTCGGGAAAAACCAAGAATATCTATGAATGCACAAATATGCTGCGTACAAACGAAGAACTGATTGCCATGATCAGAAAAGCCACGGCAAGGCGGGAAGGATTCAACCAAACGGCACAGTTGCTTCCTCTGATGGAGGAGATGGAAACGGCTCTTGCAAGTGGCATGTCGCGCAAAACACCTTGCAAAATTCACCTTCTTGCCGGAGAAAATATTTCATGCAAAAGAAGCCAAGACGCAATAAAGGAGCTTGTCAGAAATTTTGTGCTTGAGCATGTATGCTGAAAAAACCTGTGTTGACAGGCGAACAAGACACAGCCTCTTTTAAGTCTCGTATAAAGAAGTCCGGAAAATCTTCAATCCCGCATAAACACTTGGTTTTATGCGGGATTTTTATTAACCATACCGGATAAACGGGTCGTTTGCAGTTAACCGCTCCTTTTAAGAGAAGCAAGATTCGATCTTAATAAAAAATTCACAAAAATCAATGACGCCATCATAATTGCAGCAACGATGTAAGCGGTATAAAAATTGCCGTTAGCATCGTAAATAACGTCTGCCATGATAGGCGCGACAACGCCTGCAAGCCCCCAGGACAGGAACAGCACGCCGTAATTCGTGCCAAAGTTTTTAAGGCCGTATTGATCCGCCGTCATGGAAGGAAATACGCTCAAAAGTGTGCCGTAGCAAAACCCGACCAAAATAACGCCCAGGATTAACATCGGCAAACTTTGATAGAGGGCAAAACCGGCCATGTTCAGTGTCTGTAACGCAAACACAACAAACAAAGCATTTACGCGTCCGATTTTATCGGACATCAAGCCGCCGATCACTCTGCCCAGCGTATTTGTAATCGCTAGGAGAGCAACGATAATCGCTGCATCCTCCATACTAATCTGGGTTTGGGCGATCCTGGCAATATTGCCAATAATCATAAGGCCGACCGACGACGACAAAAGGAACATGACAAACAACAGGTAAAAACGTTTTGTCTTGAGCATTTCTTTCCAGTGAAAATCAATGCTTGCCGTGTTTTGGGTAGCGGATTGAATTAAATTCAGGGGCACAGCAGGGATGTAGCCGACCGGAGGATTTTTAATCAGTTGGGCAATTAAAACGCTTATAGCAGTCACAACCACACCCATGTACACAAGCGTTTGCTGAATGCCAACACGGTTTAGCAGCGCATCCGTCAGCAGCGAGAAACATACAGCAGAAAGCCCGAAGCCGCCGACAATCAAACCGCTTACCAAACCTTTTTTGCTGGGATGAAACCATTTAAGCGCAGGCGGGGTAGCGCAGCCATAACCAAGACCGGCGCCAATCCCTGAAATGGCGCCATAGCAAATCGTAACGCCAACCACGCTGTCACCGACCAGACCTGACAGGATCAGTCCGACACCTGTTAACACACCGCCTGCCGTTATAACCGCTCTGGGGCCGATTTTATCCTGAATCCTGCCGCCGATCAGAAGGGCTGCCGCAAAGGATATGATTGCGATTGTGTAGGGAAGTCCCGCTTGTTGGCTTATCCATTCCCAGCCTCCTTCGCCAAGAGACGATGTCAGCTTCGCTTTAAGGACACTCCAGGCATAAAGAACACCAATGGACACGTTAAAAAGAATACAAGCCAAAAGCACCAGATTTGCCTTTTTTTGCATAGCCTGGCTTTCCATGAAAAATCTCCCCGAAATAAAATAGAAAAACGGAAGCGCAATGTAAATTGTTCAATTTACATAATCGCCTCTGGATAAAACGTTTTATGGGATTGCAGAAGTATTTTGAAATAATCCTGGAAGCACCTCTTTTTGGAAGGACAAAATCTGGCCTTCCAAAAAGAGGGGATTATAGCTTCGCTTTGATCAGATGCAAAAAAATTTTGTTTCGCCAGATATTGTCTGCGCGAGTCAGGTCAAATCACACAGAAGTGGTCTCGGAAATTCGGACAGTGGTATAAGTATATTTCTGCCTTAAACTGAGCGGTACAAGCCGCACAGAAAGGAGCCGGAAGCATAAAAAGGCCCCGCCGCAACCACAATTCCGCCTTTAAGGCCAAAGTGGTACTGGCAGCGATCAGAGGAGACAAGACGCTGGCCGAACTTTCGCAACAATATGATATTCATGCTAACCAGATCACACAATGGAAGAGTCAACTGCTGGAACATGCTGCTGACGCTTTTGCTACAGCTAGCGAGAAGCAGGTTGCTGTTGTGGACTTGAAATCCCTGCACGCCAAAATTGGGCAGTTGACTCTGGAGAATGATTTTTCAGAAGGTACGTTCATCAAGGCGGGCATGCTGAGCGCAAAACGATGATTGACCGCAACCACACAATCAGTCACCAGTACCGGCTGCTGAATCTGTCGCGATCCACGGCATATTATCGCTCTCGTCCCCTGGCGGACGAGGCCCTGGCCTTAATGCGCCGCCCTAACGAGTTGCATCTGGAATTTCCGTTTGCTGGTGCGAGAATGCTGCGCGCCATCATCAAAAACGAAGGAAAAGCAGTCGGTCGGCGGCACATCGGCACGCTGATGAAGAAAATGGGGATTAAAGCCCTTTACCGGAAGGCCAACACCAGCAGACGCAACCAAAAACACCGGATATATCCCTACTTGTTGCGTGGGCTGTCCATTATCCTTCCTAACCAAGTCTGGACAATGGACACGACCTATATCCCGATGAAACGTGGCTTTATTTACCTGTCGGCGATTCTGGACTGGGCGACGCGGCGGGTGCTGGCCTGGCGGCAAACGCCTGCGTTGATGCCTTTCAAGAGGCGATCATGAAATACGGCAAACCTGAAATCATGAATACCGATCAGGGCAGCCAATTTACCAGCGCAGCGTTCATCAGCGTTCTGGAGCATCACGCAATTGGCATCAACATGGACGGCAAAGGAAACTGGCTCGACAACGTCTTCATTGAGCGATTGTGGAAAACAGTCAAATACGAGCATGTATACCTGCATGCTTACGACACGGTTTCAGAAGCCAGAAATGCCTTGAAACATTATTTCGGCTTTTATAACCAGAGATGTCCGCATTCAGCCCTTGACGGCAAAACCCCTGATATGGCTTACTTTAACCAACCGCTGCAAAACATCGCAGCTTAAACGCAGAGAATTTACTTATCACCGAATTAAATCTGTCCAAACAACCGGAGCTACCTCTACACTCAAATAACGCCGTAAATCTATAGCCCGAAATGATAACTGGGCAAATTAATTAAAAACATATACGTTGCCACCTCAGAAAATGATCCGGCAATGGATTCGTTAAATATATAATGACGCTTGTTATTTTTCCAAAGATTCCCGGCTATCCGTTTTTTATTGTCCATACCTCTTTTTTCGTCAGATAGTCACGAATGTTAAACGCTTCTTTTTCCAGCCGTTTTTTGTCAATGTCCTTGCCGGATAAACCGGTTGAAACAGGCTGTTTCGCCCTCACAAAAGGGCTTGGTGAAGATGCCGTGCCTTTCCCGCCTGAAGCACTCTTCGGTATAGACGCTTTGCTTGGCCCTGTTGTACCGCATTCGGATGAAACGGCCAAAGCCTTTTTCAACGTGCCTGCGCCTGTTTATTTTTGCGACGAAGTTACCTCTACCTTTTCCGTCGGCCATGCCCTGGCGAAAAATGGTATGTTACCCGCATGGGGCGCCGTCCTGGCTGCATGCCAGACAGCCGGCAAAGGACAACTTCGCAGGCACTGGCAATCACCACGCGGCAACCTATACGTCACTTTCCGTTTGCCGGACGTACCGCTTTTCCATACTGATGCAGCGGCTCTTGTAACCGGCGTTTTATTGGCGGTCGCCTTTCATCGCCTGGGTTATCCGCTTCAGCTCAAATGGCCTAATGATTTATTGAATCAAGACCAGGACAAGGTAGCCGGTATTTTATTAGAAAAAAGGAGTGGCATGCTGTTGGCCGGCGTGGGCGTCAACCTTCATACCCTGCCGGAAGAACAACAATTGCGCCGTGAACGGGCCACTCCCGCCGGATTGTTGCTATCCACAGACAGAAAACCTTTTCCTTTTTCGCCGTTTGCTCTTTGGCAAGTGCTTGTAAATGAAGTAATTTCAGCGTATAGTCAATCGTTTGCCCAATCTGCGGCGGAAGTGTTAACCAATTTAGCCGATCCGTTCCTTGCATGGAAGGGAGAAGCCGTTACCGTCTCTGGTACGGACGGCGTCACGCTCAGCGGTAAGATGAGAGGTATCAGTCCCATCGGAGGATTGCTTTTGCAAACTTCTGACGGGAGAATGCACGAAATTTTTAGCGGGAGTCTTGCCCGGAATTGATGTGCCCTGAAGGTAATTGTGTATTGCCGTACATCGTAACGTGCGGCTACTAAAGTGATTGTTTGTCACCGCGCGCGTTATGCGCGGTTATTAGTTTGTGGAGAGGAAAAAGCATGTCCAGAAAAACGTTTGAGCAAGTTGTAAAGGAACTGAAAGGAAAAGCTATTCTGGTAGCCAACCGGGGGATTCCGGCCCGACGAATTTGTCGATCTATCCGGGAAAGTTTTGACGCAGTTGCCGTTATGACCGCCACAGACATCGACAAAACAGCTCCCGCTGCTTCAGCTGCACAGGAGTTACTGCTTCTCGGTGAAGATCCGCGCAGCTATCTTGACGTGGAACGAATTGTACGGCTTGCCAAACAACGCGGCATCACCGCTATTCACCCTGGCTGGGGATTTGCCTCGGAAGACGAAAATTTTCCCCGCATTTGTAAGGAAGCCGGGATGATTTTCATCGGTGCCGAACAAGAACCCATGAGACTGCTCGGCAACAAAGTTCAGGTGCGCGCCCTCGCAAAAACACTGGGTATTCCAGTGGTTCCCGGTTCAGACGGCGCGGTGGATGTGCCTGAAGCACGGAAAAACGCTGCCGAAATCGGCTTTCCCATCATGCTCAAGGCAGAAGGCGGCGGCGGCGGACGCGGTATTTTTGAAGTGCATGACGAAGCCGGACTGGAAGATGCCTTTTTCAAAGCATCCACAATGGCGCAAGCCTCCTTCGGCAACCCGCGTGTGTATGTAGAAAAATTCCTCTCCAATGTGCGTCACATCGAAATTCAGGTTATTGCCGATAAATACGGCAATGTCTTTGCCTTTGACGAACGCGATTGCAGCCTGCAGCGCAACAACCAGAAACTGGTGGAAATCACGCCGTCACCATGGATCATGATTACGCCCGAACTGCGCGAAACCTTAAAGGAATACGCACGCAAGCTGGTTAAGTCCGTAGGCTATCACTCTCTGGCAACTGTCGAGTTTCTGGTTACAGCCGAAGGCACGCCATACCTTATCGAGGTCAATACGCGTCTGCAGGTGGAACACGGCATCACGGAATGCCGTTACGGCATCGACCTTGTGGAAGAGCAGATTGCCATTGCTTTCGGCAGCGAACTGCGCTTTACCGAGGAAAATACCAGGCCCGCGCAACATTCCATGCAGGTACGCCTCAATTGTGAAGACCCGCAAAAAGGCTTTTCACCCAATTCCGGACTCATCAGCCGTTACGTCTCTCCCGGCGGGCTGGGCGTGCGTATTGACTCCAATATGAGTGCCGGCTATGAATTTCCGTCCAATTATGACTCCGCCGGCGCCCTACTTATTACTTATGCGCATGACTGGGCCAAGCTGCTTGGCATTATGGAACGGGCGCTCAGCGAATATACCGTGGCGGGCCTCAAAACCACGATTCCATTTTATCGTCAGGTACTGAAACATCCCCTGTTTAGGCAGGGTGAATGCGATACCCGCTTCATCGCCGCACATCCTGATTTGATGGACTATGCCGATACCGCGCCTGAAGCAGAGCGCTCCGCAAGGCTCATCGCGGATATTTCCGCTCTCGGCTATAACCGTTTCGTGCAACTCGGCGAATACAGAACGCGTACCACACCGCGCATGCCCAAGTTTGAGCCCGTTCTGCCGCCTATTCCGTCATCAACCCGCACAGAATCTTCCCCCTATCCGAAAGGAGATAGAAAATCACTACTCTCTTATGTGCGGGATTCAGGCTATGTGCACTTTACGGATACCACTACCCGCGATAACACGCAATCCAACAGCGGCAACCGCTTCCGCTTGGCTGAAGATCTGCTTGTCGCTCCGTATCTGGACAACTGTAATTTCTTTTCTTTGGAAACAGGCGGCGGTGCGCACTTCCACGTCAACCTGATGGCCAATATGACCTCACCATTCGTTGAGGCAAAGGAAATGAACCGGGTTGCACCCAAAACCATGAAGCAGATTCTCGTCCGCTCCACGAATGTGCTCGGCTACAGACCGCAACCGCGTAACGTCATGCAAGCCACGGCTGAGAAAATTTGCGAAGAGTTTCATGTCATTCGCAGCTTTGACTTTTTGAATCACATTGAAAACATGAAACCTTTTGCAGAGGTCATTCTGCATACCCCAAGCGTGGTCTTTGAACCCTCGCTTTCCCTCAGCTACGGGCGAGGTTTCACGGTGGACCACTACCTTGGCGTCACCGAGGAAATTCTGCGCCAGACAGCCCAGATTTTAGGTGTGGACTCAACCGAAGCATCCAGAAATATTATTCTCGGCCTAAAAGACATGGCCGGAAACAATCCGCCACACTTCATGCGCGAACTGGTTACAGCCTTGCGCAAAAAATGGCCTGAGCTGATATTGCATCATCACCGTCATTACACGGACGGCCTGTTCATCCCGGCTGTAGCTGAAGCCGCTAAAGCAGGAGCACATATCATTGACACCTCCATGGGCGCGGCCATGCGCTGGTATGGGCAAGGCGAAATCCTTTCCACAGCCGCGTATCTGGAAGAACTGGGCCTGAAAACCAACCTGAATAAACGCATGATCCGTGAAGGCAACTTTGTGCTCAAGCAAATCATGCCTTACTATGACCGCTACACGGCTCCCTATTTCCAGGGTATCGACTATGACGTGGTCAGTCACGGTATGCCCGGCGGCGCCACATCTTCTTCACAGCAAGGCGCTTTTAACCAGGGCTATATCCATCTGCTACCACAAATGCTGCGCTTCCTTGCCGGTGCACGGCAGATCGTCCACTACCACGACGTCACACCAGGATCGCAGATTACATGGAACACGGCCTTTTTAGCCGTTACCGGTGCGCACAGGCGAGGCGGCGATGGCGCGGTGCAACACCTGCTGGAAGTGCTTGAACATGTGACAAGCCATCCTGAAAATGAACTCTCCAAGGAAATGAAAGAGGCGCGGCAAATCATTTATCTGGATTGCAACGACGCCTTCCGTGGATTGCTGCTCGGCGAATACGGCAAACTGCCGCTTGGATTCCCGGCTGACTGGGTTTATCAAAGCGCCTTCGGTGAAGACTGGAAAAAAATGATGGCCAAACGCACCGAGCGTTCCCCTCTTGAGTCTTTGCCTGATGTGGACTTTGATGCCGAACGTGCAGCATTGCATGAACATCTGCACCGTGAGCCCACTGAGGAAGAGCTTTTGCTGTACCTTAACCATCCGGCAGATGCATTAAAAACTTTTGACTTCCGTCTGAACTACGGCAATCCCAACAACCTGCCGCTGGATGTTTGGTTTGAGGGAATGGAACCAGGCACAGAACTGAATTTCGCCGACAGCCAGGGCAAACCGCACCATTTGTCGCTTTTAAGTATCCGAAACCCGGATTCCAACGGCATGTCCATTGTTCGCTACGTGCTGGACTCCGAAATCATGAGTTCCGAGGTACAGGTAACGAAACCTGGAACCGGCGGAAAGCAGAACGTTTCCAAGGCTGATCCGGACAACCCCTATCATGTAGGCGCACCCAGCAACGGCGATCTGTGGGTGACGTACGTCAGTCCCGGTCAAGCGGTACGCAAGGGAGAAGAGCTTTTCAATATCTCCATCATGAAGCAGGAAAAAGCCGTGCTTGCACCTATGGACGGCGTCATTAAGCGTGTATTGAAAACAGCCAACTATAGCGAAAGTAAGCAGATGGTGCCCGTGCGTGAAGGTGAGCTTATTGTTGAACTGGGCCCCATCCCTGCGAGCTGCGCCAACCCGGCCTGTGGCAAGCCATTGCCGGCAGACACTTTCTCATTCTGTCCGTATTGCGGCGCAAAAACAGAAGGAGATGCTTAAGGCCGAACATCAGGAAAAACCGCTTCCATGATCAAATGGAAGCCCCTTAGAAATCCTGATATACACGACGCAGGACATAGCACAGGCCCTCTCTGGTAATCTTCAGAGAGGGCCTGTTTGTGTATGAAGAGAATGGGAATTAAAAAAATAAAAAACGCAAAAACCGCTTTTTTCCGCCACTGACAGCCATATCTGTGAAAGATACCTTAATCAATTGGCGGTGGCTTGTCCGGAACTTCCATAAGTCCTTTGCTGTCGCAGTAAATACCCCAGCTTCCACCAGAATAATGGAAATCGCCTTCCGCAAAGACCGCTTTCTTTTTCTGTGTCTTTCCGTCCTGGCCTTTGATGCTGTACTGGTAACAAAGGACACTGCCATCAATATTGGTCTTAATGTCGTCAACCTGTACAGATGCCGGGTCAGCTACGCTGGTTTTAAGAAGGAATGTGGCTGACATAATTCGCTGATGGATCTTTTCAGCCCGCCTGGCCTCCTCAATCTCGTCACGGGAACGGACTTTTTCCTGTGTCCGGTTAAATATCATCCATCCCATGCCCGCTGCCAGGACAATGACGAGACAGATCATCATCCACATGACACGCCGGTTTTTTTTGGGCCCTAGCGAATCACAATGTGGACACCGGTCCGCTGTTTCAATGACCTCTTTCTTACAGATTTTGCATTTAACCAACGCCATAGGGAAACTTTCAATTACTTTTTATCATGTCCAGAAGAGGGATAAGTATACCAATTAAATCTCATCTAGCAGTCATTTCCGATCTCCACTATCTATACCTGGTAAAAAATAGAAGTAAACTAAACTGACATAAAAAAATTCCACCGCATGGGATGGAATTTTTCAAAGAGACTTCATCACAAACACAATCCGTCAGTGCATACCTTCAGGAAAGTGATCCGTTTGCGGCTTGCCGTCATCGGTTTCTTTCTTTCCTTTTCGGCGCTCAGGCGTATTGCGTGATTGTTTGCGTCTTTCGGCAATGCGCCTTTCACGGAACAGATTCAGGTCATAACTCACCTGCTCGTACGAATTCAAGGGTGTTTTTGTCATTGTGATTACACTTTAAAAAACCTTGTAAGCAATTTGTTTTTCCTAAAATTGGAGGGGTATAGCCCCCCAGATTTCTTTTGCATATTCTGATATGGAACGGTCTGAAGAAAAATATCCCATATTAGCAATATTATGAATAGCCTTTCTATCCCAACGCAATGACTGGCGATAAAGCGCATCCACCTGCTCCTGCGTAGCGATGTAGCTTTCATAGTCGGCCAACAGCATATAGCGATCACCATAATTGATTAATGAATCATATATCGAACGGAAACGGCCTGGATCGCCTTGTGAGAAAAACCCGTCGCGAATTTGCTCCAAAGCCATTTTCAGTTCCGGATTTCTCTCATAAATTTCGCGAGGCTGATAATTGAGACGAAGATCATCTATTTGTTCCGCTGTATTGCCAAAGATGAAAATATTATCCGCTCCGACTTTTTCCATGATTTCAACATTAGCGCCATCCAATGTGCCTATTGTCAGCGCTCCATTCACCGCCAGCTTCATATTGCCCGTACCGGAAGCTTCGGTTCCTGCTGTCGATATTTGCTGTGATAAATCTGCCGCAGGGATAATCATTTCTGCAAGGCTTACCCCATAATTCGGAATAAACACGACTTTTAACTTATTACCCACATGGGGATCATTATTAACTTTGACCGCGACATCATTAATCAGTTTGATAATGTCCTTTGCCATCTGATAAGCCGATGCAGCTTTGCCCGCAAAAATGATGGAACGCGGTACCCAGTTAACCTCCGGGTTGGCAACAATCCGGTTATACCGCGTGATCACATGCAGGATGTTAAGCAACTGGCGTTTGTATTCATGGATACGCTTAATCTGCACATCAAAGAGTGAATCGAGATTGAGACTCACATTGACATTGTTTCGCACCCAGCGAGCCAACCGCTGCTTGTTTTGGCGTTTGATTGACCTGAAGGCCGTAATGAAATGCTGATCTGTACTCAGCGATTCAACCTGACTTAATTGCTCAAAATCCAGCCGCCAGTTTTTGCCGATATAACCATCAATCAGTTGGGATAAAAGCGGGTTGGCTTGTGACACCCAACGGCGTGGTGTGATGCCATTCGTGATGTTCATGAAACGATCGGGGAAAATCTTTGCAAAATCGGCAAATATGGATTGCTTCATCAGTTCAGAATGCAGCTTGGATACGCCGTTGATCTTGTGGCTGGCTACCACTGCCAGGTATGCCATGCGCACACGCCTTTCCCCTGTTTCATCAATCAACGAAATACGGCGCATGAGCTCGGTATCATTGCCGAACTTTTCGGATGCCCGGGACAGAAATTCATTATTAATATCAAAAATAATCATGAGATGGCGAGGGAGGACACGGCCCATCATGTCAATAGGCCATGTTTCGAGCGCCTCACTCATCAGCGTATGGTTCGTATACGAGAAAATCCGTTGAGTCAGCGACCAGGCATGATCCCATCGCAATCCTTGTTCATCCATTAAAATGCGCATCAACTCCGGTACAGCCAAAACAGGGTGGGTATCATTCAGATGGATGGAAATACTGTCAGCCAGATTGTCAAAGCTGGAATGATTCAACTGATGGCGCCGGATCATGTCCTGTACACTGGCAGAAACGAAGAAATATTCCTGTCTTAAGCGCAATTCACGGCCATGCAGTGTCGAATCATCGGGGTATAACACACGTGTTACGTTTTCCGACATGTTTTTGGATTCGACCGCACTGGCATAGTTGCCCTTATTAAAGTCTGACAAATTAATTTCAGATGCCGCTTTAGCCGACCATAGTCTCAGGGTCGTGGCACATTCCGTGCCATAACCCGGAATAATCGTGTCATACGCCATAGCAAGCACGCTGTGCGTATCTACCCATCGCGCCCGTCCGCCATCTTGATGGATATGCCCGCCATAACGGACATGGAACTGAACTTCCGGCCTGGGGAATTCCCACGGATTACCGCGCGTCAACAACCAGTAGTCAGGCGTTTCAACCTGATAACCATCGATGATTTCTTGCTTAAACATGCCATATTCATAACGGATGCCATAACCGAAATTCGGCAAATCCAATGTCGCCATCGAATCCAGAAAACAGGCTGCCAGACGCCCAAGACCGCCATTGCCCAATGCGGCATCCGGCTCATGGTTGGAAATTTCTTCCATGTCGACAGCCAGATCCTTTAGTGCGCTCTGCATATCCTCACTGATATCCAGTGCCTGCAGGGCATTATGGAAAGTACGGCCAATCAAAAATTCCATCGAGAGGTAATACACCAGCTTGGAATTCTGTTCGTAATAGACTCTGTTTGATCTCATCCACCGTTCTACAAGACGATTACGAACAGCTAGCTCGGCTGCGAGCAACCAGTCGCCACGAGTAGCGTTAAGTGGAATCTTGCAGGAACGATAGCGCAGGTTATTGGATATGGATCGCCTTAATGCTTCCACATCACTTGCCAAAAATCCTTCCTGTTCTGTGCGAATGACATCCATTGATATTCTCCAAAGAAGAGTGAATGGCGTGGCCTCAATCTAATTTTGAATTGCAGTTTTTTTCGGACTGATCAGCGAAAATAAAAGACTTGCCCTGCAAAACCAGTGAAGCCTGAGGTTATGAATATACCCTTTCAAATATCTTTTTGGCAAGCTCAGGAAATAGATATATCATTTTCCATATGGAAACAGAAAGCGGTTTGAAAAATTTTGTTGTGACCTTTTTCAAATGAAAAGAAGTCTGATTTAAATCTTGATTTCGTCATATAGTTTCTTATATTCATTGGCAGCTTGTTTCCAGCTCAATTGCTGTTTCATGCCTTGCCTTTGCACTGCCCGCCACTCCCTAGGCTGGCTGAAAAGATCAAAGACTCGATTAATGGCATCTTCAATGGCCGACAAATCAAAATGATCGAATGTAAAGCCTGTCGCTGTCTTTTCCAAACGATTTTCCCGTGTACTGTCTGTTACGGAATCAGCAAGCCCTCCCACACGGTGCACTAAAGGCAGGGTTCCATATCTTAACCCGTAAAACTGGGTTAGTCCGCATGGTTCATAACGTGACGGAACCATGATGGCATCACTGCCTGCAATAACCCGATGTGCGAGTGATTCGTCATAGCCGATGTGCACAGCAACCTGCTGAGGATGATGATACGCGTAATCTGAAAAAGCGCGTTCCAGATGATATTCACCATTTCCAACAATAACGATCTGCCCGCCTTTTTCCAGCAGCAGATTCATCGTCCCCAATACCAGATTTAAGCCTTTTTGCGAAGCAAACCGGCTGATCACACAAAAGAGCGGCGCCACACTTTGAGGACGCAACCCCATCTCCTGCTGCAATGCAAGCCGGCACTGCTTTTTGCCGGTAATGGAACGGGCATTGTATGTTGTGGTAATCGCAGCATCAGTAGAAGGATTCCACACCACCGTATCAATGCCGTTGAGAATACCGACAATATCCTGATCCCGTTTCTGGACGACGCCACCGAGTCCGCATGACTGTTCACCACTGCGTATTTCGCGGGCATATGTCGGACTGACTGTTGTCACCTTATCCGCATAGGAAAGGCCCGTCTTGAGAAAGGATACCTGCCCGTAGAACTCCACGCCTTCCAGATTAAACATGCCATGAGGCAAATCCAGTTCTTCAAAAACATGACCTGGGAAGTTTCCCTGGTAAGCCATGTTGTGAATGGTAAAAACCGTACCAGCCAATTTCTGCCCTTTTGACCATTCCAGCGCCCGAATGTAGGCAAAAGCCAGGCCAGTATGCCAATCATGCCCATGCACAATCTGCGGCCGCCAAAAAAAATCAAATCCTTCTACCAGACAGGCCGCTATCCATCCTAATAGCGCAAAGCGGCGATAATTGTCAGGGTACGATTGGCCATAAATATCGATATAAGGGTTTCCGGGACGGTCATAAAGACCTGGCGCATCTATATAGTAGACAGGCAAACCCGTCTGCGGCAACGTGCCATAAAACAAGCGCAGGGAATGGGCACCCAAACGAGGCGGCAGCTCGGCAACAAGGTGTTTGTTCTGGATATGGTGAATAAAATCCGGAAACCCAGGCACCAGCATTCGAACATCACATCCCATTTTCGCGAGAGCAGGCGGCAAAGCAGCGGTGACATCAGCTAATCCCCCTGTTTTTAGATAAGGAAAGATTTCACTGCAAACATGCAGAACCCGCTGAGCATGCTTTTTGAATTTCACCTATTCAACCCTGGGAACATGTTCAAAATTATATAACTGAGCCAACATTTCTTCTGTTACCAGAACAACACCATTCTCCGTTCTATAAAACCGCTGCGCATCCAGTTCAGGATCTTCTCCAATCACCATACCCTCCGGAATCCGGCATCCCCGATCAATAACGGCTCGCTTGATCCTTGAACCCTGACCGATTTCGACATCAGGCAAAACCAAAGTCTGATCAATATTACAAAAAGGATTGACTCTCACTTTGGAAAACAAGATTGTATTGGATAATTTTGACCCGCAAACAATACAACCGCCGGAAATCATGGTATTTGAAATGACACCATCCATGCCGTGCGGATCCGGAACAAACTTGGCAGGCGGTTCCTGCTCCTGATAAGTCCAGATAGGCCAGTCCTCATCATACAAATTCAGTTCGGGCATATTAGACGTAAGATCCAGGTTGGAGGACCAAAAGGCATCGACCGTTCCCACATCCCGCCAGTAAGGGCGCACGACGCTGGATGGCGGCACGCACGACATGCTGAAATAATGTGCCATTGCCTCACCATCCCTGACGACTTGGGGAATAATGTCCTTGCCAAAATCATGGGATGATGTGGTTTCTTTTGCATCCCTCGCCAGAAGTGCATACAGATAATCCGCGTTAAACACATAAACACCCATGCTGGCGAGTGCCATATCGGGGTTTTCCGGCATACCTGGAGGATCTTGCGGTTTTTCGAGAAAACCGGTAATTTTCCTGTTCTCATCTACGGCAACTACACCAAAGGCAGAAGCATCTTCACGGGGCACTTCAACACAGGCAACCGTACAGACCGATTTTTTCTCAGCATGATCCAAAAGCAACAGAGAATAATCCATCTTATAGATATGATCTCCAGCCAAAATAAGAATATAGTCCGGCTCATAGGAACGCAAAATACCCATATTCTGTAAAACAGCATCTGCCGTGCCACGATACCAGAGACCTTCTTCAATTTGCATACCGGCAGGCATGAGGTCAATAAACTCGTTTTGTTCGCCTCTTAAAAAACTCCAGCCGCGTTGCAGGTGCCGGATCAGGGAATGGGGACGATACTGTGTCACAACACCAATTCTACGAATACCGGAATTGATGCAGTTGGAAAGCGCAAAATCAATGATACGGAATTTTCCGCCAAAATAAACGGCTGGCTTGGCACGATTGTCCGTTAATTGCATCAGACGGCTTCCACGCCCTCCGGCCAGCACAAGCGCAATGGTACGTCTGGGAAGCTGGCCTGCCAGCAACAACTTGTCAACAACAAATTTCATTTAGGTCTCCCTCGTACATCTTATCAAAACAGCATCATTAAGTAATTGTTGTGGGGCTGCTCATTCCTGTATATTCTGCAATACCGGCGACTTCCGATGCGATGCTGATCAGATCCGCCAACGCAACCTGCGGGTCAAGATCATGCCGGTTTTTATCAGGCTCATACCGATCAAAATAAACACGCAAAGTAGCGCCTACGGTTCCGGTTCCCGATAAGCGGAAAATAATGCGCGCCCCATTAGCAAACAGCAGACGTACTCCCTGCTTTTCCGACACAGAGCCATCAATCGGGTCGGTGTAACTAAAATCATCTGCCTTTTCAATCGTATTTGAATCCCAACATTGACCTGCCAAAGACGGCAGTTTCTTCCGCAAGTTGGCTATCAGCACACCAGCGCGTTCGGAATCAATACCTTCATAATCATGCCGCGAATAATAATTGCGGCCATACCGCGACCAATGCTCGGCAACTAATTCATTAACCGATTTGCCGGTCACAGCGATAAGATTTAACCAGAAAAGAACGGCCCATAATCCATCCTTCTCTCGTATATGGCTGGAACTGGTTCCATAGCTTTCTTCTCCACACAAGCTGATTTTACCGGCATCCATCAGGTTGCCGAAAAATTTCCAGCCGGTCGGCGTTTCATAGCAGGGAACTTTCAAGACAGCCGCTACACGATCAGCAGCAGTTGAAGTCGGCATAGACCGCGCGATACCGGCAATTCCCTTGCTGTACCCCGGAATCCGTGTCGCATTTGCCGCCAGGATGGCCAGACTATCCGAAGGCGTCACAACACAATGCCGCCCGACAATCATGTTACGGTCCGCATCACCATCCGTCGCGGCACCAAAATCCGGCGCATCAGAGCCATTCATGTATTCAATCAATTCAGTCGCATTGACTGGATTCGGATCCGGATGATGACCGCCGAAATCCTCCAGCGGCACTTCATTGACAACCGTTCCTTTGGCTGCATTTAATTCGCCCTCTATGATTCTCATCGCATAAGGGCCGCACACCGCGTGCATGGCATCAAAACGCATCCTAAACCCGCTTGAAAAAAGCGAACGGATCGCATTAAAATCAAAAACAGACTGCATCAACTCAGCATAATCCGAAACAGAATCAATGACTTCAATCTGCATGCCTTCCATTTCTGTTTTACCAATCCGGCTAAGATCCACATCCGGCGCATCGCTGATCCGATACGCGGAAATCACTTGTGTACGGGCATAGATCGCTTCCGTGATCCTCTCTGGTGCCGGACCGCCATTACTGATGTTGTATTTGATGCCAAAGTCACCATCCGGACCACCCGGATTGTGGCTGGCAGAAAGGACAATACCGCCATAAGCCTGGTATTTCCTGATGATGCAGCTCACTGCCGGCGTCGAAAGAATACCGTTTTTTCCAACCAGCACCTTACCCCAGCCATTGGCTGCCGCCATACGTAAAATGGTCTGAATGGCAACCAAATTGTAGAAACGACCGTCACCGCCTAACACCAGCATCTGTCCCGAAACCGATTCAAGCGAATCAAAAATAGATTGGACGAAATTTTCGAGATAATGAGGCCGTTGAAAAACTTCGACTTTCTTGCGCAAGCCGGACGTCCCGGGTTCCTGCCCTGCTACCGGTATCGTTGATATAGTCTGAATGGCCATGTATGCTTTCCTGTCTCAAAAAAACAACCGACAACCTCATCTCATCCATTACCTTTGCCGGAATGAATATACCCTTCCGAGTGAGGCTTTTCTCTTAACCTATGTTATCAAGTTTAACGAGGAACCACCAGCAATATGCTATGGGGTTGCAAGAATGCCTGAAACTCTAAATGTGTCCCTTTTTCCATTCCGCCATCACTATCCATCTCAAGCTGCCATCGCCCGGCAGGCAGTCTGAAAACCACTTCCTGCGCCGATGCATTCATCAGTATCAAGCAGTCACGTGAAATGCCATTGGTGCGAATCAAAACCCCTATACAGTAATTATTCTTGCTATTCCATGCATCCCCTGTGATCTCACTACCGGAACTCGATAGCCAACGGATAGTAAAATCCGCATTTGCCAGCGCGACAGCATCTTCCTCAAACCACCGTGTATACCCCAGAGCAGGATATAGCTTGCGCAAACGAATCAGCTCGCGTATAAAATCAGTGAAATCCCTATCGGCATCCAGCCAGTTGAGCCAGGTTGTCTCGTTATCCTGGCAGTATGCATTGTTATTACCCTGCTGGGTCTGGCCCAGTTCATCTCCAGCTAAAAGCATGGGCGTACCCTGCGAAAACAGCAGTGTTGCCATCATGGCACGTTTATACCGTATGCGAAGCGCATTGACATTCGCCCCAGTCGCCGGCCCCTCCACACCACAATTCCAGCTATGGTTTTTATTGTGCCCGTCTCGATTATCCTCTTTGTTTGCCTTGTTATGTTTGTGGTTATAGCTCACCAGATCCTGTAACGTAAAGCCATCATGCGCGGTAATAAAATTGATTGAAGCTGCCGGCATGCGACCGCCATGTTTGAAAATATCGCTCGAACCGGCAAAACGCCGGGCAAACTCTCCCAGCGTGGGCCATTGGTGCAACCAAAACGAGCGCATGGTATCGCGATAGACGTCATTCCATTCCATCCATCCCGACGGGAAATAACCAAGCTGATAACCGCTCGGCCCCATATCCCACGGCTCGGCAATTTTCTTGACGCGTGACAAAACCGGATCTTGCATGATAGCCGTGAAAAAATTGGATGTCGTTGAATACGCTTCTTTATCTCTGGCAAGAATAGGCGCCAAATCAAAACGAAATCCACTAACATGCATTTCTTCCACCCAGTACCGCAACGAGTCCATCACCATCTGGAGCACTCTCGGATGCCCCAGATTGAGACAGTTGCCGCAACCGGACCAGTCCACATATTCCGCACGGTTATTCAGAGGCAAATGATAGTACATTACATTATCAATCCCTCTAAAACTCAGCATGGCGCCCCCTTTGCCGCCTTCAACTGTATGGTTGTATACCACATCCAGGATCACTTCAATTCCCCGGCTGTGCAAGGCTTTTACCATATCGCGGAACTCTGAAACAGGCGTTGTCCCCGCACGGCCCGACCAATAGCGGTTTTCAGGGGCAAAAAAACCGATTGTGGAATATCCCCAGTAATTGCTTAATCCCATCTTTTGCAGAAAGGATTCATCCCCACGCGCATGAACGGGCAAGAGGTTGATCGACGTAATACCTAAACTTTCAAGATAATCCAGCACGACCGGATGCGCCATGCCGGCATAGGTTCCCTGCAACTCTTTGGGTACTTCCGGATGCCGTTTTGTGAATCCTTTGACATGCGCCTCGTAGATAATCATGTTTGATGTCGGGATAACAGGCGCCTTCACGCCTTCCCAGTCATACTCTTCATGGATAACCTGCCCCTTCAATGCAATGGCAGCCGTATCTTCGGGGTTATCGTCCCGGAAATCATCTTCCCCTCCATAATAGCCAATCACCCGCCTGGCATAAGGGTCCAGCAGCAACTTATTTGAATTGAAGCGATGCCCCACATCAGGTTGGTAAGGACCAGCCACCCGATACCCGTATATCAGTCCAGGCTCAGCATCCGGCAAATAACCGTGCCATATGCCTTCTTCAATAGACGGCATCAAATAGCGTTTGATCTCCTTTTCGCCTGTTGCATCAAAAATACAAAGGGTTACTGACTGGGCATGCGGTG
Organism: Betaproteobacteria bacterium; assembly: GCA_009783065.1. The sequence continues at coordinate 5,915 of WRHV01000010.1, read as the reverse complement.
CCGCCAGAGCAAAATTGATCCCTTTTCCATCCCAATGGGCACCAAGCGGCAAATGGGAACCTGGCTTGAGTCTGTCCATATCATAAGGAATCATCTATTACTCCTTTCTCACAAGCATGCAGGTAGCCAGCGGCGGCACCGTTATTTCCAGTGACCAGTCATGATGATTCGACCAAACCTGCTGAGCCTCCAGTTCATCATTATGGATACCGCTGCCGCCGTATATGGACGCATCCGTATTGATGATTTCCCGATACCAGCCCGGCTTTGGCACACCAATCCGGTATCCATAACGGGGGACGGGAGTAAAGTTACAAACCACCATCACAAAATCACCTTTGTCGTCCCAACGAATAAATGACAGCACAGAACCGCCAATATCATCATGGATAATCCATTCAAATCCCTTTGGCTCAAAATCCACCTTATATAGTGGCGGATAATAGGTATAAACAGCATTAAGGTCACGAATAAGGCGCTGCACGCCAGCATGAAAAGGATACTGAAGCAGATGCCACTCGATACTGCCATTGGCATCCCATTCTGAATATTGCGCGATTTCACCGCCCATAAAAAGCAGTTTTTTTCCAGGATACCCCCACATAAACCCGTAATAGCAGCGCAGATTCGCAAAACGCTGCCACTCATCTCCCGGCATCCGTCCAATCAGCGAGCCTTTGCAATGCACAACTTCGTCATGCGAGAGCGGTAAAATGAAATTTTCAGAAAAAGCATACATCATGCCGAAACGCATCTTGTCATGATGATATTTCCGATATATCGGATCTTCATGCATATACGAAAGGGTATCGTTCATCCATCCCAGATTCCACTTAAAATGAAAACCCAGGCCACCATCCCAAGTTGGGCGAGAAACACCTGGAAAACTGGTGGATTCCTCTGCCATTGTTATGGCTTCTTTTCGCTCGGTACCGATGATTTCATTCACTTTTCTCAGAAATGCAATGGCTTCCAGATTTTCACGTCCGCCATACTGGTTCGGAATCCATTCTCCTGGAGCACGACTGTAGTCCCGATACAGCATGGAAGCAACCGCATCCACCCGCAATCCATCTATACCATACCGTTCGATCCAATAAAGCGCGTTACCGACCAGGTAATTACTGACCTCGGTGCGACCATAGTTATAAATAATGCTTCCCCAATCCTGGTGTACCCCTTCACGCGGATCTTCATGCTCGTACAAACTCGTACCATCAAAGCGGTACAAACCGTGTGAATCGGCAGGAAAATGGGCCGGCACCCAGTCAAGAATGACGCCAATGCCGTTATCATGCGCTGTCTTAACAAAATCCCTAAACATATCCGGGGTTCCGAAACGGGATGTCGCTGCATACAGGCCAACAGGCTGATAACCCCATGACCCATCATAAGGATGCTCAGTAATCGGCAGCAGCTCAATATGGGTAAACCCCAGATTCTTGACGTAGGGGATTAACTGATCAGCCAACTCCTTATAAGTCAACCAGCGCCAGCCTTCATTTTTTCGCCATGACCCCAGGTGAACCTCATATATGCTGATTGGCGCGTCAAGCGCATTCGCTTTGCGGCGATTTTCGTGTGAAGGATAAATTTCAGGGAGCCCATGAACAATGGACGCCGTATCGGGCCGGACTTCGGCACGAAAGGCAAACGGATCGGACTTCAGCAGGATTTCCCCAGTTTGCGTTTTGACTTCATATTTGTATAAATCACCTGGCATGAGGTGCGGAATGAAAATCTCCCATATACCGCACTCGACACGATACCGCATCATATGCCGGCGACCATCCCAATCATTAAAGCTGCCGACAACGGATACCCGTCTGGCATGAGGCGCCCACACAGCAAAAGTCACACCCTGGACACCATCAAATTCCCTGGGATGGGCGCCCATTTTTTCGTAAGGACGGTGATGCGTACCTTCTGCCAGCAACCAAACATCGATATCACCCAACACACCGGTGAAGCGGTAAGCGTCCTCCATATCCTGCTCATGCTCGCCCCAGTTGACACGCAAACGATAGGCAAAAGGTTCCTTGCGATCATCGATATAACCTTCAAACAATGCGCTGTCATGAACCCTGGAAAGTTCCAGCAATTTCCGTCCGCTGGCCACATCAATCACGGTGACGCCCCAAGCCCGTGGAATCAATGTACGAACAACAAGCCGCCCTTTCTCTTTATGCATGCCCAAAACAGAGAATGGATCACGATGATCCCCCATGATTAACGCTTGCTTAGCCGAATCCGGCACAATGGCTTTTGGCATTGCATATCCTTGAAATAATACAATCCGCTGAAAAACCGCCTGCAATTAACAGTGAGCTTTAATAACAGTACTAAATGAATAGTAAAACATTTTCCTAATGAAACAAGTCAACCGTAATCAATTTTTCTTGCTTTTTAGGACTGTTTTATAAAATACGTCATAAGAAAGAAACAGCACATCCTCGATGGCCTACATATCCTGATATTCAGGGCCATCGCCGCCCTCTGGGGCAACCCAGATAATATTCTGGGTGGGATCTTTAATATCGCAAGCCTTGCAATGCAGGCAATTGGATGCATGAATCTGAAGATGCGGTTTACCATCGGCTTCTCCAACAAACTTATAAACCGCCGCAGGGCAATATCGCGATTCAGGCCCTGCATACAAGGCAAGATTGATCCTGACCGGAACCGTTTTATCCTTCAGCACAAGGTGGGAAGGCTGGTCTTCCTGATGATGGGTGCCGGACAGATAGAGTGACGATGGAATATCGTATTGCAATACCCCGTCCGGCACGTCATAAGTAATGGGCCGACAAACTGACGCAAGCTTTAAACCGGCATAATCCGGACGATTCCGGTGAAAAGTCCATGGCGTCTTCCCACGCAAAACAACCTGATCGAAACCAAACATGAGTGTACCGGGTAATAGTCCTTTACTTATCCAAGGCTTGAAATTACGCGCACGATACAATTCTTCATACATCCAGGATTTTCGAAAAAGACGAGGATAATCTTCAAGGACATCCTGGCAGCGGCCCCTTGTTAATGCGCCAAAAGCAGCTTCAGCAGCCAGCATGCCGGACTTGATGGCCATATGAATCCCCTTGAGGCGTGCTCCATTCATGAAGCCGGCATTACAGCCTAAAAGCGCGCCGCCCGGAAAGACCAGATCAGGCAAGGCTTGTAATCCGCCGGCTGCTACAGCCCTGGCGCCATATTCCAGACGCTCCCCCCCTTCCAGAAAGTGACGGATAGCCGGATGTGCCTTAAGCCGCTGAAACTCATCGTAAGGCGACAGATAAGGATTTTGATAAGCCAGCCCAACCATCAGTCCCACAGCAATCCGGTTGCCGGGCATATGGTACAGGAAGGCCCCGCCATAAGTTGCATTATCCAATGGCCATCCGGCTGAATGTATGACCAGCCCCGGCTCATGCACTTCAGAACGAACCTGCCATATTTCTTTTAAGCTGATGGCATAGCTTTGCGGATCACATCCTTTGTCCAGGGAAAATTGTGTGGTCAACTGCCTTCCAAGCTGCCCGCGCGCGCCTTCGGCAAAAAAAGTATAGGACGCCAATATTTCCACACCCGGCTGATAGGCTGATGTCTTTTCTCCATGACGCCCGATCCCGACCGCACCTGTCACAACACCCTTTACCGCCCCCGTATCCGAGTAAAGGATTTCGGTTACGCTAAACCCCGGAAATACATCCACGCCCAACGCCTCTGCCTGCTCTGCCAGCCACCGGACAAAACGTGACAACGATATAAGATCATTCCCGGCATTCTTCAATGATTGCGGCAACAGCCAGTCCGGCACCTGAAAAGCCTTATCTTGAGAAAGAAAAAGAAAACAGTCCTGTGAAACAGGAATGGAAGGAGGCGCGCCTTTCTTCTGCCAATCGGGCAGCAGTTCATCTAAGGCACGCGGGTCCATAATCGCACCCGAAATGATATGCGCCCCCGGCTCCGAACCTTTTTCCAGGACACAAACGGAAAGCGCGTGTCCTTTTTCGTGTGCCAATTGCTTTAAACGAATAGCAGCAGCCAATCCGGATGGCCCTGCCCCAACAATCACGATGTCATACGCCATCGTGTCACGTGACTCCGATAATTCCTGTTTTTTGTCAGTCATGTCTATTCAACAAAACCAAGTTTTTCCGTTTCATTTTTTTACTAAGCAAAGTACGCAATATCCTGCAAACATGTAATCATATCGGCTGTCACTATTTCGCGACAATTAATAATGAAATGAAACGCCACGAAAAAAATCCTCTTGAGAACATGAAGCATGTCTATACCTCGATCATACCGATCCGCTGGGGCGACATGGATGCCATGGGACACGTCAACAATACGGTTTATTTCCGTTATCTTGAACAAGCCCGAATTGAGTGGTATGCCTTTATCGGCCGTGAAAAAAACGCCGGCATGGAAACCGTTGTCGTCCATGCACATTGTTCATTCATGGTATCACTCACCTATCCAGGTGAAGTTGAAGTTCGCACCTACGCCGGGTTACCCGGTCGCTCCAGCTTCGAAATTGTCCAGGAAATACGCCGCACGGATGATCCCGATGTTTTATGTGCCCTGGGCGGCGCAAGAGTTGTATGGGTGGATCGGCATACAGGAAAATCTGCTCCGCTTCCCGACAGGGTCCGCCAGCTCATTACAACGGTATAACCCAGACTAGCCTCATACAAAAACTCCCCGCATAAGCGGGGAGTTTTTGGCAAACCACTTGACTCAGGCCAATTCAATATTCACAGCCTGTTTGCCTTTCGGACCTGTACTCATTTCGAAAGACACGCGCTGGTTTTCCTTGAGAGACTTGAAACCATCCGATTTAATGGCTGAAAAATGGGCGAACACATCTTCCCCACCTTCATCCGGCGTAATAAAACCAAAACCTTTTGTATCATTGAACCACTTAACAGTACCCGTTGCCATTACTTCTTCCTATTTCAGTTAAACCAGATTTTCACCCAACATGCTTATTGCGCCAAGATACATATCAAAGCTTGAACAATCTCTCTTATATCTTGTACCAGCAATATAATAGCTTAACACAAAAACAAGCCATTTTCGGTTAATTTTTATACGGAATCTGATGGTTTCCATTGCCCCGAATTGATTTTCTCCAACCAGAAAGCGCCGATAATGGTCTTGGCGTCGGTAATATGCCCTTCCTTTACCCATTCCAGCAATTGAGGCAAGGTTACAGAAAATGTTTCGATAAACTCTTCCGCATCGGGACAGTCTTTGTCATATCTGAGTCCTTTCGCAAGATAGATGTAAAGCGCCTCATCGGAGTAGCCGATTGCATTATGAACCGTGCAGACAAACTGCCATTCCGTTGCAGTGTAGCCGGTCTCTTCCAATAGTTCACGCCGGGCGCAGGAAAAGGGCGTCTCACCGGCATCAATCTTTCCAGCCGGAAATTCCATAAAAACCCGATTCAGGGGATAACGAAACTGCCGCTCCAATATCAATTGACCATCATCGAGCATCGGCAAAACCACGACCGCCCCCGGATGGCGAATATATTCGCGTAGGGAAATCGCATTATCCGGTAAACGAACCGTATCCCGGTACACATCAAAAAAAAGACCTTTATGTATGATTTCGCTATCAAGCCCTTCTTCAGCCAGATTACTGCCCGGCTGTTCTTCCTCATTATCTGAAAATGTCATGTCATTTGTCCCAAGATAAAAAACCCCAATCCATTCATCCGCATGATATTAATGCTTTTTTTGTTATATTGCCCTGCTATGAGCTAGACTAGGGTCATCCCTCATTAAATTGTCGTCGCGAAAAGTTGATTTTTTCTGTCTGCCAAGGCGCAGGGACAAAATGGAACGATGGCGTATTGAACATACGGCGAGTTCTATTTTGAACCAGCAACGCAGGAAGACGGG
>WRHV01000009.1 GCA_009783065.1 Betaproteobacteria bacterium | reverse complement strand
ATCGCTGATAAATGAGCATACGTTATAACTGCATACCAAGTAAAATAATGCCATACAGACTAACAAGCCTACCCAGAGGTTTTCACGCATGCCCCAAACTACAATTGACCGAATTGAAATAACGCGGCCGGATGACTGGCATTTGCATTTGAGAGACGGAGAAGTCCTGAAATCCGTTATTGGACATTCCGCTGCCCAATTTAGACGGGCTATTATTATGCCCAATCTTCGCCCGCCCGTAACCACAACCGAATTGGCCTATCAGTACCGCCAGCGCATCATGGCATCTGCCCCTGCCGGTTCAGGGTTCGAGCCGTTGATGACACTCTATCTGACAGATAACACCTCATCCGATGAGGTCCGGATAGCCAAAGAAAGCGGTATTATTTTTGGCATCAAACTTTACCCGGCCGGTGCAACGACTAATTCTGACGCTGGTGTTACTGATCTTTCAAAATGTACGAAAGCACTGGAAGCCATGCAGCTTTATGGTATGCCGCTCTTAATGCATGGTGAGGTAACTGATCCGATGGTCGATATTTTTGATAGGGAAGCCGTCTTTATTGACCGTGTTTTGCTTCCTCTCAGGAAATCGTTTCCGGAACTTAAAATTGTCTTCGAACACATTACAACAAAAGAAGCGGCGCAATACGTACAGCAAGCCGAAGGTTCAATCGGAGCGACGATAACCGCACATCATCTCCTTTTTAATCGTAATGCCATTTTTACGAATGGCATTTGTCCCCATTACTACTGCTTGCCTGTTCTGAAAAGAGAAGAAAACAGAAAAGCGCTGATCCAGGCTGCAACCAGCGGAAACGAGCGTTTCTTCATCGGTACTGACTCAGCACCTCACCCAAAGCATTTAAAGGAAAATGCGTGCGGATGCGCCGGGTGCTACACCGCCCTGCATGCCATCGAGCTTTATGCAAAAACATTCGATGAAAACCATGCGCTTGAACGCTTTGAAGCTTTTGCCAGTCTTAATGGCGCCAAATTTTATGGTTTACCCCCCAATGACGAAAAAATCACACTCGTACGCCAGCCCTGGATAATTCCAGATCAATTGCCGTTTGGCGATGAAACTGTCGTTCCCCTTATGTCGGGAAATAGGCTTGAGTGGAAAAAAGTCTGACGCAAAAAATCCATCTATCCACTACCGTGTTTTTTGCCCGTACTGAAATAAACCATTGGCTTATCTATTCAAAAGTTTTTCTCTATAGGTTGCCATATCGGATATGGGATTTTGCGCCACGCCTGAATCCATGGCTGCCTGGGCAACAGCAGGGGCTATTCTGGAAAGCAAACGGATATCAAATTGCATGGGCAGAAAGTATTCCGGCCCGAATTTAAATTTCCTGCCGTACATGGCTTCTAATTCTGCCGGGACTTCTTCTTCCGCCAATGCCGCCAGTGCTTTCATAGCAGCCAGTTCCATTTCGCGATTGATCGTGGTTGCCCGACAATCCAGCGCACCCCTGAAAATATAAGGAAAACAAAGTGAATTATTAACCTGGTTTGGATAATCCGAGCGGCCTGTCGCCATTACTACATCAGCACGAGCTTCTTTGGCTACCTCGGGCAAAATTTCTGGTATCGGATTGGCCAATGCCAGGATAATGGGATTATTCGCCATCATCTTGACCATTTCGGGCTTTAATACATTGCCTGCTGATAATCCCAAAAAGACATCGGCATCAGGAATAACATCCATTAGCGTGCGATAAGGCGTATCCTGGGCATAGATTTCCTTATCGGGGTCCATTAATTCTTTACGGCCTTTATACACAACCCCTTCAATATCTGTTACCCAAATATTTTGAAGCGGAAATCCAAGATCTACCAGCAATTCAAGGCAACCTAACGCGCCAGCGCCGGCACCGGAAACAACCAATTTGCTCGTATTGATGTCCTTTCCGACCATTTTCAGGGCATTTAAAATAGCCGCGCCAACAACAATTGCCGTGCCGTGCTGATCATCATGAAAGACAGGGATTTTCATTCTCTCCCTTAATTTCCGCTCGATGTAAAAACACTCCGGTGCACGAATGTCTTCCAGATTGATGCCGCCGAAAGTCGGCTCAAGCGAAGCAACGATATCGCAGAATTTATCCGGGTCCAGTTCATCTACTTCCAGATCAAAAACATTAATCCCGGCAAATTTTTTGAATAAAACACCTTTTCCTTCCATAACCGGCTTAGAAGCAAGGGCGCCAATATTGCCTAAGCCTAATACTGCGGTACCATTTGAAATGACCGCAACCAGATTACCTTTGGTTGTGTACTGATAAGCAGTCGCAGGATCTTTATGAATTTCTTCACAAGCAGATGCAACACCAGGCGTATATGCCAAAGCAAGATCATTTTGGTTACTCACTTGCTTGGAAGGTTCTACGCTGATTTTTCCAGGAATTGGATCCCGGTGAAAGGCTAAAGCATTTAATCTAAGTTGCTCTTTTTTCTGTTCTTGTGACGTCATATTCTTATCCTGAAAGAAGATATGATGAAAGTTTGGCTTAATATAAAATTTTAGCAGATACCGAATTAAAAAAGTTTAGCTTTAGGAAGGAAAAGAACATTATTTACTTAATAACTTCTTTTATATAGAAATAAGACTAGTAAAGACTAATAAAATCTGTGAGTAAACTTAAAAAATCATTTGTATTCAAATAGTTATAATAATATTAATTATAGTGGAAACTTTTTAATAAAATTGAATAAAAATAAAAATGTTTTGAATAATCAACTTACTCCCAAAAGATTAACTTCTTATTAACAGAATTATTCACATAAGTTGACAATATTACAATATTAATAAAATGACAATACTTTTATTAATATAAAATGAATTCTCAAATTTTTAGTATGATATCGTTTTTAAATAAATCCCTCTTTCTGTTTAAGATAAAAAATATAATGTTTCACGTGAAACATTATTAAAGTGAATGATGTTTTATGAATTTCCCTAAGCAATTCGATATTATTATTATTGGTGGAGGGCACGCTGGTACAGAGGCTGCTTTAGTTGCTGCACGTATGGGTAAGCAGACGCTATTGGTGACGCATAGTTTTGAAACTTTAGGGCAGCTTTCCTGTAATCCCTCTATAGGGGGAATTGGTAAGGGGCACCTTGTCAGGGAAGTGGATGCAATGGGTGGTGTTATTGCGCTAGCCTCAGATGAGGCGGGTATCCAGTTTCGCATTTTAAATTCTTCAAAAGGCCCGGCTGTTAGAGCAACACGCGCGCAGATAGATCGAAACCTTTACCGCCAATCTATTCGTTATCGTTTGGAAAACCAAAAAAATCTGTTTTTATTTCAGCAGCAGGTTGATGATTTTATTGTTGAGGCTAATCAAATTAAGGGAGTTATTACAGAAGGAAAAATTCATTTTAGGGGTAAAGCGGTTATTTTGACAGCAGGGACATTTCTGGATGGAAAAATTTATATTGGACTGCATTCTCATTCAGGTGGACGAGCTGGGGATGCGCCTTCTGTGGCACTGGCACATCGTTTGCGGGAAATGGCTTTACCTCAGGGGCGATTAAAAACAGGCACGCCGCCAAGAATTGATGGAAATACCATTAATTTTAATGTTATGGAACGGCAGGATGGTGATCTTGATCCTGTACCGGTTTTTTCTTTTAGAGGGGATGCATCAATGCATCCGGCACAATTGCCTTGCTGGATTACCCATACCAATGCAGAAACACATGACATTATTCGTGCCGGGTTGGATAGAAGCCCACTTTTCACAGGGATGATTGAGGGAGTTGGCCCCAGATATTGCCCTTCTATCGAAGATAAAATTCACCGTTTTTCTGATAAAAATTCTCACCAGATTTTTTTGGAGCCGGAAGGACTTTGCACGAATGAGTATTATCCCAACGGCATTTCAACCAGCTTGCCTTTTGATATGCAAATCGATATTGTTCGTTCAATGAAGGGAATGGAAAACGCCCATATTCTTCGTCCTGGTTATGCGATTGAATATGATTACTTTGATCCGCGTGGTTTAAAGGCGTCATTGGAAACAAAACAGATCAGTGGGCTCTTTTTTGCTGGTCAGATTAATGGAACCACCGGTTATGAGGAGGCTGCGGCTCAGGGCTTGTTAGCGGGAATTAATGCCAGTCGCTATGTGGATGAATTGGAAGCATGGGTGCCGAAAAGAAGTGACGCTTATATAGGGGTCATGGTAGATGATTTGGTAACGCAAGGTGTGCAGGAACCCTATCGCATGTTTACCAGTCGGGCGGAATACCGGCTCAGTCTGCGTGAAGATAATGCCGATCTTAGATTGACTGAAACGGCTTATAAACTGGGTTGTATCAGCCAGCAACAATGGGAAGTATTCGCAAGAAAGAGAGACCAAATTGCTCGTGAGATTGAGCGCATGAAATCAACATGGGTGCACCCTCATATGTTGGATTCATCTGAAGCTTCGCGCGTCATTGGGAAAGCAATAGAACGAGAATATTCGCTTGCCGATTTGTTACGTCGTCCGGATGTTGATTATGATACTTTGATGGGATTAACGTCCAAAGAGGGAAAAACCTGGAAATCGGAAGAGGATCTTGAAAAAACAGTTAAAGAACAGGTCGAAACCCAGGTTAAATATGCCGGCTATATTGAGCGGCAATTACGTGAAATCCGTCGGCAGCAATATTATGAAAATCTCCAGTTACCTGACAATCTGCAATATATAGAAGTATCTGCTCTTTCGGTGGAAGTTCGCCAGAAACTCGACAAGCAGCGACCGGAAACATTAGGGCAAGCTTCACGAATTTCCGGGGTTACGCCTGCGGCGATTTCGCTATTGCTTGTTTATTTAAAAAAGCGGGGTCTTATTGATTTTGCCGAGGTGGAGGTATGAGCGCAGTAAAAAAATCAGCACTATCAAAGCTTTCACTCGATACGATGCCTCTGGAAGAGAAACTTGTGGAAGGCAGTAGGATAATAGGCGTTGAGCTGGATGAAAACCAAATCAGGCAGCTTATGATGTATCTGGCATTACTGTCGAGATGGAATGGCGTTTATAATTTGACAGCGATCCGGTCGCAGGATGCGATGATAACGCATCATGTTTTGGATTCACTGGCAGTGGCTGATGCAGTCAAAGATACAAAACATTTATTGGATGTGGGTTCGGGAGCAGGATTGCCAGGAATGGTTCTTGCCATTTTATTTCCGAATAAACAGGTGTCGTTAATCGATGCCGCCCAGAAAAAAACAGCCTTTTTATCGCAAGTAAAAGTAGAATTACGTTTAAAGAATGTAACCGTTTATACGGGGAGAGTTGAAAAACTGCGGATTGCTGAAAAATTTGATGGCATTATTTCTCGTGCGTTTTCTGACTTGTCTACATTTATAGAAGTTTCTGGGCACCTGCTTTCAGATGAAGGCTCTTTTTATGCGATGAAAGGAAGTATGCCGGAACATGAAATAGATGCCCTTCCGGCTGGATTGAAATTGAAGGCTGTTGTACCATTAAAAATCCCATTCCTGAATGCGGAACGCCATTTGCTTGTGTTGGAAAAACAAGTGGCCTAACAGATTATTTTCTTGAGAATGAATGGTAATCTAAGAGAACTTATTTTTTGTCCGTCTTATAAACGCTAAACAAACACATGACCCGAATTTTCTGTATAGCGAATCAAAAAGGTGGTGTTGGTAAAACCACAACAACAATCAATCTTGCAGCAGGACTTGTCCATTTGCAGCAAAAAGTATTGTTGGTTGATCTGGATCCTCAGGGAAATGCAACCATGGGCTCGGGAATCCAGAAGGCCAATCTGGAGAATTCGGTTTACCAGGTCCTGCTGGGGTTATCAGATGTTCATGAGGCCAGGCAGATTTCAGAGAGTGGCGGTTTTGATGTTTTACCTTCAAACCGGGATCTTTCCGGAGCAGAAGTGGAATTGGTTGAGCTTGAATATCGTGAGCATCGGTTAAAAGAGGCGCTGTTAAAAGTCAGTGATCAATATGATTTTATTTTGATCGACTGCCCGCCTGCGCTTTCAATGTTAACGATTAATGGACTTTGTGCTGCGGATGGTGTGATTATTCCCATGCAATGTGAGTATTATGCGCTCGAAGGGTTATCTGATCTGGTTAATACCATCAAACACGTTCATGCGAATTTAAACAGGGATTTGCAGATCATTGGCCTTTTGCGGGTCATGTTCGATAAGCGGGCTACTTTGTCGCAACATGTTTCAGCCCAGCTGGAAAAGCATTTCGGAGACAAGGTTTTCAAGACGATTATTCCTCGTAGTGTTCGTTTGGCAGAGGCCCCATCCTATGGGATGCCGGGAATTGCATTTGATCCCCGTTCAAAAGGCGCTCAGGCTTATATTGAGTTTGGCAATGAGATGCTGACTTGGCTGGATCGTCCGTGAATGCCGGAATATGAATTAACCTGATTTTTCGAGATATTGTAAAAATGACAAATAAAAAGAAAAAAGGTTTAGGCCGAGGTTTAGAGGTGCTGCTGGGTTCTGTACCGGATTTTTCGCCCGGCAAGGAGAATCTTTCCAGTGTGCCGATAGCCATGCTGCAGGCAGGTAAGTACCAACCGCGTTCCCGCATAGATGAAGGCGCTTTGAATGAATTGGCGCAGTCCATTCGCGAACAGGGCATCATGCAGCCGATTTTGGTCAGAAGGGTCGGCCATAAAGACGGTGCTGATCGTTATGAGATTATTGCTGGTGAAAGGCGGTATCGTGCTGCTCAGCTAGCTGGCCTTGATCATATTCCGGCGTTGGTTAAAGAGGTTGATGACCAGACGGCTGCGGCTATGGCGCTGATTGAAAATATGCAGCGTGAAGATCTGAATCCGCTGGAAGAAGCTCAAGGGATTCACCGTTTGATTTCGGATTTTGGATTTACACATGAGCAGGCTGCCAATGCAGTTGGACGTTCTCGTAGCGCTGTAACCAACCTGCTGCGTCTGCTGAATCTGGCTAGGCCTGTTCAGACGATGTTAATGGCAGGTGACATTGATATGGGACATGCTCGCGCATTACTGGCATCTGATGGGGCGACCCAGATTGCGCTTGCAACTCAGGTTGTCGCTAAAAGATTATCTGTTCGTGAAACCGAAAAACTGGTGGCGCGTGAGTTATCAGAAAAATCAGCAATGGATAGAAAAAAGGAAAAGGTGAAATCAGCCGATATCACACGCCTTGAGGAAGAACTGTCAGATTTGATGACAACGCGAGTTACTTTTCGAGTCAATTCCAAAGGTCGTGGGCAGATGTTGATTGATTTTGCTGATTTGGATGTGCTGGATGGTGTGATCCAAAAGTTGCGTGCATCTGCCTGATTGGAAAAACCGGAATCAGATCATCAACGGGTCGGTTGTCAAAGCCCTGATATCAGGGAGGTTGCGCCAGTATCCTTCAATATCCATACCAAAGCCGATAACAAATTTATTCGGCAATGTGATGCCAATGTGATCTGGCGTGACCGGTTTTTTTGCGCTGGTCTGTTTATCGCCAAAAACGGCCAGAATGACTTTGGAAGCCCCCATTTCCAACAGCCGTTTTTGAATGTGCGCCAGTGTTTCACCTTCATCGAGGATGTCATCAAGTACAACGACAATGCGGTTCATGACATTTTGGCGAGGAATGACTTTCCAGATAACTTCACTACCATGTTCTTCGCTGCCGTAGCGGGAAACATGAATAAAATCGAATTCCAGCGGAAAGGTCAGTTTCGGAAGTAACTGGCCGGTAAAGACAACGGCTCCGCCCATGACGCCAAGAAACAGCGGAAAGGACTCGGTTTCAACATGGTTAAATCGTTCATTAAGCTCAATGGCAACTTTATTAACGGCAGCTTGCACTTCTTCGGGTGTACAAACCTGTTCGGTTTTCTTCAGGATGTCTTTGGCGCGTTTGTTATGGGAGTTCATTGCGTTCACTCATAAAAATAAGAACCGCTGATAAGCATGAGATAAGATGACGATTTACGGATCGTCCTTTCTATATCGATTATAGAATTATGCAGGATTTAAAATTAAAAACAATATTATTAAAGAATCAATAAAAAATCAGCTATCTGCTTCAGTTATGCTGAATCCAGAAGGAAAATGCGAATGCATCCTGTATCCGAGACCATCATCAACAATCGAATTCTCCAACTGCGGCAGGCCATGCGTGAAAAAGCGATAGACGCTTATATTGTTCCCGCATCCGATCCGCATCTTTCTGAATATCTTCCCCAACATTGGCAAAGCCGGCAGTGGCTTTCGGGTTTTGATGGTTCTGCCGGGACATTGGTGGTGACACAGTCGTTTGCCGGATTATGGACTGACAGCCGGTATTGGGTCCAGGCAGAAAAACAATTGAAGAAAACAGAAATTGAATTAATGAAATTAGCAGGGAACAATCCTCTGTCTTATGCCGACTGGCTGACTGGTCATTTGAATTCCGGCATGACAGTGGCACTGGATGGTCAGATTGTCAGCCTGAGCATGGCGCGTCAGATTGATGAAAAATGCCGTTCAGCAGGGTTCCATTTCCGCATAGACTGTGACTTGGTTAAGCCTATTTGGCAGGATCGCCCGGCTTTGCCAATGGCCCCTGTCTACGAACATGATGCCCGTTTTGTTGCTCTGAGCCGGCATGAAAAGCTTCAGCTCTTGCGCCATAGCATGTCTGCATCAGGCGCCGACTGGCATTTTATTTCAACGCTGGATGATATTGCATGGCTCCTGAATTTGCGGGGTTCGGATATTGCGTTCAATCCGCTTTTTATTTCACATCTGCTGGTCGGAAACAATCGCGCGGATTTGTTTGTCGACCATGCAAAAATACCAGCGGATTTACAGCAGCGATTGGCGCTGGATGGTATTTTTATTCAACCATACGAAAATGCCCGGTTTGCATTGAACGGCTTGCCTTCGGGCGCCGTCCTGTTGCTGGATCCCCGACGTGTGACAATCGGGATGTTCCAGGCTGTTAAAGCCGATGTCCGGACCCTCGAATCCATCAACCCGACGGTTTTGCTGAAATCGCGCAAAGCTGAAAGTGAAATTGGGCATATTCGCCAGATTATGGAGCAGGATGGCGCTGCGCTATGTGAATTTTTTACCTGGTTTGAGTCGGCATTGGAGAGGGGAGATGCTCTCACAGAATACACGGTTGCGGAAAAGATCGAAGCGTACCGCAAGGTCAGCCCTGATTATGTCAGTCTGAGTTTTGATACGATCGTTGGTTTCAATGAAAATGGTGCGTTACCCCATTATCATGCCACAGTTGACGATCATGCCGTTATCAACAAACCGGGTTTGTTGCTGATTGATTCGGGAGGGCAATATTGGGGAGGGACAACCGATATCACACGTGTTGTATCGGTTGGTGAGCCTTTGCCTGAGCAGAAGCGGGATTTTACGATCGTGCTGAAGGGATTGATTGCGCTATCCTCTGCACGTTTTCCCCGTTCCATCAGGGCTGCCATGCTGGATGCCGTTGCGCGTATGCCGCTTTGGCAGCAGGGAATCGATTATGGTCATGGAACAGGTCACGGGATCGGTTATTTTCTGAATGTGCATGAGGGGCCTCAATCCATTTCCTATCACGCGGTGCCGGAGGCATATACAGCCATGGAAGAGGGAATGGTTACATCAATTGAGCCAGGCATCTACCGTACCGGATGTTGGGGGATTCGCCTGGAAAATCTGGTGGTTAATCGCAAGGCTGAAACAACGGATTTTGGCGAATATCTGGATTTTGAAACATTAACGTTATGTCCATTTGATATTCGCTGCATCGAACTGTCGCTGCTGACACATGCTGAAATAGCCTGGATTAACCGCTACCACGCGGAAGTTCGCCATCGCCTTTTTCCCTTGCTTTCAGAAGAAGCAAAAGCCTGGCTGCTTTCACGAACGCACGCTTTGTGATGGTCGGATTACATGGATGTAAAAAGAGCCTGTAATCGCAAGGCGGTTTTTCCGCCATGATAGGGTTGGTCTAGATATATCCCTCCACGCCCGGTATATTGGCAGAAGTAGAAATGGCATATCCCTTGGCTTGTATTTGTTTTGCCGGCTGGGTAATGGAATATTCATCCAGTGATTCCATGTCCAGATTCAGGTCCATACCTCTTTCTTGCACTTCCCAGTCGATATTGGTGGCTTCTGCCGGTATTAGCCGGCCTTCCGGAACGATCAGATATGAAAAATAATTATCACGTTCCTCTCTACGAAAAATATCTACTCTCATTTTGGTTCTCCTGGTGTCTCGAAACGAATGAATCCAATGTCACGAACAAGCTGTAGATGAACAATAATGAAACAACAACAAATTTGACGATGATACAAAGAGTACGATGGTTTCCGGCATTTGGAAATACAAGTGTTCTCTGATCTTAAAGTTTATCAAAATAATGCAGTGGATTGGGTAAAAATGAATAGGGCGGCGGTTTTGCTCGATATACATATTTACAGACTTAAGACAAGATGCGGATGTGCGCACCTGTTACGCTTTAAAGGCATTTTCGTTTTCCAATTGCTCTGGTTTTTAACCGGGTACAACGTCAAAACGTAAAAAAAGATGATCCTGTCCTCATTAAAAACCATATTTGCCGGTTTTCTTCATAAGCGCCATTTTGGCCGTCATTTCCGACGTTTAGTCCTTTTTGAGTCGCTACGCCATACAACCATTAGCCGTGATGTTCCAATCAGTTTGGCGCAAGCATTAGTTGCTGCGGCAAAAAATGATCGTGAAACGGTCTTGAGTCAGCTAAATAGCGAGATGGGCGGCCTATCTGAAAATCAGGTTGACCGGATTCGCGATTTGAATGGCTTCAATGAAATTGAACGTGAGAAGCCATTGCCTTGGTGGGTGCATTTATGGCAATGCTACTGCAACCCGTTTAATTTATTGTTGACATTGCTGGCGGTAATCTCGTGTTTTACAGGTGATATAACAGCAACGGTTGTGATTGGAACGATGGTTGTATTGGCTACGCTGTTGCGTTTCTGGCAGGAATCCAAATCAAACAAGGCGGCCGATGAACTCAAGGCGATGGTCAGCAATACGGCAACCGTGATCAGAAAGCATAGCGAGGAAGGGCAGTCTTTGACTTCGCTATCGTCCGAAATTCCAATCCGGTTGCTGGTTCCAGGCGACATTATTCAGTTATCGGCAGGCGACATGATTCCGGCGGATTGCCGTGTGCTGATAGCAAAAGATTTGTTTGTGGCACAGGCCGCCATGACGGGCGAATCGATGCCGGTTGAAAAATTCGTCGTGCAGCAAGATGCCGGTACGATTAATCCATTGGAACTGGGCAATATTGTGTTTATGGGCACGAATGTCGTATCCGGCTCCGCAACGGCTGTTGTGGTCCATACCGGCAACCATACTTATTTTGGCACACTGGCTAATCGTGTTGCGAAAGAGGATCGCGCGCCAACTTCTTTTCAGGCGGGTGTCAACAAAGTGAGCTGGCTGCTGATACGTTTCATGTTCATCATGGTGCCCATTGTGCTTCTGATCAACGGTTTTACGAAGCATAACTGGCTGGAAGCCATATTGTTTGCTTTATCCATTGCAGTCGGTCTGACACCTGAGATGCTCCCGATGATCGTTACTTCCACCCTTGCAAAAGGCGCAGTACATATGTCGCGCAAAAAAGTGATTGTGAAGCGATTGGATGCGATTCAAAACTTTGGCGCTATGGATGTGTTATGTACAGACAAAACCGGAACGCTGACACAGGACAAGATTTTTCTTTCCCATCATGTTGATGTCTGGGGAGAAAGTTCAGACGAGGTGCTTGAGTTGACTTACCTGAACAGCTATTACGAAACGGGCTTGAAGAACTTGCTGGATGTGGCTGTACTTGAACATACTGAATTGGAGCAAAAAGTTAATCCACTGAAAAACTTTCCAAAAGTGGATGAAATACCCTTTGATTTCACAAGACGGCGCATGTCGGTGGTTGTTTTTAAAGAAAACGCACAGCATCTTTTGATTACCAAGGGTGCGGTTGACGAAGTGCTGGCTTGCTGTTCTCGGCTGAAAGATGGAAATGATATCAAACCGCTGACGCCGGAGTTACTTTCGCGCATTCGTGAAGTAACAACGAACTTTAATAGTGATGGCTATAGGGTTGTAGCGGTTGCTGTGAGGGAATTTCTGCCTAGAAAGGAAAGTTACAGTGTCGCGGATGAGAATGAACTGGTTTTAATAGGGTTTGTTGCGTTTCTTGATCCGCCAAAGGAAAGTACGGCGCCAGCCTTAAAGGCGCTGGCAGCCCACGGCGTCTCTGTCAAGGTCCTAAGTGGAGATAATGAACTGGTTACGACCAAGATTTGCCGTGAAGTCGGGTTGCAGATGAACGGGGTTCTTGTTGGTAGCGATATCGAGCGCATGAATGATGATGAGCTTGCTGAAGCAATAAAAAACGTCAACGTTTTTGCGCGGCTGACGCCGTCACATAAAGAACGGATTGTTGCCATGTTCAAACTCAATGGGCATGTTGTCGGATTTATGGGGGACGGCATCAATGATGCCTCTGCTTTGCGGGTTGCGGATATCGGTATTTCCGTCAACACAGGTGTCGATATAGCGAAGGAAGCAGCGGATATTATTTTGCTGGAAAACAGTTTGATGGTGCTGGAAGAGGGGGTGCAGGAAGGGCGACGTACTTTTGCCAACATGCTTAAATACATCAAAATGACAGCCAGTTCCAATTTCGGGAATGTACTTTCTGTACTGATTGCGAGTGCTTTTTTGCCTTTTTTACCGATGCTGCCACTGCAAATTCTGATGCAGAATCTGCTTTACGACATTTCGCAGACGGTGATTCCATTCGACAATGTCGATCAGGAATTGGTACAAAAGCCGCAGCGCTGGCATCCGGGTGACATTGGACGCTTTATGGTGTTTTTCGGGCCGATCAGCTCGATTTTTGATGTGATCACTTTTGCGATGATGTGGTTTATTTTTAGCGCCAATACGCCTGAAAATCAAACGTTATTTCAATCGGGCTGGTTTGTTGTCGGCTTGCTGACGCAGACCATGATTGTTTATATGATTCGTACGCCGAAAATCCCTTTCATCCAAAGCCATGCTGCATGGCCGTTGGTAGTAACAACAACCATGATTATCATGATTGGCATATTCCTTCCAATGGGACCGTTGGCGTCCTACTTTAGACTGGGGGCCTTGCCGCTATTGTATTTTGCGTTTTTGCCCTTCATTTTACTTGGATATATCGTTCTGACGCAGATGATGAAAAGTGTCTACCGGCATTATTGGGGATGGCAATAAAAATCAATTAGGAATGTTGAAAAGGGCCGAAGTCCGGCCCTTTTCCAGCTGAAGATGACCCTAGATGTCAATATTGCCGGCCATTAACGCATGGTTTTCAATAAAAGCCCGGCGGGGTTCTACATTGTCCCCCATGAGTGTGGTGAAAATCTGGTCGGCTGCAATGGCGTCTTCAATCTTGACTTTGAGGAGACGGCGAACGCCTGGGTCCATCGTGGTTTCCCATAACTGGTCTGGATTCATCTCTCCAAGCCCTTTGTAGCGTTGCTTGGATACACCGCGCTCAGCTTCATTGCGCAACCATTGCATGGCTTGGTGGAAATTCTGGATCGGCGTTTCTCGAATGCGATCGCCATCTCCCCGCCGAACCGTGGCGCCGGCGCCAATTAGCCCATCAAATGTTTTTGCAGCGTTTGTCAATGTTCGATAATCCGGGCTGCGCAAGAAATCGTTGTCAATCTTGCTGAGCCGCATATTGCCATGTTGTTTGCGCTGGATACACAGAATATATTCGCCTGATAAATCCTCTTGCTTTGCCAGAACCGATACATCCGGATCATTGATCGCATGGGTCAGTTGTGTAGCCGACAGTTCTGCAGCTTCTTTTGTATCAAGATTCAGTGTTGCGCCAGTCATAATTGCCGAAAGCGCATCTGCATCAATGACGCGAGAGAGACGCACGATGATGCTATTAGCGAGGTTGTACTGTCTGACCATTTCGTCCAGCGATTCACCGTTGATCGGCTCTGATCCGGTACGGGTGATCAGCGATGCGCCTTGCATGGCAATCGACATCATGTGATTGGCTTCTTCCAGATCATCCTTGAGATAGCGCTCTTCGCGGCCAACCTTGATCTTGTAAAGCGGTGGTTGTGCAATGTAAATATGACCACGCTCAACCAACTGGGGCATCTGGCGGTAAAACAGTGTCAGAAGCAGCGTGCGGATGTGCGCGCCATCGACATCGGCGTCTGTCATGATAATGATGCGGTGATAGCGTAGTTTGTCGATATCAAAATCATCCGCGCCAATACTTGTGCCGAGAGTAGCGATCAAGGTGGTTATTTGCTCTGAGGAAAGCATTTTTTCAAAACGTGATTTTTCCACGTTAAGTACCTTGCCGCGCAATGGGAGAATTGCCTGGAATTTTCTATCGCGGCCTTGTTTTGCCGAACCACCGGCTGAATCACCTTCGACGATATACAGTTCGGCCAGAGCAGGATCTTTTTCCTGGCAATCTGCAAGCTTGGCAGAAAGGCCCAGGCCATCCAGTACGCCTTTGCGTCTCGTTAGTTCTCTGGCTTTACGAGCTGCTTCACGGGCACGAGCCGCTTCGACGATTTTGCTGCAGATAATTTTGGCGTCAGCAGGTCGTTCTTGAAGATAGTCTGTTAGTGTTTTTGCAACGATTTCCTCAACCGGACCTCGAACCTCTGATGAAACCAGCTTGTCTTTAGTTTGAGAGCTGAACTTCGGTTCAGGCACTTTAATCGACAGGACACAGGTAAGGCCTTCCCGCATATCATCACCGGTTACATCGACCTTTGCTTTTTTGGCCAATTCCTTTTCTTCAATATAGCGATTGATGACACGGGTCATGGCTGCCCGTAGACCGGTCAGGTGCGTGCCGCCATCTCGCTGAGGAATGTTGTTGGTGTAGCAGAGAACCTG
The DNA here is from genome assembly GCA_009783065.1 of Betaproteobacteria bacterium. The sequence continues at coordinate 21,973 of WRHV01000009.1, read as the reverse complement.
CTCGTTATAACTATCATTCCATTGCATTGAAATATCAACTGTAATCGGCGTGTCTTGGTCAGACATCCGTTCCCCCGTTGCCTGGAAAATATTGGGATGCAAGACACTTTTACCCTGATTGATATATTCAACAAATCCCCGGGTGCCGCCTTCATATGCGAACAGTTCTGAACGTCCGGTGCGTTCATCGGTCAACTGGATGCGCACGCCATTGTTTAGGAATGACAGTTCGCGAATGCGTCGCGCGAGGATATCGTAGTTAAATTCAATCGTAGAAAAAATGGTGTCATCCGGCCAGAAATGAACTTTGGTGCCTCTTCCTTGAGCATCACCGATTACCCGGATCGGAGAACATTCTACCCCATCAATGATTTCAAATAGGGGGTCTTGCGGCGTTCCGCGAACAAATTCCATGTAATGCTTTTTGCCATCGCGCTGAATGGTCAATTGTAAGAGCGTGGAAAGACCATTTACACAGGAAACGCCTACACCGTGAAGTCCTCCCGATACTTTGTAGGAATTTTGGTCAAATTTTCCTCCGGCATGCAGCTCGGTCATCACAATTTCAGCGGCACTGCGTTTGGGCATGTTTTTATCGTCATACTTGATGCCTGTCGGAATGCCGCGGCCATTGTCGATAACAGAAACGGAATTATCTGTGTGCAGCGTGACATGGATTTCCGTGCAATAACCGGCGAGGGCCTCGTCAATGGAATTGTCAAGAACTTCAAATACGAGATGATGAAGTCCCGTTCCATCGGAAGTATCTCCAATGTACATGCCGGGACGTTTACGAACGGCCTCAAGCCCTTCAAGAATCTGGATGGATTCTTCACCGTATTCGTTGTTATCCAGGTTATCAGTATTTTTGTTTTGTGACATGAAACAGCCTTTTTGAAACTCAAACCCCGCCAGGGGGCGTAAATGATGTCGAGTACGCCAATAATGTATTAAAGCGTATTTGTATCAGTTCAAATGATCTGATGATCAAATTCGCATGGGCATGACAACGTACTTGAAATGAGGATTGTCCGGCACTGTAATCAGGGCGGATGAATTCGCATCACCCAGTTCGATGACAATGTTATCGCTTTTCTGGTTACTCAATATATCCAGCAAATAGGTCACATTAAAGCCAATGTCAATGCTATTGCCTGTATAGTCGATTTCAAGTTCTTCAATGGCTTCTTCCTGATCGGTGTTGGTTGAACTGATCTTAAGACTGCCGGTTTCAACGATACAGCGGATACCCTTGAATTTATCGCTTGTCATGATTGCAGCGCGCTGTAATGCGCGTTGCAGTTGTTCACGCGGGATCGTAAAGTGGTTTTTGTAGCCTTTGGGAATGACGCGGGTGTAGTCTGGAAATTTACCTTCGACCAGCTTGGAAATCAGCTCGATACCACTGAATGAGAATTTGATCTGGTTGCCGCTGATGTCAATATGAACGGGATCATCCGTATCATCGAGAAGGCGTTGAAGTTCCAGTATGGTTTTACGCGGAACAATGACTTCGTTGCGTTCATACGTTTGGTCTGTTTCAATCTGGCAGTAAGCCAGGCGATGCCCGTCTGTTGCGACGGCACTGAGCGTTTTTCCGTCAGCGATTAACAACAGGCCATTCAGGTAATAACGGATATCCTGTTGCGCCATAGCAAAGTGAACCATACCGAATAAAGCCTTCAATGCTTTCTGCGGCAGTTCGACGTGGGTTTCATATGCCGATGCCTCAGCGACGGTTGGAAAATCGTCTGCTGATAATGTTTGCAGCGAAAAGCGGGATTTACCGGATTGGACAGTCAGACGCCTGTCAAGGAGCGTGAGTGAAACATCCGACGAATCCGGCAAGGCGCGCAATATATCGACCAGTTTTCGCGCTGCCACGGTTATTGCTGCTTTATCGTCTCCAGCCCCGACTTCCGCGCTGGTCTGGATTTGGATTTCGGTGTCTGTTGACAGGAAAGAAACCGCGTGACCATCCTTTTTAATCAGAATGTTGGCAAGGATGGGCAAAGTATGCCTGCGTTCCACGATACCGCTTACCATTTGAAGGGGACGAAGAAGATTGTCTCTGCCGGTTTTAACAAGTTGCATGTTACTGTCCTTGAGAAAATTGATATCTGGTTGAGTGATGGGGTGTTTAATTGGTCAATTAGCCTTTTAATGTCTGCTCCAGCACATGCAGTTCACGGTTGCATTCCGGATTCTTTGCGCGGTCCTGGGCAATCTTTCTTACAGCGTGCAATACCGTCGTGTGGTCACGTCCGCCAAATAATTCGCCTATTTCAGGAAGGCTCTTTTGGGTGAGTTCCTTTGTAAGATACATGGCGATCTGACGGGGACGGGCAATATTGGCGGGACGCCGTTTGGAATACATATCAGCTACCTTGATATGAAAGAAATCTGCAACGGTTTTCTGAATATTTTCAACAGAAATCTGACGGCTTTGCACAGATAGCAGGTCTTTCAAGGCTTCTTTTGCCAGGTCAATCGTGATGTCTTGCCCGTGAAAACGGGAATATGCCAGTATTTTTCGCAGGGCGCCTTCAAGTTCGCGGACATTCGAACGAAGGTGTTTGGCAACAAAAAAGGCGACGTCATCCGAAAATTGCACACCTTCCGTGCCGGCTTTTTTCAATAGGATTGCCACTCGCATTTCCAACTCTGGAGGCTCAATTGCTACGGTCAGGCCGGAGTCAAAACGGGATGTGAGGCGAACCTCCAATCCGGCAATTTCTTTCGGATAGGTTTCGCTTGTAATAATGATTTGTTTTTTTGCTGCGATCAGTGCTTCGAAAGCGTAAAAAAATTCTTCCTGGGTTCGCGGTTTACCGACAAAAAACTGGATATCATCAATAAGCAGAACATCCAGGGAGTGGTAGTAGCGTTTTAACTCGTCAAACCCTTTGCGCTGATAGGCTGTTACCACGTCACGGACATATTGTTCTGCATGAATATAACGGATTCGGGTGCCGGGCGTATCCTGCATGATCTGGTTGCCGATGGCGTGGATGAGATGTGTTTTTCCGAGGCCAACACCGCCAAACAGATAAAGTGGGTTGTAAGAAGTGCCGGGATTGTTTGCGACCTGTATTGCGGCAGCCCGGGCAAGTTGGTTCGCTTTGCCTGTAACAAAACTATCAAAAGTCATTTCTTTATTAATGCCGCTTTGCTCATGTTGAGATGTTTCCGTAATCAGGAGCGGGTTTGGTTTGCCGGCTGTAATAGAGACGGCTGCGGTCGTGCCGGATGCCACCGGCGCCAGCGGTAAAGCAGGTTTGTTCGATTTTACTTCAAGAGAAAATTTCACTTGGACAGGTTCATTCCAGTGCTGGGATGCTAATGCTGCCAGTTGATCTGAAAACTGTTTTTTTGCCCAGTCAAGTTTGAATCGGTTCGGTGCTGCGATACGCAAAATACCGTCTTCATAGCCAAGCGGTGTTAATGGCTTTATCCACGCGTTATATTGCTGCTGAGTCAGTTCTCGTTCCATCTGATTCAGACAGTTTTGCCAGAAATTTTCCATGCTTGTGAATAAAATAGATTAATCCGCTATGCTCATTCCGGTAACTCAAAGTTTTTGGAATCAGCTTTTTTCCTGTTTTTTTCATGAAAAACCATTATCTATGATCCGGAGGGATAGAGATAAAAACAGAAAATGTCATAAATTGGAATTGTATTATTTTACTCGAAATTAAGAAAGTTATCCACAGGTCGGGACAGATTTTGCCTGATTTATTTATCGAAATAGTTTACTGTCTTGACAGGCAAGGGTAAATTACGGTTTAATCACAGGTTCTTTGTGTGCAAAATGATACTTTCACCATGGCGGGCATGGTTATGCCAACCGGTCATATCAGTTTGACAGAACAACAGATTTATCCGTTTATTATTGCTGATTAGCGAGACACCATGAAACGTACCTATCAACCTTCAGTTGTGCGCCGCAAGCGCACCCACGGTTTTCGTGCCCGTATGGCGACGAGAAGTGGTCGTGCCGTGCTCAATGCACGTCGCGCCAAAGGCCGTAAACGCTTGGCCGTATAGCCGGGCAGTGGCAATGGCTTATCGTGTGGGAGCTTCATTTTCACGCGAAAGGCGTATCGTTAAAACGGATGATTTTTCATCCGTTTTTCGTTTAAAGCCAAAAAATAGAACCGCGCATTTCATTTTATATGCGCGGAAGAGCGTTTTGCCGCACGCTCGTCTCGGTCTGGTTGTTGCGAAACGCTTTGCTCCACGGGCAGTAACCCGTAATACCATCAAACGGGTTTGCCGGGAAGTATTTAGGAAGACAGAGTTGTCTGCAATGGATTGTATTGTGCGGCTTTCTGGTTTGGTTATGGTTCGGGGAGAGCCTGCCGCCAGCGTGAATCTGAAACGACAATTACGACAGGAGTTGGAACAGCTATTTGCGTCACAAACAACGGATGGGAAGAGCGGATGAAATCGCCGTTACAATTGATTTTGCTTTTTTTGCTGCGTGGATATCAATTGTGCATTAGCCCCTTTTTAGGGCAAAATTGTCGTTTTTATCCGACCTGTTCACAATATGCAATTGAAGCCGTATTCACGCATGGCGGCATCAAGGGATTGTTTCTGGCGGTTTGTCGATTATGTAAATGTCATCCGTGGCATTCAGGTGGGTTTGATCCCGTTCCACCAAAGAAATAAAATCAATTTCGTCTTGGTGTAAACAACAGAATTAAAGATTTATGGATACTAAAAAACGCACTACGTTATGGCTTGTTTTGGCAATAGCGCTTTTCATGCTCTGGGATAACTGGCAGGTGTACAGGGGTGGTACATCTGTGTTTTTTAGAAGAGGGGTTGAGCAGGCTAAACAGGCGGAAAAGGATAAGGAGGGCTTGCCGGAAGTTCCTATCCAGACAGCCGCCATACCGGCTGCCAAAGAGCCGGTGAAGCAGGCAACCGATGTCAAGCCATTGCAACCGGTTAAGCCCGCAGAAGTGATCACCATTACAACGGATGTTCTAGTGGCGCGGATCAACACGGCGGGTGGCGTTTTTGAAAAGCTGGAGTTGCTCAATCACCGTGACAATGTGGATACGGAAAAGCATATGCAGCTTTTCCAGATGAGCGAGCATTTGACCTATTTGGCACAAACAGGATTGACGGGCGGTCTGTATCCCAACCATACCACCCGTTATTCAGTCCGGCCGGGCAGCCGGACTTTGGGTGATGCCAATGAAATTCAATTAATTATGGATGCGGAACAGGGGGGTGTTCGCCTGACTAAGACTTACACTTTCCGCCGGAATGATTACACCATTGATATTAGACATGATGTGATCAATTTAAAGAATGAGCCGATCAATCCTTCCATTTATCTTCAACTGGTTCGCGATGACAGTAAACCGGAAGGACAATCACGCTGGATCAGCACGTTTACCGGACCGGCGGTTTATTCGACGGAAGAGAAGTTCCAGAAGCTGGATTTTGACAAGATTGCAGACGGCAAAGCTGAATTTGCCACCAAGGTGGATAACGGCTGGGTCGGGATGGTTCAGCATTATTTCGTTTCGGCCTTTATTCCCAAAGAAAATGTCTTCCGCGAGAATTTTGCCCGAAAAATCGATAAAAACCTTTTTGCTTTTGGCTCGGTTATACCTGTAGGAACGATTGAGCCCAATAAAACGGCAACGGTAGAATCCCGCCTTTTTGCGGGGCCGCAGGAGTCAGCTGTTCTTGAAAAAATCACTCCCGGATTAGAGCTGGTGAAAGATTATGGCTGGCTGACGATTATTGCCAAGCCGATTTTTTGGCTGATGGTGCAGATTTATAATGAAGTCGGTAACTGGGGCTGGACGATCATTTTACTGACGGTTCTGATCAAGATCGCTTTTATTCCCCTTTCGGCAGCCAGTTATCGCAGTATGGCGCGCATGAAGCAGCACATGCCTAAAATCATGGAGCTTAAGGAACGCTACAAGGATGATAAGCCTCGTCAGAACCAGGTTCTGATGGATTATTACAAAGCAGAAAAAATCAATCCGATTGGCGGTTGTTTGCCGGTTGTTATCCAGATTCCCGTATTTATCTCGCTTTACTGGGTATTGCTGGCCAGCGTTGAAATCCGTAATGCGCCGTGGCTTGGCTGGATTACAGACCTGGCGGCGCCTGATCCGTTTTATATCCTGCCAATTCTGATGGCCATTTCCATGTTCATCCAGCAAAAAATGAGTCCGCCGCCACCGGACCCGTTGCAGGCCAAGCTGATGATGACGATGCCGATTATCTTTTCTGTCACATTCTTCTTCTTCCCTGCCGGGTTAGTGCTTTACTGGGTGGTTAACAACCTTTTGTCCATTCTTCAGCAATGGTGGGTAACCAAGCGTTATGAAGCCGGAAAAATAAAGGAAAAGACGAAAACAAAAAGTAAATCCTGAATCGGATAAAAACCAATGTTTGCATGGTTTTTCCTGGAGGCAAAAGGGTGGGGATGATCTGGATATTTGATCTGGACAATACATTGCATGATGCATCCCATGCTGTTTTGCCTGCCATTACTGCCAACATGAATGTTTTTATTGCAGAACATGCTGGAAAACCTGGCGAGCCGATTTCATTAGAGTCCGCAAATGCCATCCGCCTTTTATACTGGAAACACTATGGTGCGACTCTGCTTGGTATGATTCGCCATCATGGTGTTAGGCCGGAAGTATTTTTGAAGGCATCCCATAATTTAGGAGACCTTTCTTTGATAATTCGAGCTGAGCGCGGGATTAAACGCCTCATGCAGCGGTTGCCTGGAAAAAAGATTCTTCTGACCAATTCCGCTTACGGTTATTCACGGGATGTGTTAAAACATCTTGGTTTGCACAGGCATTTTGCTCAACATGTTTCTATCGAATCGATGCAGGTTCACAGGCAGCTTTTACCCAAGCCATCCAAAAGGCTGTTTCGCAAACTATTGGCATCGGAAGGTATTCGTTCTCCACAATGTGTGCTGGTTGAAGACAGTGAAGCTGCATTAAAGGCTGGCAGAGCCGTTGGGATGCGGACGGCACTGGTTACCCGTTATACAGGCCGGGATCGGTTTTCCGGCCATGCTTCTCCTGTAAAAAAGAGGGTGGAACAGAAAAATCGGCCTGCATTTGTTGATGTGAAAGTGCATTCCATATGGCAGTTGCCTAACCGTCTTGCAAAGTTCAGGTAATATTTTTATCCGTTTTGAGGGAATGTTCTATGTCATCTGGCCGATCAGGTGAGCGAAAATTGCAGATTCTTCAGGCATTGGCTCAGATGCTTGAGCAACCGCAAGGCGAAAAAATCACGACAGCCGCATTGGCGCAACGTCTTTCCCTTTCCGAAGCAGCGCTTTATCGTCATTTCGCCAGCAAGGCGCAAATGTTTGAAGGGTTGATTGAATTTATCGAGACAACGGTTTTCGGGTTAGTCAATCAGATTGCAGAACAGGAAAAAAGCGGGTTGATGCAGGCGCAGGCGATGATCATCATGTTGCTGAATTTTGCCGAACGCAATCCCGGCATGACCCGTGTTCTCACAGGGGATGTGCTTGCCAATGAAGATGGCCGGTTGCAATTCCGGATGAACCAGTTTTATGATCGGGTGGAACTGGCATTTCGCCAGAGTCTGCGCATTGCTGCCGCGCAGGGTTATGGAAAGGAAGATGAGGCGGGTATCCGCGCTGGAATGATAGTCGCATTTGTCGCCGGTCGCTGGCAGCGCTATGCCAAGACGGGATTTAAGATCAGCCTGACTGAAGAGATGCCGACGCAGATCAGATTGCTTCTGGTCTAGGGTCAGCCCTCATTAATTTGTCGTCGCGAAAAGTCGATTTTTTCTGTCTGCCAAGGCGCAGGGCCAAAATTGGACGATGACGTATTGAACATACGGCGAGTTCAATTTTGAACCGGCAACGCAGGCAGACGGGAAATAGCGGCTTTGCAGCAGGCAATTTAATGAGGGCTGACCCTCGTCCCTCTCCTTTTAGGGAAGATGTCAGTCTTCCTGATAGATCATACTTGTCGGGGTTGGCTGGCGTTATAATTTATAAAATCGGAAGCAGAAAATAGCGGGCCGATCAGATCGGATTCTTTTATATATAACAGGGTAGATGTATTCGAATGCGAGCCAGTAGGAAATCACGCATCCCTTTTTTTTCATTGGGACTGACCGGCGGGATTGGCAGTGGAAAATCCACGGTTGCGAAATTGTTTGCCGAATGTGGCGCAGGTGTGATTGACACGGATGAGATTGCTCATAAGTTGACTGCTCCTGGCGGGCGTGCAATGAATATGATCCGGCAGGAGTTTGGTTCTGCGTTCATGAGTGAAGATGGTTCCCTCAACCGGGTAAAAATGCGGGAACTGGTATTTCAGGATTCATCGGCCAAAAAGAAACTGGAAAATATCCTGCATCCGATGATCCGGCAGGATGCGCTTGATCAGGCGGCGCAGCTAAAGAATGCCTATGTTATTTTCGTCATTCCCCTGTTGGTGGAGCAGCCGATTTGGCAGGATATGGTAAGCCGTATTCTGGTGGTGGATTGTCCCGAAGCGTTACAGATCAAGCGAGTGATGGTGCGAAGTCAGATGGACCGCGAACAGGTGGAGTCCATCATAGCGGCACAGGCAACGCGGGCAGAACGCAGAGCCGTTGCAGACGATATGATTCTCAACGACAAAGGGATGGAACACTTATCTGCGGAAGTTGCCCGTCTGGATGCGGAATATAAAAAAATCGTCGAAAAAGAGGCGATGAAAGAAAATTTAAATTGAATTTTAATTTTGTATCATTCAAAATCATAGGATGTTGACAAGGTATACAAAATAAAAAGGGCTCATTTTGATCATTTACGAATATCCTTTCAACGAGCGCATACGAACGTTGTTGCGACTAGAAGACTTGTATGAGCGGTTCCAGTATTTTCTCAACCAGGAACATCCATTGCAGCATCATGTGGCATTGTCGACCATATTCGAAATGCTTGAGGTTGTCGGCCGGGCTGATCTAAAGTCCGATCTGCTACAGGAGCTTGAGCGTCAAAAACAGACATTGACCGGATATCGCACGCATCCCAATGTTCAGGCTGAAGTTCTGGATTCGGTACTGGTTGATGTTGAAAGGATTAGCAGCGCCCTTATCAATACACAGGGAAAAACAGGCCAGGCAATACGTGATAATGAGTGGCTGATGGGCATTCGCGGTCGTACAATTATTCCTGGCGGCGCCTGTGAATTTGATCTTCCCTCATATTATGCCTGGCAAAACAGGCCGGCAGAAAAGCGGCATCAGGATATTGAAAACTGGTTTGCTCCTCTATTGCCGTTGTTTAATGCGGTCAATATGGTATTACGGCTTTTGCGCGATTCCGGAATACGGGTCAAGATTATTGCCCAGTCCGGAAGTTACCAGCAAATGCTGCAAGGCAAAACTTACCAGATGTTGCGCATGGAACTAAATCCGGAACTTAACGTCATACCCGAAGCTTCCGCCAACAAGTATATGTTGTGGGTTCGTTTTACTTCACAGGATGGCGATATGAAGCCCAAGCCGATTGATAGTGATATCCCGTTTGAACTGACATTGTGTTGAATTTATGGCGACAAAGGTTAAATGTCCAGTGTGCGGCGTAGAGGTTGAGTGGAAGGAAAAAAACATTTACCGCCCTTTTTGTTCTGAACGTTGCAAGCAGATTGATCTGGGCGCGTGGGCGGATGAAAAGTATACGGTGCCGACTGTCGAACCGGTCGAGCATGATGAAGAAAACGAATCTTTCTGATTTTCCAATATCCAGGTTGAACGATATGGGTCTGCGGGTCAGGAAAGATTTTTGACGGATTTGTGATTATTCCTGAATAAGGTATAATGATGCCTATGGTCAAAATGAATCCATTCACGACAACATTCCTTTCTCAGCGCTGGCGTAAGCCAATTGCCTGACGACTCTGTACGCCTTTACGGCGTATAAAAAATCCCAATTTTGATTTTGTGCCGCATATTCATGTGGCTGGCAGTCAGTCTGAAATCCGATTGTCCTGTGGTAGTCGCGGTTTCTGACAGAATCCATGGAGTGGTTCATGTTGCTGATGATAGATAATTACGATTCATTTACTTATAACCTGGTGCAGTATTTTGGTGAGCTTGGGGAAGAAGTGCAGGTTTACCGGAACGATACCATCACATTGGATGATATAACGCGCCTCAAACCGGACCGGATCTGTATTTCTCCCGGCCCAGGCGGGCCAGATAGCGCGGGTATTTCCCTTGAGGTATTGAAGCGGTTTTCCGGTGTTATCCCCATTTTGGGCGTATGCCTGGGACACCAGGCTATCGGCGCCGCATTTGGCGGCAGGGTTGTGCGTGCAAAGCAGATCATGCACGGCAAGGTTTCACGAATTACCCATACTCATACCGGCGTGTTTCGCGGATTGCCCAGTCCTCTCACCATTACCCGCTACCACTCTTTGGCCGTTGAACGAAGCTCATTGCCCGATTGCCTGGAAGTAACGGCATGGACGGATGATGGCGAAATTATGGGAATGCGTCACAAGACATTGCCCGTAGAAGGCGTACAGTTCCATCCGGAATCCGTTTTGTCGGAACAGGGGCATGCCTTGCTCGGGAATTTTTTGACACCCTGACATAAAACAAGGTTACCGGATTATTCAAATTATTTTTTGGAAATACATATCATGTCGATTACTCCTCAGGAAGCACTGGTGCGATGCATTGAACATCGCGAAATTTTTCATGATGAAATGTTATCTTTATTCCGCCGTATCATGAGCGGTGAAATGTCGCCGCTCATGATTGCGGCGCTGACAATGGGGTTACGTGTCAAAAAAGAAACGGTTGGCGAAATTGCCGCTGCAGCGCAGGTGTTAAGAGAATTTTCCCTCAAAGTGGAGGTGCCGGATACAAGCAATTTACTGGATATTGTCGGTACCGGTGGCGATGGGGCAAATACTTTTAATATTTCCACGGCGTCCATGTTTGTTGCGGCGGCATGCGGGGCGCGCATCGCCAAGCACGGCGGACGCGGCGTCTCATCATCTTCCGGCAGCGCGGACTTGCTCGAAGCGTTGGACGCCAATATTAATTTGTCTCCGGAACAGATTGCAAAGTCCATTGAAAAGACAGGAATCGGGTTCATGTATGCGCCCAACCATCATTCGGCTATGGAACATGCCCGGACGGTTCGCCGGGAATTGGGGGTGCGTACCATTTTCAATATTCTTGGGCCACTGACGAATCCGGCTTATGCGGATAATGTGCTGATGGGGGTTTTTCATCCGGATCTGGTGGGCATCCAGGTTCGCGTTTTGCAAAAAATGGGGGTCAAGCGTGCGGTGGTTGTTTGGGGGCGGGATAACCTCGATGAAGTTTCGCTCGGGGCAAGTACGCTGATTGGCGAACTTTCGGATGGGAAGGTTCGCGAGTATGATATTCATCCGGAGGATTTTGGCTTGCGCATGTTTGCCAGCCGGAATTTTGAAGTCAAGGATGCTGAAGAATCGAAAAAACGGGTCCTTGAGGGATTGACCAGCAAAGGCGGGCCGGCAACGGATATTATTGCACTCAATGCTGCGACGGCGCTTTACGCTGCCAATATCGCCGGTTCCATCGCTGACGGGCTTGTCATGGCGCGTGATGCCATCATGTCCGGGGTGGCGCTTGCCAAGCTGGAAGATTTTGTCGCCTTCACGCAAGAAACCGGCATGTAATGAAGATGGAGAAAATGATGTCCGATATTCTGAACAAAATACTGGCGGTCAAACAAGATGAGGTTGGCGCTGCAAAAAAGCGCCGGTCGCTGGATAGCCTGAGAGAAGAAGTGGAGACTGATTCGGGCATCAAACAGGATTTGCGTGGATTTGAAAAAGCCCTGCGTGACAAAATCAGCCGGAAAAAGGCTGGCGTGATTGCGGAGGTGAAAAAGGCCTCTCCATCAAAAGGCATTATCCGTGATCCATTTTATCCTGAGCAGATTGCAGAAAGTTATGCGGAATATGGTGCTGCCTGTTTGTCAGTGCTTACTGACAAGCTTTTTTTTCAAGGGGCTCCTGAGTTTTTGCAACAGGCGAGAAAAGCCTGCGCCTTGCCGGTCTTGCGCAAAGATTTCATCATTGATTTTTATCAGGTTTATGAAGCACGCGCTTGGCGAGCGGATTGTATTTTGCTGATTGTCGCCGCGCTTGATCCGGGTTTGATGGCCGAATTGGAAGCCTGCGCTTTGGAACTCGGCATGGATGTCTTGCTGGAAGTCCATGACGCGTATGAGCTGGAACGGGCATTAGAACTGAAAACACCGCTTCTGGGGATTAACAACCGCAATCTGCGCACCTTTGAAACTTCTTTACAGACAACGCTAGATTTGCTTCCGATCGTACCTAAAGACAGGCTGGTTGTAACCGAGTCAGGCATTTTGCAGCGTGATGATGTCGTTCGTATGCGCGATGCGGATGTGCATGCTTTCCTTGTTGGAGAGGCATTTATGCGTGCGGATGAACCGGGCAAAGAGCTGGATCGCTTGTTTGATACGGCTTCCTAAGCTTAAGTCTCTTTTTGTTTCAGCCAGGAGGCGCGAGCGGAAACGGTGGAGGCGGTCTGCCCGGATGAAAGCGACAGCGTGTACAGAGGCGTGTCATCTGCGGCAAGGACTGCGGGAAATGCCATCAGCTCATCCTGGCGGAAAGCGTGAATGATGACCGTTTCTCCTACGGCATATCGTGACAAAAGACCGTCGAGGCCGGAAGACGGGTTTTCTGCCGGTATCCGGATATGGTCAATGGCAACCAGTACATCGCCAGCCGACAATCCAGCCGCATGTGCGGCGCCGCCTGCATACACATTGGCAATCCGGCAATCGCTTCCAGAGTGCTGTACGCTCATATTCAGGCTGGTTTTCGGTGTTTTTGCCGGATGGCTTTCCGTTATGCCAAAATGTTCAAACAGATGGGCTAATTGCAGTTCGTCGGTACCATGCACATAGCGTTTAAAGAAATCTTTCAGGTCAAGGCCGCAAGCTTCTTCAAAAAGCATTTCGGCTTCGGCATCACTGATTCCTTTTTCATAAGCGTGCGCTTCGTAATTATGGCCATAACGCTGCCACAAAAGGCGCATTCCATCATCCAGTGATTTTTCACCATTCGTCCGGATGCGGATGGTCAAATCAAGTGCCAGGGCAACGAGAGAGCCTTTCGTATAATAGTTGACGAGCGCATTGGTTGCGTTTTCATCCTGGCGATAAAATTTGATCCAGGCATCAAAGCTGGCTTGAGCGATGCTTTGTTTTTTTCGGCCAATCGCGCGTTTGACTTGGTTGATTGTCCGGGCAATCCGTTGCAAGTAAGTGCTCACATCCATCACGCCGCTGCGTACAACCATCAAATCATCATAATAGCTGGTAAAGCCTTCAAATAGCCACAGGAGGCGGGTATAGGTTTCCCCCTGAAGATCATAAGGCGCAAAAACCGCAGGGCGAATTCGTTTGACGTTCCAGGCGTGAAAATACTCATGGCTGCACAATCCCAGGAAATTCTGGTATCCCTCGTTCGTTGCCGTTGAGGCAGCCGTTTTTGCCGGCAGGTCGGCACGAGAACACAGCAAGGCTGTCGAGGCACGGTGTTCCAGTCCGCCATAGCCGTTGCCAATGGCCATAATCAGGAAGACATAGCGGCTCATGGGTGGTTTTTGGGTTTCCGGATCGAAAAAGCGGATTTGGGTTTCACAGATACGGGTTAAGTCAGAGGCAAGACGGTCCGTATCCAGATTGGGCACCCGTCCGGTAATGGCAATTTCATGCGGAATACCGTAAGCTTCAAAAGTCGCCAGGGAAAAGGTTCCCATTTCTACCGGATGATCAATCAGTTCATCGTATCCGCTTGCTATATAGGTACCGAATGCATGGCGTTGGGCATCCCGTTCCGGAAGCGCTGTTGCAACCCGCCAATGAGCATAAGCCGTGTTAGCGGGCTTGCGAATATCTACTATATGGGGCAAATGTTCTTGCCCGATAACACGAAGATAGACGCTGGTGCCGTTAAAAAATCCATGCGTCTGATCCAAATGCGCTGTCCGGACAGATAAATCCCATGCGTATACCTCATATTCGAGCGTCAGAGGCTGGTTGCAGGGGGAAGCCCGCCAGGTGTGCTTGTCCTGTTTTTCCAGAGGGATCGTCTGCTGGCCGCTAATCGCCCGGATCTGCACGATATTCCGTGCGAATTCACGGATCATGTAGCTGCCGGGAATCCAGGCCGGGAGCGCGAAATGTTGCCCATTAGGATCAGGCGAAGGAACGGTTACGGTGATTTTGAAAAGGTGCCCGGCGAGATCATAGGGTGTAATGGAATAATAGATCGCATGCTTCATGGTAACCGCCATCGTTGTGTAAAACGGATTAAAATCAGGCAGACCTCATTACAGAATAGGGGACAGCCAGGTCATGACTTCTTCAATACTGATTTTGCGTCGATCAGCCATATCGGTAATCTGATCGGTGTCGATTCTGCCGACACTGAAATAATGCGCGTCCGGATGGGCGAAGTAAAAACCGGATATGGATGAAGCGGGGATCATGGCGTAGGATTCGGTTAGCGTTATCCCGATCTGATCGCATTTCAATATCCGGAAAAGATCGGTTTTGACGGTATGTTCCGGACAGGCCGGATAACCGGGCGCGGGACGGATGCCCTGATAGGCTTCGCGCAGGCGTTCTTCGTGCGTGAGCTGTTCATTCGGAGCATAGCCCCACAAATCCTTTCTGACCAGTTCATGCAGGTATTCCGACAGTGCTTCGACCAGCCGGTCTGCCAGTGCTTTCAGCATGATGCTGCTGTAATCATCGTACGCCTTTTCGAAACGTGACAATTGCTTCTCGATACCGAGCCCAGCGGTCACTGCAAACATGCCGATGTAGTCCGGAATGCCGCTTTCTTTGGGGGCAATAAAATCGGCCAGGCATTGATTCGGGCGCTGTATGCCGTCAATAATCGGGCGTTCCGTTTGCTGCCGGACGCCATAATAAGTGAATGCGATTTCGGTACGTGTATCATCTGTATAGATTTCGATGTCATCATCATTAACACGATTGGCGGGCATCAGGGCGATTGAAGCCTGGGCGGTCAGCCATTTTCCCTCAATCAGTTTTTTCAGCATATTCTGTGCATCGGCAAAAACCTTGCTTGCCGTTTCGCCGTGAATGGGATCGCTAAGGATGGCCGGGTATGCGCCGCGAATATCCCATACATGAAAAAGAGGCCCCCAATCGATGTATCGGGCAATGGTGCCCAGATCCACATTTTTCAGAAGCCGCTGGCCGATATAGCGTGGTCTTACCGGTGCATGATTACCATCAAAAGAAAGTTGTGCCTTATTGGCTCTCGCGGCCTCAATCGGGATCAGATCAAGCGGTTTTTTCTCGGCATGAAGCCGTCGGATGCGATCGTAATCCGCTTTCAGTTCCTGGAGGTATTGGTCTTTTGCGTTTGCGCTAATAAGAGCTTGGACAATAGCGACTGTACGGGAGGCATCCGGCGTATAAATGACAGGGCCATCATAATGAGGCGCAATTTTAACGGCAGTATGGACGCGGCTGGTCGTTGCGCCACCAATCAAAAGTGGTATTTTGCGCGAGCGAAAATAGTCATCCCGCTGCATTTCACTGGCGACATAGGCCATTTCCTCAAGCGATGGCGTAATAAGACCGGAAAGGCCAATAATATCGGCCTGGACTTCTTTCGCCCTGGCCAGGATTTCGGCGCACGGTACCATGACGCCCATGTTTTCGACTTCAAAATTGTTGCACTGAAGGACGACAGCCACAATATTCTTGCCAATATCGTGGACATCGCCTTTAACCGTAGCGATCAGGATCTTTCCTTTTGATGAAGCATTGCCTGAACGCTGCTTTTCTTCTTCGATATAAGGAACCAGGTATGCAACGGCTTCCTTCATGACACGCGCCGATTTGACGACCTGAGGCAGGAACATTTTTCCTTGCCCAAACAAATCCCCGACGGCATTCATGCCATCCATCAGAGGCCCTTCAATCACCTGGATCGGCGTTCCGCCTTTTTCCAATATCTCGTGAAGAACCTCATCGGTATCTTCTGCGATCCATTCCGTCTGCCCTTGTATCAGGGCATGCGTCAAGCGTTTCCGGACGGGCTCGTCCCGCCATGCCTGATGGCTCTCTTCTTTTTTGGCGCCTGCCTTGAATTGGCTGACGACTTCAATCAACCGCTCTGTTGCATCAGGCCGGCGGTTGAGGACGACATCTTCCACCCGTTCACGCAGGTCTACAGGTATTTGGTCATAAACGCCGATCATGCCGGCGTTGACGATGCCCATGGTCATGCCGGCAGAAATAGCGTGGTACAAAAAGACCGTATGGATGGCTTCCCGGGCGGCATCGTTACCGCGCAGGCTAAAACTGACATTTGAGACGCCGCCGCTAATTTTGGCCTGGGGCAGATTGCTGCGTATCCAGCGTGTTGCCTCAATAAAGTCCACGGCGTAATTATTATGTTCTTCTATACCGGTTGCGATGGCAAAAATATTCGGATCAAAAATAATGTCTTCAGGCGGAAACGCGATTTTCTTTACAAGCAGGTCATAAGCACGCCGGCAGATTTCAATTTTGCGTTGAAAGGTATCAGCCTGGCCCTGCTCATCAAATGCCATGACAATGACCGCAGCCCCATAACGGCGGCAAAGTTTGGCCTGGCGGAGAAATTCGTCTTCGCCTTCTTTCAGCGAAATAGAATTAACAATGGCCTTACCCTGAAGGCACTTCAGTCCGGCCTCAATCACATTCCACTTGGATGAATCCAGCATAACCGGAATCCGGGCAATATCCGGTTCGGAAGCGATCAGGTTCAGAAATCGCTTCATTGCCGCAACGGAATCCAGCATGGCTTCATCCATGTTGATGTCAATAATCTGGGCGCCATTTTCCACCTGCTGTCGCGCGACGGTGAGCGCCTGATCGTATTCGGCATTTTGTATCAGGCGTGAAAACGCTTTGGAGCCGGTAACGTTGGTACGTTCGCCTACATTAACGAAGAGTGAATCATCATCAATAACAAAAGGTTCCAGCCCGGCGAGCCGCATGGATGGCGGAATATCCGGTATGGTTCTTGGTGGAAGATCGCTCACCGCTTTTGCAATCGCACGAATATGGTCAGGCGTGGTTCCGCAGCAACCGCCGACAATATTGACCAGTCCGCTGGCGGCAAATTCTTTCAGCAAGGAAGACGTATCCGCCGGCAACTCGTCAAATCCGGTTTCGTTCATCGGGTTTGGCAGCCCGGCATTGGGGTAAATGCAGATATAGGCATCGGCAATCCGAGATAACTCTTCAACATACGGCCGCATCAGCGCAGCGCCCAGTGCACAGTTCAGTCCGATCGTTATGGGATTGGCATGCCTGACAGCGTACCAGAAAGCGGTGACAGTTTGGCCTGACAGGATGCGGCCCGAAGCGTCGGTTACGGTGCCGGAGATCATGATCGGCAATTTTTTGCCGCTTTCTTCAAAATAAGCGTCAATGGCGAAAAGCGCGGCCTTGCAATTCAACGTATCAAACACGGTTTCAACGAGAAACAGGTCAACACCGCCTTCAATGAGTCCGCGCACCTGTTCCGTATAAGCCTCAACCAGCTGGTCAAAATCGATATTGCGTGCGCCGGGATCATTGACATCGGGTGAAATAGAAGCGGTTTTAGGTGTCGGGCCAATAGAACCTGCAACAAAGCGGGGGCGTTCAGGTGTCGAAAACTTTGCACAGGCTTCACGCGCTATCCGAGCCGATTCGATATTCATCTCATAGACGAGATGCGCCATGTAATAGTCATCCTGGGCAACAGAGGTTGCGCCGAAAGTATTGGTTTCAATAACATCAGCGCCGGCAGCCAGATATTCTTCGTGAATAGCGGCAATGATGTGCGGCTGCGTTAAGGAAAGCAGTTCATTGTTTCCCCGGACAAAAAGTTCACGATTTCCGGCAGAAAGGGGCGCGGAAAAAGTTATGAACCGGCCATTGGGCCCGCCTCGGTAATCTTCTTCCGTTAAGCCGTACCGCTGGATGACGGTGCCCATGGCGCCGTCCAAAATCAGGATTCTTTTTGAGAGAATGTTGCGAAGTTGCGCTTCAACCGATGACATGCTGTGTTGCTCCAAGGACAAAATAGGATGTTGCCGTCTGGTATCCCGAATCTTTTGGCCGGGTAAACCAAAAATTATACTGCAATTGCTCAGGAAGCAGGCATGTGCCCGCTTCCTGATAGGGCATGTCAGTTGTAAAGTCGTTATTTGGCGGCGGAAAGCGCTTCAATGAAATCTTCTGCCGATAACAAGCCGGTAATCCGGGAGCCGTTCCTGAAAAAAATGACCGGCGTTCCGGTAATGTCAAATTTCCGGGCAAGCTGAAGGATGGCTTCATCAGAATAGGAGCAGTTGCTGCCGGCTTCCGGAGGCAACTTGCCGTCAATCATCCAGGCATTCCAGGCGTTGGTCCGGTTAGGCGAGCACCAGACATTGCGGGAAATGGTGCGGGATTTTTCCGAAAGAATATTCAGCGGAAAAACATAGATGGTCAGGTTATCAATCCCTTGCAACATACTTTCCAGACGTTTGCAGTAGCCGCAGTTCGGGTCGGAAAAGACGGCAATAACCCTTTCTCCTTTGCCGTTGACCTTTTTGATGGCTTGTTCGAGAGGAAGATCGGAAAAACGGATTTTGTTGATCGCTTCCATCCGTTCCTGGGTATAGTCCCGGCCGGTTTCAATATCAATCATTCTGCCGATAAACAGATAGCGCGCTTTGCTGTCGGTATACACGATCTTGTTTCCGACCTGAACTTCATACAGACCGGAATAAGGGGTTTTTTTCACGGAAGTGATTTTTTCTCCCTGAACAACGCGTTCCTGAAAGCGCTTTCGGATAACATCTTCTTGTGCAGATGCGGTTATCGTGCAAAAAAAACAGACTAACAACATGAGAAGTTTGATTTTTATCTTCAAAATATTCATTTCGATTCCCGAAAAGTCTTGTTTGCGGCATTATACAAGAGTACGCTTGTCTATCCGTGACAGAATCCGCTCTTTTTTGCTACAATGTATCCCTTTGCTGATGTAGCTCAGTTGGTAGAGCAACTGATTCGTAATCAGTAGGTCGGAAGTTCGATTCTTCTCATCAGCACCAGTAAAATGAAAAGGGTTACGTGGTTTCACGTAACCCTTTTTGCATTAAAAAATTGGAGTAGGCGCAATGCCGGGCATATCAAATTCGATACAAAGTGCGTTATGTGTCATGCTGGCAAGATTGCCGGCATTCTCAATGCAGCGTGTTGCCAATTTCATACGGTAACTGTTTGATTTAAATAGTAAATAATAAATAGGTTGCGATTTGGCCAGGTGGAAGGTTGTTAATTGACATAAAGCGATTAATCATTATATGATCGAGCAACAGTAATAGGCCAAATATGGTTTAGCCTAAACTGAATATATATAAATATAATCCCTTTGAAAAAACAGGATGAGTGAAGGTGTTGCTTAAAATTTGAGGTGGCGCCGGATTCCGTATGCAAATGATTGGCCGGATTCCGTTTTCCGCGTATTTTTAGCTGTTGTTTGCACATTCTGTCGTTGATTCTGAATAACGTATTTTTTCAGAAAAGGTGTAAAGAAGTCTTTAGGAATACCCTTGTATTTTCTTGAAACGAACATGGTTTTTGAATCATAAGAGGCCCTCTTCGCTCTCTTGTGGTCAATTTGCTTATAAATTGTTGGATAGAGGGCTTAAAAATGGGCTTCTTGTTCAGGTCTGCGGCAATACGGATTTTGATTTTGGCAGTATCGCTGATAAGCGCAATGCTGTTGCCGGCAACAGCATCCGCTACATGTACGACTACAGGTAACAACACGACGTGCAGCGGCTCAACCACCCTGGGAGGCTCTTCCATCGGTAATGGTCCCAGCGGTCCTGATAACGCAACCGTTACGGTTACGACCGGGGCAACGGTTACCTCGGGGCCTGGCACGGTCATCAGTCTTCGCGACTACGCGATCATCAATATTGAGGACAATGCCACTGTTACAGGCCATGCCGGAGTCGGCGGGAGTGGTTTGTATGTTGCGGGCAAGAACACCATCGAATTTCGTTCCTATGGTGTACTGACAATCGGACAGGGGGCAACGGTCAACGCGGCTGGAACGAGCACGGATTCCAACGCCATAGACATGATCGGCCAAGGTAATACTATAAATAATTACGGTACGATTTCTTCCACTAATGCGGTGGCAATCTGGTTTGAAGACCAGGTCGTTGGCGCCGCTAATGTCATTAATAACTACGGCACGATTCAGAGCGGCAACGGTTCGAGCCAAAGTGTTATCGGCAACACCGTCGGCAGCGGAGGGAGTTCCGATGTCTATTTCACCAACTACACAGGGGCCGTCGTCTATGGCAGCTTGCTTTTTGGTGGTGGTAACGACGTATTGACATTGTATCCTTCCTCGGTCGTTACCGGCAGTTTCGATGGAGGCGGGGGGACGAACACCCTGACGCTTGCAGGTACAGTTGGTTCCAGTGACACCTTATCCGGGAGTATTAACAACTTCCAGTTTCTGACTAAAATAGGTCAGGGCACCTGGACGCTTACCGGAACAGTGGGAAACAGTAGCGGAGGGCCGCTTGCCGTAGAAGTGCAGCAGGGAACCCTTGTGCTTACCGGCAACAACACCAGCTTCAACGGTTCGGTTCTGGTCGATTCGGCCGGTATACTGCAGGCGCGCGCGCAAAGCCTGCCGCCCAGCATCACGGACAATGGTCTTGTGAATTTTGCTCAGCCGGATGACGGCACTTATGCCGGCATCATCAGCGGTTCCGGCGCTGTGTCAAAGACTGGCGGTGGTATATTGACGCTGTCCGGCAATAATACCTACCAGGGCGGTACCCTCATACAAGGCGGCACGGTTGCCGTTAGCGCCGACAACCAGCTGGGTGATCCCAGCGGTTCGATCACGCTGGATGGCGGTACGCTGGAATTGACAAGCAGCTTCAATCTCTCCTCATCACGCGCCATGACGGTGACTGCCAACAATGGCACGATCCAAACGGATAGTGGTGTGACGAGCACGGTGAGCCAGGCCATCAGTGGTGCAGGCGCCCTGACTGCAGCGGGATCGGGTTCGCTCATTCTGGCAAACACGAACACGTACAGTGGGGGTACGACGATCAGTGGAGGGACGCTGCAAATTGGTGCCGGCGGCACGACGGGAAGCATTGTCGGCGATGTTGTCAATAACGGCGCGCTCGTATTCAACCGTTCTGATATCTCGACATTTAGCGGGCTCATATCAGGAACCGGCACAGTCAACCAGGCCGGCGCGGGCGTCACCATTTTGAGCGCAAACAACACTTACGCCGGTCCTACGACAATCTCGAGCGGCTGGCTCTATATTGATGGCGACCAAAGTGGTGCAGGCGGAGCGGTCACTGCGAATCCGGGAACGCGTTTGGGCGGTAATGGGATCATTGGCGGCGACGTCACTATTGCCGACAACGCCACGCTATCTCCAGGCTCTCACCCGAGAGACGCCAACACCATTACCATCAACGGCGATCTCACCCTCAGCAACAACGCCATTCTTCTCTCCAATCTGTTCCAGGCCAACGTTGCCGGCGGGGCGCTCAATGACCTGACCATAGTCAATGGCGATCTGTATCTTGGCGGTGTTATCAATGTGGTGGACCTGGGTAATGGCCAAGTCCTCGGGCCTGGCGTCTATCGTCTCATTGACTATAGCGGCACCCTCTACGCGAGTGACGGCAGTGCCTACAATAGCGCAACCGGGTTGCAAGTCGGCAACTACGTGACTGCTCCGGCAAACCCGCAAGAAACGTCGACCCCGACAGGCCCTTTGACCGGCTTTTGTGTCCAGACTGCGATTCCCGGTCAGATCAACCTGGTGAATTC
>WRHV01000008.1 GCA_009783065.1 Betaproteobacteria bacterium | reverse complement strand
GAAATCACAAGGTCATCCTGCTGAATTCTGACGATCAAACCGATTTGATGAAGATGAAACTGATTGATCCTTCGCGCACAATGCTCATTTCCGGAATCGGAGTTGATTTGTCTTTTTTTCAGAACACTCCGGCAGTCAAAGAACCTGTTACATTTATTTTGATTGCGCGCATGCTTCGTGAGAAAGGCATTTATGATTTTGTCCATGCGGCACGCATTCTCAGGGAAACATACCCAAAAACGCGTTTTCTGCTTGTCGGAGGAACCGATGCCAACCCCGGTTCCATTAAAGAAGCCGAGCTTTCTCAATGGCATAATGAAAAAATCGTTGATTGGGCAAGGCAAGTCAGTGATGTCAGACCATACCTTCGGCAATCCAGTGTTTTCGTTCTTCCCTCCTATTACAGAGAAGGATTGCCAAGAAGCACACAGGAAGCTATGGCAATGGGCCGGCCAGTTATTACAACGAATTCTCCGGGATGTCGGGATACGGTTATAGACGGGAAAAATGGGTTCATCGTTCCCGTCCGCTCACCGGATGCGCTTGTAAAAGCCATGGAACGTTTTATAAAATCACCCGACCTGATCGAATCCATGGGAAGAGAAAGCAGGGAATTAGCTGAGCAGCATTATGATGTGAATAAAATCAACCGGAAAATCCTGTCGATTCTCGATATCCGGCATTGAATCCATTGCGCTTATTCGTCGACTATTAATGAGGGAGCAGTTCAGAGCGGATTATCGCTGAATATCACCTTCTTTCTCCGCATATATCTTTTCCCATCGGTCGCATATGCTCTCCAAATCAAAGCGAGCCACCCGCCACCTGTTGATCTCCCCTAACGTTTCGCGTTCGGCAAGCGTCATCGCCGCAATTTGCGCCATCTTCGCCGCCAGCGCATCGGCGTCACGCACTGGAACCATATAGCGTAGATCATCGACCACCTCCGCGCAACCGCCAGCATCAGTGGCAATCACTGGCATGAACATGGCTGAGATAGATTGCTGCCAGTGGAATAAAAATTTAGGCCAAACTTCGCCCTGCTCGATTCCCATTTTTACTCAAATTTTATCTGGCTCTTAGCGCCATTTTAAAGCGTTCCTAAAATGCTTCAAAATGGTATCAAGGACAGATTTTTCAGCCTTCGGTTGAAGCTCATCATCCGGTGTAACTGGCAAGTACAGACGAGCTGGAATTGTGGCTTTCAAACCTTGCCCAGCTTGTCCACCGTCTTAATATCCTGCTTTAGCCACTTCCCAATAGAAAGAAACGCGCTTTTCAAATCTTTCTGAACAAAATGGCGACCAGCAACCCCATATTTTCGAGAAAAGTTTGCCGAAAGATCCGGCTTTTCTTCGCGCTGATCAATCGTTTTATCAAACCGCTGCTTCTGACTTGTTTAAAGTATTCAAAAACAGTTTGGTTTTCTGCTGTTAACAAGCCGTTAACCTGCTCCAAAAGCAATACGTGCTGTTCTGTCAATTCGCGAAACTCACCTTGCATCAACTTATGAAAGCGCCGCAATCTTGCCGCCACCCCCTTTTTTAAACCGACCAGATTTGCTCCATGCTGCCGGTAATCGATAGAGGGAATGAGATCAAAATAAAAATTACCGCCTGCTCCTGTAATGAATATATATGCCCACCAGTCGTGGAAAGCGACATCGGTTCCATCTTTGTAGACGCGAAGAAGATCCCGCGCCTTCTGGTTCATCACCATCGTGTTGCCACCCACCATACTTTGAACCAGCGCATTGGAAAAACACGGTTTTTTGGAAAAACGCCGGGAATAACCAATGGATTGACCCGCTTCGTCAACCAGATGTGACCTCCCCCCATACAGGTTTGGCATCTCTCCGGAAACAGAGACATGCCATCGTAACGCGCGCTCTATCTTGTCGCAATGCCAGATATCGTCCTGGTCTGAAAAGGCAAAATAATCAGCGTGTATTGCCTCACAATTTAAAAGAGACATGAAATTATGAGCAAATCCAATGGAAGGGCCGAGTCTTATGTGAAGTGACTGCGGCTGGTTTTCCATGCATTCTTGGATGATATGAAGCGTGTTGTCTTTTGATCCATCGTCAGAAACCCATAGCGACCAATCTGTGTGGGTCTGGGCAATGATGGATTCCACTTGCTGACGAATGTATTTTTCGCCGTTATAGGTACAAAGCAGGATAGCGACATGTTGTGGTGTCATTTATTAATAGGCATCCAGAGTGATGCAAAAGTATTTGAATCCAGACATTTTATGGATATTGTCATTTTCTTTCCAGATATTTCGAAACTTTGCAAAAACTGGCTGGACACTCAAATCACAGACATTTTATGGTCTTTTTCTTGTAATTTCTCCAAAAAAGAACTGTAGAGTTTGATCAAAATATAATATAATAATTAACCATTAATCACCGAAACAGACCAATTGTGGTCTGGACTTATTTTAGTTATCTTTCTTTTAAATTTTTACCCTGATTTTAAGTTACATAAGACATGACTATACTTGTAACCGGCGGTGCAGGATTTATCGGCTCAAACTTTGTGCTGGATTGGCTGGCATTGTCTGATGAACCTGTCATCAACCTGGATAAGCTGACTTATGCAGGAAACCGCGAAAACCTGTCAACATTGGACGGAGATGCCCGACACACATTTGTACAAGGCGACATTGGGGATTTTGAACTGGTTTCTGCACTGTTGAAGGAACACGGTATCCGTGCAGTGGTTAATTTTGCAGCGGAAAGCCATGTGGACCGCTCCATCCACGGCCCGGAAGATTTTATCCAGACGAATATCGTGGGGACGTTCCGGCTGCTGGAAGCAACGCGGCATTATTTCGATACGTTGGATGAGGCGAAAAAAGCCGCTTTCCGGTTTCTGCATGTTTCAACCGATGAGGTATATGGTTCGCTGGAACCGGCGGCACCGCCTTTTACGGAAATGAACCGCTACGAGCCAAACAGCCCTTACTCCGCAAGCAAAGCGGCAAGCGACCATCTGGTGCGAGCCTACCATCATACTTATGGCTTCCCGGTTTTAACGACGAACTGTTCGAATAATTACGGCCCTTATCATTTTCCGGAAAAACTGATCCCACTGATTATCCATCATGCACTGGCTGGCAAAACGTTGCCGATATATGGCGATGGAATGCAGATCCGGGACTGGTTGTATGTGAAAGACCATTGTAGCGCAATCAGGCATGTGCTAAAGGCAGGGAAAATTGGTGAAGTTTACAATGTCGGCGGCTTTAATGAAAAACCGAATATTGAAGTGGTAAAGACACTTTGCGCAATCCTGGACGAACTGAAGCCACGAGCAGATGGCCTTTCATACGGTGAACAAATTACTTTTGTGACAGACCGTCCGGGACATGACAGGCGTTATGCCATTAATGCCGCAAAGCTGGAACACGAACTGGGATGGAAGCCTGTAGAAACTTTTGAGACTGGAATCAGAAAGACGGTTGAATGGTATCTTGCGAACCAGGATTGGGTAGAAAATGTGGTGAGCGGCAGCTACCGCGAGTGGATTGATAAACAATATGCATGAGAAATGCCGGACAGGTATCGAACCGGACAAATCTGACTTTTTTGAATATGATGAGACGTAAAGGTATTATTTTGGCCGGCGGCGCCGGCACGCGATTGGCTCCTGCAACACTTGCCATCAGCAAGCAGCTTTTGCCGGTTTTTGACAAACCGATGATTTATTATCCGCTATCCGTACTGATGATGGCTGGTATAAGAGATATTCTGATTATTTCGACGCCGCAGGATACGCCGCGTTTTGAGCAGTTATTCGGCTCCGGAGAACGGTGGGGACTAAATCTACAGTATGTGGTGCAACCCTCACCTGACGGGTTGGCCCAGGCATTCATTTTGGGTGATTCTTTTATTGGAAACGATTTATCCGCTTTGATACTGGGGGATAATATTTTCTACGGACATGATTTGCCCGATATGCTGGGTAGCGCAATGGCCTATACGGATGGCGCAACGGTATTTGCCTATCACGTCAATGATCCACATCGTTATGGGGTAGTGGAATTTGATCGGGATGGCGTGGCACTGTCACTGGAAGAAAAACCGGAGAAGCCAAAATCAAATTATGCTGTTACCGGACTGTATTTTTATGATAGACAGGTTGTTGAACTGGCTAAAAACCTGAAACCATCCGCTCGTGGCGAATTGGAGATAACTGATTTAAATCGCCTTTACCTGAATCAGGAAAAATTGAAAGTCGAGGTAATGGGACGCGGATATGCCTGGCTGGATACAGGAACCCATGATTCCCTGCTTGAAGCAAGCCAGTATATTGCAACAATTCAAAACAGACAGGGATTGAAAGTTTGCTGTCCTGAAGAGATTGCATTCCGGCAGGGCTGGATTGATGCGGCTTATCTTGAGAAATTGGCTCAGCCACTTGTCAATAACGGTTACGGACGATATCTGTTAAGGTTGATAGAGGAACGCCTGTAAAATAATCTACCGGATCAAAAAACAAACTGTCTTCTATTCCAGGTCTGCGTAGAAACGGTCGCAAAATGAAAAAACAGAGAATCAAATGATTACTCTCTTTACCAAATCATGCTGATGCAATATATTGCTCTGTCATTTTTTGTCTCTTTGATTGTGACTTTGCTCATTGTCAGATTTCAGAACGTGCACGGCAAATATACTGCCGACCATGATTTGACAGGCGTACAAAAATTTCATGCTCAGGTTGTTCCCAGAGTGGGCGGTATCGGCATTATGTGCGCCATGATTGTATTACTTGGCTATTTATTGGTATCCGGTAATGCGGATACATGGTCATTTACGCTTTTGCTATTGGCTTCCTTACCGGCTTTTTTAGGAGGAATCGTAGAAGACTGCACAAAGAAAGTACATTCACTTCTCCGGCTTTGCTTAACTATGATAGCTGCCGC
Source organism: Betaproteobacteria bacterium (assembly GCA_009783065.1). Next base: position 36,792 of record WRHV01000008.1, on the reverse strand, counting down.
CTTAGGGTTTTGGTTTTTGGGTGCGGGCATATTCAGGCTGGATATTCCACTGTTGAATATGTTAATCGCATGGTGGCCGATCTCTTTGGTATTTACGATGATTGCAGTTGGCGGTGTTGCTAATGCCATCAACATCATAGACGGCTACAATGGTCTCTCCGGCATGGTTTCCGTTTTTATGCTTGCTGCGTTGGGTTATATTGGTTTTTTGGTAGGTGATACGCTTATCTGGAGAATATCGCTTGCCATGATAGGAGCTATCCTCGGTTTTTTTGTCTGGAATTATCCCAGAGGACTTATTTTCCTTGGCGATGGAGGCGCTTATTTCATTGGATTTATCCTGGCGGAATTATCGGTGCTATTGGTCGCGCGAAATCAGACTGTATCGCCATGGTTTCCTCTATTGGTTCTCATTTATCCCATCTTTGAAACGATATTTTCTATCTATCGGCGCGTTGTTTTACGAGGAAGTGCAGCTGATATGCCAGATGCTGCGCATCTGCATCAACTGGTATACAAAAGGCTGGTACGATGGGCTGTCGGCAGCAAGCTTCCAAAAGAAAAAACCGCCAGGAATGCGATGACATCTCCTTATCTCTGGTTTTTATGCTCGACTTCGGTTATCCCTGCTATGCTTTTCTGGCAAAACACGTTGATCCTGCAGATATGTGTCGGCATTTTTATCATTTTGTATGTGACGCTTTATCGCCGCCTCGTCCACTTTAACGCGCCACGTTGGCTGTTAATAAAAAAACCGCGTCAAAATACTTCCGATCAAGACCAGGAATAACGACTTGTGCCAATGTCTCAAATTGACGATAGCGAAATCGACAAAATCATTTGGGAGGAAATTCACGACAGCCCTTCCAGAGGTGATTTTGTCTGCTACATCGTTCATGCGCCCGCAGGGGCAAAACATCAGGAAGAAGCCCATATCCGGCTCGGTAAAATGGATGATGCCCCGGATAAAACGCCTGTTCATTATTTCCGCGCCATAGACCGGATACGTGAACTTGCCGGGCAGGGGAATGCGACGGCCCTTTTTCACATGGGCAAAATCCATGCTCTGGGCATTGCAGGCAGACAGGATCTGCCGTCTGCCGTGTCGTGGTATGAAAAAGCCATGAAAGCAGGCGAACCCCGCGCGTTTTCAAATCTCGGCTGGTTCTATCAGTCAGGCTACGGCGTCAGGAAAGATGGTAAAAAGGCGTTTGAATTGTTGTCCCGTGGCGCAGATGGCGGCATACCGTCGGCACGCGCTGCCGTCGGCATGATGCTGTTGTCGGGAGAAGGATGCGCCGCCAACGCCGAAAAAGGGATGCAGATGCTGGAAGATGCTTTCACTCAGGGTTACGTCAATGCAGGCAATCATCTGGCCGATATTTATTTTGCAGGGAAATACGTTCCGCGCGATATTGAACGGGGACATGCGTGGTTGTTTAAGGTTGTGGATCAGGGGGATGACCGCACAGCGGCGATTCTTGGGCATTTTCTGGTTGCCGGAACCCACGGCAAAACGGATATTGAAAAAGGACTGGCGCTGCTCCAAACCGCGATGGAGCGCGGATTTATGCCGGCTTATGTCTGGATGGGCGCGCTTTATAAAAACGGCTCGGGCGTGAAACGGGATTGGGATAAGGCACGGTATTGGTATGAAAAAGGCATGGCTGCCGGCAGCAAAGAGTGCGAAGAGGCGCTCATACGCATGCTTTCCGAAAACAACCCCGGATGGACCGGTCAGGATGATCAATCAATTCATTAAAGCCGTTGATGACTGATCCTCTTTTACGTTCGTTTTCTTCTATTTTTATCAATAGAAATCCTGTAAAGTACACTTGTTACTCCTTCGTATAGAGACGTGCCATGTCTGTACTCCGGCAATGCGTTATCATTTTTCTTTGTCTGGCTTTCGGTGAACTAATCGTTAATCTGACGGAAACAAAATTCCCCTCTTCACTGATTGGCATGCTGCTGCTGGCTTTTCTGCTGAAAACAGGCTGGATCAAGCTGGAATGGGTTAAGGGTATTTCCGATTTTCTGCTGGCGCATTTCGGACTTTTTTTTGTGCCGCCCGGCGTCGCGTTGATGCTGTATTTTGATCTTATTGCGGCAGAACTTTTACCGATTACGCTCGCCACGATCATCAGCACCCTGGCCGTTCTTACCGTAACCGGCTGGACCTACCAGCTCTTTCGGCGGCAAAAATGAACAGCTTCATGTACAGTGACGTCTTGCTCATCACGTTGACTATCAGCCTGTTCTGGGCGGCTCAGCGACTACAGCGCCGACTTGGCTGGGTCGTTCTGAATCCGATTCTTGTAACGATTGCCATCATCATCCTTATTCTTCGTATCGGAGACATTTCTTATGATGCATACGCGCAAGGCAGTCAATATATCGCCTTTCTGCTAAAACCTGCTATCGTCGCGCTAGGTGTCCCGTTATATCAGCAATTGGAGCAAATCAAAAAACAGGTATTGCCCGTTTTGGTTTCGCAGCTGTTTGCATGCATTACAGGGGTACTTTCCGTGACCTTTATCGCCCATCTGCTAGGCGCTTCTCCTGAAGTAATTATCTCGCTGTCACCCAAATCCGCCACAACGCCTATCGCTATGGAAGTATCACGCGTACTCGGCGGTATTCCGGCATTGACTGCCATTATCGTGATTCTGACCGGCATTTTCGGAGCCATTTTCGGTCTGTCATTTTTGAAATTGGTACGCGTCAAAAGTCGCATTGCCCAGGGGTTGGCACTGGGCGCGGCAGCCCATGCTGTAGGAACAGCACAAGCCATGCAGAAAACTTCCCGCCTGGGTGCCTACTCCAGTCTGGGGTTAATTCTAAACGGAACATTGACCGGGCTGCTGACGCCCTGGCTGCTGCAGTTACTGAATTACTAAGCCTGGTTTTTGACGACATCGTGACGTTATAAATTTTTTATCAGGACGCGCCGCATTTAAAGGACACAAAAACGGACGATGCCGTCTTCTTCGATCCGTTTCAAACGCCCTTGCTCTTCCAGATAATTCAGATGGGCAATCGTTTCACCCATCGCAAACATGAATTGATGTGTATCCATGATGTCACGATCAAATAGGAAAGGCAAAAGCTCGCTGGCTGTTTTCGGTTCAATCGCCACAGCAAGTAATACATTGCAGCGATTTCGGTGATGTTCCTCAAGTTGATCAACACGGGTATGAATACCGATAAACGGGCGGCCATGCGAAGGCAGGACCAGGGTATCTTCCGGCAATTCACGATACCGCTGAATAGAATCGAGAAAATACTGAAGCGGATTGTCGCGCGGATTTGCCGCAATAACCGGAATATTGGTTGAAATACTGGGAAGCAGCATGTCTCCGGAAATCAGTATCCTGAGCGTGTCACAATATAATGAGACATGCTCCATCGCGTGGCCATAGCCCACAATGACCCGCCAGTCATGGTTACCGATGCGGATAACCTGGTTATCAAACAGGCGGCGGTACGATGAAGGCATAATTGGAAATCCCTCTCTGTAAACATTGCCTCTGAGTTTAAACGCATCCAGCCGTTTTCTGTCCAGGCCGTGGTAACGGAACATCTCAATCATGGCATCGACATGGTAACTGCCCGCCCCATCAGCAAAAGCCAAAGCAGAAACATATTCGCCTTGTGTCATCCAAAGATCAATACCTGTTTGCTGCTGTAACCAGCCGGCGAGTCCGATATGATCCGGATGGTAGTGAGTCACAATCTGGCGGGTTAGTTTGTGGGTTTTAAGCAGCTCGTTCCAGATCGCTTTGATCGTATCCCAGGTCAGCCCGGTGTCCACCTGACACCAGCCGTCATTTTCGGCAATCATCCATAAATTGACGTGATTCAGCGCAAAAGGCAGTGGCATACGCAGCCATTTAACGCCGGAAGCCACTTCCATCGTATCGCCAAATTCCGGCATGGTTCGCTCGAAAGGATATTGGAGTATTGACATGAAAATTCCTGATACAGCATGAAAATGGGTTAAGCCATTTTGGATTACAAGAGATTCTAACCGATAGAGTCGAACCGCTTACCGGATGAAACACTGGAAGCGCGTTTTTCAGCCAATGACCTTATCGCCATGACGATTACCAGGATTTTGGAAAAAGAAAAATGGCTTGTTTGAGATGAGAAACGTCTATTACTTTAATGAGACGGCACCCCAGATACGGACGCTGGCGACCCGGCAATGGCAGAAATGGCTGTTTTGGCAGTCTCATGCTGCTGTGTTGCGGGAATAATATAGGTCGCAGTTATCGCATCAGAAACGGCCTCAACCCTTGCCCTATGAAGTACACGGGGAACTTCATCCATCTCTCCCTCCATTGACTGCACAATGGATGCGGCATCAATACCGCGCGCGGCGCTCAAAACCAATTGCCAGTATTCGCGTTGTGGAAATTCAATATTCTCCCTGCTGACTGTTTCGGATTTGCGTCCGCGTAAATCGCATTCAGTTGCATCAATGACATTCATGAAACGTTCCGGTCTTCTAAACGCATCGCAGCGTTCAAGCAACATGACAACCGTTTTGGAACGAAGTTCGCGACTGCGGCGAATATTGCCATGTTCACGGGTTGTCATGACAGCGATATCCCTGTACATGTTTGATACTCTCAGCCTGCGGCAGACTGCCTCCACCAGCAATACCCCTCGTTCCTCATGCGCACGATGATGGGGCCATTGATGCGATGGTGTTGTTCCCTTGCCAAGATCATGCAGCAAAACAGCAAAGCGAACCGGCAAGGCATAACCTTTCTTTGCAGAATAATCGAGTGCCTGCATGGTATGCACGCCCGTGTCAATCTCTGGATGGTACTGCTCCGGCTGCGGAACTCCCCAAAGCGCATCAATCTCAGGAAACAGATGTTTCAATGCGCCGCACTCCCGCATCACCATAAACATGCGGGATGGCTGTTTTTCCATCAGGCCCTCAGAAAGTTCCCGCCAGACGCGTTCCGGCACCAAAGCATTGACCTCACCCGATTCGACCATTTTTTTCATAAGGCCCAGGGTTTCCGGTGCAATTGTGAAATCAGGGAAGCGAGCCGCAAAACGGGCTAGTCGGAGGATACGGACCGGATCGTCGGCAAAAGCGGGCGATATATGTCTGAACACGCGATTTTTCAGATCCTCCTGCCCACCAAATGGATCAATCAGTTCACCATCTTCGGATAGCGCCATCGCATTCATGGTCAAATCACGGCGCTCAAGATCTTCTTTAAGCGTCACCTCCGGAGAAGCATGAAACACAAAACCCTTATAACCAGGGGCGGTTTTGCGCTCAGTCCGTGCTAACGCATATTCTTCCTTTGTCTCCGGATGCAAAAAAACCGGAAAATCCTTGCCGACCGGCCTAAAGCCAAGATGCTGCATCATTTCAACCGTTGCGCCCACCACAACATAATCCCGGTCGCGCACCGGCAACCCGAGAACCATGTCACGTACAGCACCGCCAACGGTATAGATTTTCATAACTGCCCCTTCTTTGATCAATCCGTTAAATATAGGCACGACCGCCGGATTTAATAAAAACGGGTACGTTTTACATGAAAAACGGTATTTTTGACACCGTTTTCACATCATTACGACATCTCCAATGAACCTTTTTTGCCATTAGGGAGGCGAAACTTTTCCCATACGCTTTTTCAGGGATTGGGGCTGCCCCTCCACCAACGCAGCATAATATGTCGCATTGGACATCACTTTCTTGACATAATCCCGTGTTTCGTTAAAGGGGATCGTTTCTGCAAAAATAGCGCCTTCCACAGCCCGGGTCAATCTGGAACGCCATGCACGGGGCCTCCCTGGACCGGCATTATATCCGGCGGTTGCCAGCGTCTCGGAATGACCTAGTTCTTCCATCATCATTTTCAGGTAATTCGTCCCCAGCAGAATATTGGTTTCCAGACTGTTGATCTGGGAGGGACTGTAATCAGCCATACCAATTTTTTTAGCAACCAGTCGGGCCGTAGCAGGCATCAGTTGCATCAGGCCGGATGCGCCCGCTGAAGAACGGGCATCCATAATAAAACGGGATTCCTGACGGATCAATCCATAGGCCCAGGACATGTTCAACCCAAGCGATTTCGTTGCTGTTTCCATGTTGTCCTTAAAAGGCATGGGGAAGCGTTGAACAAAACTGATTTCTTCTTGCGTCCGATCCGATGTATTAACCATTCTATCTAATACACCACTCCGTTTGGCAAATTCAGCCGCCGCAAGCAATTCGCGATCACGCATGTCACGCAATTGCCAGTTCCATTCCCGAACGCCTTCAAATCGCATATTCATGGAAAAAAATTTCAGAGCAAGCTTAAACCCTGGATTTTTCGACATAGCGGCAATTTCAGCTTCGGTAATCGGCTTTGCCATTTCAGGAACCGAGATTTTTTTCCCCAGTTCTTCTAACGCCAACTGACCATAAAAATGATATTGGTCTGCTATGCTGGCGAAATAGCGGCGCGCTTCTTCATGGTTCCCTGCAACCTGCTGCGCACGGCCTTTCCAGTAGACCCATGTCGCATCATCCCTGAGATAGGCCGACATTTCATCAATCCAGGCATCGACTGCTTTCCAATCATGTGAACGCAAGGCCATTCTCACCCGCCATTCCTGCGCAAGGCTGGATAAGGGCGCTCCCTCAGCCTTTTTCCAATAACTTAAAGCTGCCGGCGCCAGCGAAAGCGAAGAGGGCAAAGCGATTTGCGCCCAGGCAGACTTTCTTTCAGAAGCGGTTAATTTACTCTCGGCTCTTGTGAGTATTTCTGCCGCTTCCTGGTGATCTTTTTTGGCCAATTGCCCAAGCGCCAGGATAAATACCTCATGCTCGGCACGATCAGCTCCCGGCCCCTTGGATAAAACAGCAGCAGGCATTTCCAGCGCACGGGAAACCGCTGCCGGCTGCGCGCCAGCCAACACAGCAAGCCGTTTTACCAATCCAAAGGCGCTTCCTTCCGCCGCCGTTCGCGTCTCAAACCATAGATCGTCTGTCTTGAATTGTCCTTTTTGTTTCAGTGTGGAGACAAGGGTGTAACATCCTTCATTGTTTTTTCGGGACACATCAAGCAGCTTGCGTGCCTCAGCCACAACATTTTCACCTTTTTCGGCCTGAGAAACCAGTGCATAACATTTTAACTGGAGGTCATCCTTGAGTTGAAATAGCGGATATTCCCGATCGAAGGTCGCCCATTGGCCTCTTTTGCCGAGGATCAGCAACCAGTCATTGCGCAAGCGGTCAGCGATGGCGGTATTTCTATACCGCGAAATCGTTTCCAGAATTTCAGCTTCGCTTGCCGTTTCAAGACGTGATTTCAGGCGATAATACGCGACATAAGATGGCACGGGATAATCTGATAGACTGGCAGCAAGACGCTCAGCCTTAACTGAATCCTGCTTGCGAGCGGCATTCCGTAATTCCAGGAATGTATTGTCCTGCGCCGACGTCGTGGACAAATCCGGCACGGCGTGAGCCGATGCCAGCATGATGAATGCGGCTAAAAACAATAAGATATTTTTCAGATACTGGCGCACAACTTACTCCGCTTTTATTTAAATATTTTAAATCCAGATATGAGTTTACCATCAGATAAAAAAAGACTCGTTGAAGCCATCGATCTCGAACAGGACGTTAAACCCGCTCTTCGTCGTTCACTCCTTACCATGCGATGCGCCTTGGATGAGATAGAACGTGCCAGATGGAACCGCAAAATCATCGAACATCTTGAACGTTACCTGCAAACCCATTCCTTTTCTACCTTGGGCATTTATTTTTCGACACAAAACGAGCCTGATCTGATAGAACTATATGCCGCACTATCCCGAAAAGGTCTCACGCTTTCGCTTCCTGTTGTTATGGGCAAAACCTTGCCCCTGCAATTTGTGAAATGGAAACCAGGCGATCCATTAGTCAAGGACAATTTTGGCATTTCCATTCCGGAAATCAAGGAATTTGTCCCGCTTCCTCAAACGCTGCTGGTACCCTGCCTTGGCTTTACGCGGAACCGCTTTCGGCTGGGTTATGGCGGCGGTTATTTTGACCGGACATTGGAACAGCAACCTCGCCCTCATACTATCGGTATCGCCTATGCCTGCCTGGAAGTCCAATTTCCTGTTCAGGAACATGACATTGCCATGGACTGTATCATTACAGAAACCGGCGCCATCTGAATATAAACAAGGTATTGATGCACCAATTAGATGAAAACGGGGAATAAGAACATTCCCCGTGCACCCCGCTCTTTATTGGTATTCCGGACTGTCTTGATAAGGATTGGATGAATTGCCGGTACTTTCTGCGGGAGCATTTTTGGCCTTCATCCTTTCAAGTTCTTCTTCGCTGATATGTTCAAAAACCTTGACGACCCGCTGCACACCTGGAACAGCACGGGCCACCTCCGCCGCCATGTTTCCTTCACGTTCCGTCACCCGCCCCATGAGATAAACAATACCGCGCTCTGTCACGGTCTTTAGCGAATTTGCATACAATCCCTCTGCATTTAAAAAACTGGCCGTCACTTTCGCCGTAATCAGCGAATCACTGGAGCGGGAACTCAAGCTGGAGGGCGCCATAATTTCCAACTCATTGACAACACTTCGGACATTGGGAATCCGCGCCACCTCATTTCCTACTCTGGCTTTCATTCCTTCATTTTGCACTTCCCCGGTAATCAGAACCAGCCTGTTGAAGCTCGTAACCGTGACGTGTCCTTGATTGCCGACAATGGCATCCGCCATCGACTCTCCTTTGAAACCGATAGTCCGGTCTTCGGTCTGAGTCCCAAACGTGCGCCGGTCGGTCGCGGCCATCGTACCGGCAACGCCGCCTCCTACCAGAACCGTCGGCACGCAAGCTTCCAATGTCAGTGCGGCGACACTACATAAAAGGCAAACGCCAAACAACCGTTTCCATCGGATGACTGCCGTGTTTTGCTTATTCATTTATATCTCCTCCCAATAATGCGGCATCGACTCCATCGCAAATACAATGAATGACTAAAAGATGCACCTCCTGGATACGGGCCGTTCTGGTGTGGGGGACACAGATATGCACATCCGTTTCCGAGAGTAGTTCTGCGATCTTTCCGCCGCCATTGCCTGTTAAGGCAATAACGCCCATATCCCTGTCTTTTGCCGCTTCGATTGCGGCAATCACATTGGATGAATTACCGGAAGTGGAAATCGCCAGCAAAACATCTCCTGGATGCCCGAATGCCTGTACCTGTTTTGAAAAAATATCCTGATAGCCATAATCATTGCCAACCGCTGTCAAGATGGAAGTATCTGTCGTCAATGCAATCGCCGGCAGCGGCAAACGCTCCTGTTCAAAACGGCCAACGAGTTCCGCCGCAAAATGCTGGCAATCCGCAGCCGATCCGCCATTGCCGCATGCCAGAATTTTGTTCCCGTGAGACAGGGCCGAAAACAGCATATTAACCGCATCGGATATGGGCTGTACTAAAACAGCTCCTGCCTGCCTTTTCAGGTCGGCGCTTTCATTAAAATGTCCAAGTATGCGTTGGTCTCTCATATATCCTGTCACTTGAAACGCCGCTTTCGGCAAACGTCCTATTTATATTTCATCAATCATGTTTTTTAGCCAGGTCATTTTATCTTTGTCCAAAGCGACAACATCAAACCGGCAGGGAGGTATTTTACTGAGTTTTTGCAAAAACAGCTGCGCCGTTTTTACCAGACGCTGTTGTTTGGCATGGGTAATACTGGCTACCGCGCTTCCAAAATCATTTCTGCCGCGTTTTCTGACCTCAACAAAAACGAGCGTGTCACGATCTTTCATGATTAAATCGATCTCACCCATGCGGCTGCTGAAATTTCGCTCGACCAAAGTCAATCCCTGCGTCAGCAGATAAGCCAACGCCGCATCCTCTCCAGCCTGCCCTGATTGTCGTTTGTTCATGGGAAAGGATAAATCCGGCACGATTTCAGCTTCTCCCTGAATGAACCTCATTTGGTAGCATGTGAATAAAATGCGGCTTGTCTTTGACATCACTCTCACGCACAATCATACCAAACTTACGGTGAAGCGATAATGAATGATAAAAATGATAATTTGAAAAACCCGGCTCGCCTTATGCAGGACGTCATCCAGCAGGATTATCCGCCTGCTGCTTTGTATGTGATTGCGACACCGATCGGGAATATCGGCGACATCACGCTTCGGGCACTGCACGTCCTTTCTCTGGTCGATGCCGTCGCATGTGAGGACACGCGCATAACGGGAACACTCTTATCGCAATACGGCATTTCAAAACCACTGATAGCCGTCCACCAGCATAATGAATACCGTATGACGGAGCAACTGGTCAACCGTTTATCAAAGGGAGAACGAATCGCGCTGGTGACGGACGCCGGAACACCCGCCATTTCCGATCCAGGTTCCCATCTCGTCGATGCCGTTCTTTCAGCCGGATTACGGGTTATGCCTGTCCCAGGCGCATCCGCCGCCATTGCCGCTCTTTCTGTTAGTGGCCTGTCAGCGGATCATTTTTATTTTGTCGGATTCCTGCCTGTAAAAAAGGTGGCTAAGGAAACGATGCTGAAATCGCTCGAAAACATGCCAGCAATACTGGTTATTTATGAAGCGCCTCATCGAATACGCGAAACCCTCGCTTCGCTATTAGCTGTTTTTGGACCGGATCGCCAGATTGTCATTGCCCGTGAAATAACCAAGTTTTTCGAGGAAATACATCGCTGCAAGCTATCTGAAACCCGCGAATGGCTGGATGCTGACCCCCATCATGCCAGAGGCGAGTTTGTACTGCTGATCGAAAGCGCGAAATCCGGCAGAAACCAAGATGAAATGGAAGCGGAACGCATTTTATCCATACTGCTTGCAGAATGCCCGGTCAGTCAGGCCGCATCATTGGCGGCACAGATTACCGGCATGAAGAAAAAACCGCTTTATGAGCGTGCGCTGCAAATAAAAGACGATAGAAAATGATGGATTACTGCTTTGCCGCCAATGTTTCAGATTGCGCATCCGTCACTGTTGTGCCTGACATATTTACTTTTGGCTTTTCTTTTGTCACTTCCGGATCCCATCCACCACCCAGCGCAAGGAAAAGATGGACCTGATCCCGCGCCAACTGAGCCTCTGATTCTGCCAGCCGGCTTTCAAAATCCGCTAGTGTCCGATCCGCATCCAGCATGGTCAGAAAATCCGTCCGGCCATCATTGTAAAGCTGGTGAGCCTGCCGGGATGCCAATGCACTCTGGTCTCGCGCTTTCCTTAACGCTGCATTTCTATCAAGTCCTCTTGCATAAACGACCAGAGCGCTTTCCACTTCCTTAATCGCATTTAGCACAGTACCATCAAAATCAGCCAGAGCGGCTTCTGTCTCTGCCTCGACCTGTGCAATACGGGCACGCGCAGGGCCTGTTGCCGGCAGCGTCCATGAAATCAGTGGGCCGACTCCCCATCTAAAAGCATTATCTGAACCAAAGCTGGAAAAGGTGCCGGTCCTGCCAATATGGAGGCCAAGACTGATACTCGGATACAGATCAGCGGTCGCGACGCCAATTCTTGCCGTTGCCGCAGCCAATGTGCGCTCGGCTTGACGGATATCAGGCCGTCTGCTTAGAAGCGCCGCGCCGTCTCCCACCGGAATCGGTTGTGTCAACTGCGGTATTGCCCGGCATTGGCCGACCTTTTCCATCAAGGCATCCGGCCGCTCTCCCGTTAAGACAGCCAGTTGATACATGGCGACGCGCTGCTGAGCCACTAGCGACGGCACGGCTGCACGAAGGTATTCCAGTTGGGCGCGTGCGCGGCTGACATCCAATGGCGTACTCCGCCCGCCATCAGTCAGACGTATCGTTGTGTCGACAAATTTTTGTTGTAACTCCACAGATCTGACCGCCACATCCATCCGATACCCCGAAGAACAAATGTCCAGGTAAGCCCGTGTCGTATCAGCAATAACCGTAATGCGCATGAGATCATAAGCCGCCCGCGTCGCTTCTACATCAGCTGTAGCCGCTTCAATTGCCCGTGCGATTTTGCCAAACAGATCAAACTGGTAGGACATGCCGGCGCCCATGTCATAAAACCAGTGATTGCCTTCGCGCCGCGTCCCAGGTTTGGTCGCATTCCGGCCATAACCTGGTGACGCACCGACATCAAAAACCGGATCCGTCATGGTTCTCGCTTCTTCCAGAACGGCCCGGACTCTCGCCAGGTTCGCGGAAGCGATTCTCAGGTCTGTATTGGCCGCCAACGCTTTATTGACCAGTTCATTGATTGTCTCCTGATCATACAGGCGCCACCAATTCTGTGGCAGATCATGCTGGGTGTAAACCGGCTCATTGGCTGAAACAAACGTTGCCGCGTTTTTTTCCTGTCTGATAACCGCCTCGGCAGGCACCCGATAGTCAGGCCCGACTGCCGTACAAGCTGACAATACAGTCAGAAACAATAGAACAAGCATCAAACGGAATAATCGGCATAAGAACATGGCAGCACTCTACTTTTTATTTTCCAGTCCTAAGCGATCACTGCGGTTTGAAGCCTGGATATTAATCGTGGCAGTCTGCCCCACAACCAATTTAATTTGCTTGGGCATCGTCTCCAGTTCGATTCTGACCGGAATACGCTGAACCAGCCGGACCCAGTTTAAGGTCGGATTGATATTTTGAAGCAGGTTGGAACCCGTACTGCGCTCCCTGTCGTAAATTCCGCCGGCAACACTTTGCACATACCCCTTCAGTTTTTCCTCTTCTCCCATCAGGGAAATCGTTGCCGGATCACCCGGATAAATCCGGGCGAGCTTGGTTTCCTCGAAGTAACCTTCAACATACAGTGAATCCATATCAATCAAGGCAACTGCCGGTTGACTGGCGCTGAGATAGGTTCCTACCTGGACATTCAAATTGGTTACATAACCGTTAACGGTAGCCCGTACTTTTGTCCGCTCCAAATCCAGTTTGGCCGTATCACGCTTGACTATGGCCATGGCCAGATCCGTTTCATACTGCTCCATTTTGGCGCGTCCCTGCTCCCGAATTTCATGAGCAACCAATTCCTTCAGCTTCCGATTCCGCATGTCCTCACGTTTTGCCTGATCAAAATTGACCCGCGCAGCCTGAACACCGGCTTGAGCCTGACGCAACGCCAGTTCAAAACGGTCATGGTCAATTTCAAACAGGATGTCGCCTTTTTTTACCATCTGATTGTCCCGAACATGCACTTTAACAACCTGTCCGGTCACATCAGACGCGATTTGCACGATATCCGCCTTGATGCGTCCATCACGTGTCCATGGGTCATATTCATAATGAATAAACAGACGCCAGGCAACAAGTACTGCTATCAGAATAACGGTTGCGCTCACCCCAAAGCGAATAGCTTGTAGTCTGGAAAACTCAAAACGCATACGAAAACCTACGCAAAGAAAACAAAAAGAAAAAAGCACCCATTACAATCACAAAAACCGCAAAATCAAATAGCGCGGGATGCCAGACATAACGATAAAAACCGAATTTCGCCAATCCCCGGCTAATCAGGCGGGTCACGCCCATGGCTGCCAGCAGCATGATAATCCCCCACGGTATGTAAACGCCGTAAACATTAACCTCACCGGTCATTCCACCTCCTTGCCAGGCACAGTCGCCCTGTAAAAAAGGGCTTTCGGGAACATGTCTTTTCGAATGCCTGCCAGTGCCGAAATGACTTCATTTTTCTGTGTTGACGAAGGCAAATCGCAAACCTGATACAGCAAACGATCCAATTGAATCAGCAATTCTCTTTCATTGCCTCTCATTCGCGATAATTTGTCACGGAAATAAGTAAAAAGATGATGCATCAACGGCTCCAGCGAAACGCTGCTCTGCCTGAGAAAATCCTGCCTGCGCAACAAATATGCCATGTTGATACTCACCCGGACGTCTTCCATCAAATCAAGCGAAGATATGCCGCCACTGCTTTCTACCGCCGCCAAGCGGGGAGCGAGTAAACTGATCCTGTCAGTCATGCGAACAGCCAGTTCTGCGACCGATGTCGGCCTCATCGCTTTTGCCATCTGCGCCATTTCAGCCCAACCTGACCGAACGACCCGTCTGACCAGCCTTTTAATATTCACGTTTCTCAAAAGATTCGTAAAAAAGAAAGCGACGCCAATTCCGAACAATTGGGCAGCCTGCCCGTTAATGAAGGTAGTCAAGTCAGGCTGTCCGAAGTCATACAGCATCAGCATACCGACAACCGCCATAATCAAAATTAAAAAGCGGCCGGCTGAAGCAGGACGCCCCATATAAATGCCGCCCCAGATAAAAAAAGGAGCAAGGACTAACATCAGCATTTCAACTGTATGGGTACTCGGTATAACAACGAGCAGATATAGCGCCGAAATCGGCACGGAATAGAGCGTGTAACGAAAAAAACTTTTCAAAGCGGGTATCGGGTTATCCAGGGTCGCGAAAATGGAACAGGCAATACTGGCAAACATCGGCGCATAAAAACCAAACGGCCAATCCGTAACCATCCAGAAAACCGTCGTTACCAGTACCGATACGACAACCCCCAACGCAGCCATCAACGCCTGCCCTTTATCCGCATGAAGCGCGCGATTGGGTACAACCGGCACATTGGGTATCTCTTGCAGTATCCCTTTTTTCACGCCAACTTCAATTTGATGGCGGTATCTGAAACAGTCTTCCAGCGCGTTAATCAGCATGTGAAGCTCGGAAGCAAAATTAACTTTGAGAATATCGGCCCAACCAGCATGAATACGGGTTTCAGGTATCAGTTGGTCTATACGGCTTCGCAATTGCCTTGCTCTTTCGGGAGAAGAGCGCCCTCTTTCGCACCAATCCGCAATATCGCTCAATAATACGCGCCAGTCGAAAGATCGGACTTCCGACTGGCCTTCTTTTAACGCCGTCATCCTGTCTTCCATACCCGATATGATAGGAACCAACGAAGCCAGGCGGTCATGCAAAACCCTGACAACATCGGTTGTCCAGCGGATATTATGTGTGTCAAATGGAAGATGCGTCGCCATCAGCCGCAACTCGGTAATTTCCTGCGCAAGCTTGCGGTACAAAGGCGCGCTTTTGCTCTCCTTTACCCCCAGCAGCACATCAACCGCCCATTGTTTGGCATCGCTGATTGCCAAATCAAGACGTTGAAGCAGCGCATGACCAATACTCTGCGGAAAAATCAGGCTATGCACCAGAGAGGAACACCCTAAACCGATAATGATTTCCTGTACCCGGTCTGACGCGGTCAAAAAAGGCGTCGAAGCCATCATGGAATAGGCGTCCTGAAGAATCGGAAACCCGATAATCGCAGGCGTATAACCCGCCAGCATGAAAATATAGGCGCGGGGCGTTCGATCAAGCAGGGAAATATACAGACACAGGCCAGCCCATCCTGCCAGGATTGAAACATAAATAATGCGGTAATTGGCCAAAAGCGGAATGGTGATAATAACCATCAAACCGGACAGGATCGTTCCAACCGTCCGGTAAAATCCTTTTGAACGCACGGACCCTGCCAACGGTGTCGCAATCACATAACAGGTGCCGACAGCCCAGAAAGGGTGTGTCAGACCAATTTTCAATGAAATGTAAAGCGCCAGCATCGCTGAAACAAAACATTTAATTGAAAAAAGCCATTCCTTCGGAGCAGGTAAAGCAGGAAAATTCAGTCGTATGACCTTGGTTGAAGGCGCTTGCACGGGTATATCAGCCAATATCAGTCAGACAATTTCATTATTTTTGACGGATGCTCTTAGTGCGCTTAAAACGCGCACACCTATTTGAATATCCGTAATGGGCACATCCTTGAGTAACTCATTTCGAAAGGAAATCAAGGCGCGTTCTACTTGTGCCATGATTTTTTCTCCCTCTTCCGTCAAACTTAATATCTTGGCACGCCTGTCCTTGGGATCTTCTATCCTTTTGACAATCCCGGCAACAACCAGTTGATCAATAATCCGGACCAAGGAAGAAGGATCAAGCCCCAGCGCATCCGCCAATTCACTGAGCCGTGTATGATTTCCCATCCGGCCAATCATCACTGCCGGCCATGCGGTAGCCTGAGATAAACCATAAATAGAGGCTATTTTGTCGGCGACAGACGTATAAGCGCGCGCTGTCTGGGAAAGGGATGTCGTAAAAATCATCCTGATTCGATCATCGTCATTCATAATGGCCTTTTTCATACAAATAATTTGCAAAGCAAATATTAATTTGCCAAACATATAAATGCAACAAAAAAAGACACCGCCGTTATCTATTTTGCAAAAGAGAAACTGCTGCTGGGGTCATCAGGCTTCAGCTTGAATAAGCTGATCAATGACACGATCAACATGCAAAGACCATTCGGGAAGTAAAAAACCTAATTTTTCTGATAGTGATGAATTATCTAAACGAGAATTGCGGGGACGAACAGCAGGAAGCGGATAGGCTTCTGTTGCGATCGGCTTGATGTTGTCCTTATTCAGCTTCATGGCGATCCCTTTTTCATGCGCCTTCTGAACCACATAACTGGCCAGACCATACCAGCTCGTTTCACCTGATGAAGCCAGATGATGAATGCCTTCCGGTAACAGATCCGTATAGAACGCGGCAATTGAAAGCGCTGTTACATCCGCAATCAATTCGGCAGAAGTCGGCGCACCGATTTGGTCTGCAACCACATTCAATGTTTCCCGTTCTTTTCCGAGACGCCAGATCGTTTTGATAAAGTTGTTTCCGTGAGACGAAAAAACCCAACTGGTACGAAAAATAAAATGGTGGCAACCTCCTTGCTGAACAGCCTGCTCTCCCGCCAGTTTGGATCTCCCATATGCATTTAAGGGATTGGTGAAATCCGTCTCAACATAAGGAGCTGTCTTACTACCATCAAAAACATAATCCGTTGAATAATGAACCAGCAATGCGCCACTATAACGAGCATAATCAGCAAGCACTTCAACCGCCTCTGCATTGATCCGGAAAGCACGCGCCTCTTCTTCTTCAGCCTTGTCAACAGCGGTATAGGCTGCGGCATTAACTATCACATCAGCAGCGTAGGTACTAGCCGTTTGCCGCAGTGCATCCTTGTTTTCAAAATCAACCTCATTCCGATCCAAAGCGATGATTTCTCCAAGCGGTAAAAGCGCGCGCTGAAGTTCATGACCGACTTGTCCATTTTTTCCGAATACCAATATCTTCATGATGTTTTTATCAGGTTATGTAGAAATGATTATTATTTAATATATTGTTTTGCAATGATAATTTACGGCCTTGTCAAATTTCCACACGCCCACCCAGCTCAATGACCCGGTTTGCCGGAATCTGGTAATAATCAGCCGCATTACGCGCATTACGCGATACCCAGATAAACAGATGCTCCCGCCATTTGGCCATACCGGGCGAAGGCGTCGATATGTATGTCTGGCGTGAAACGAAGAAAGATGTCGACATCATATCAAAGGTATAACCATATTCCTTGCACATCAATAGTGTCCTGGGAATATCAACTTCATCCTTGAAACCGTAATACAAATCGATCTGGTAACACTCATAACCCAATTTCTCGATTTTGATTCGCTCATTTTCCGGCACCCAGGGAACTTCCTGGACATGAACGGTGAGAAAAAAAATCCGCTCATGCAAAACTTTATTGTGGGACAGGTTATGCAAAAGCGCCTGAGGCACGCCATCACTTTCTCCGCGCAGGAATATAGCCGTGCCGGCAATTCGCTGTGGCGGCGAAAAAAACAGCGACTGAAGAAAAGAATCAATAGGAATAGCGTGTTTCTTTTGACTTAATCCGACCAGAAGCCGTCCCTGACGCCATGTCATCATCAAGGTATAGATGATGATGCCGATGGCAATGGGAAACCAGCCACCGTTTTCTATTTTGAGCAGATTGGAACCAAGCAACGATACATCGATCACACAAAATAACAGTGGAAGCGCCAGACTGAGGATAATATGGCGCTTCCAGTGATAGCGCATAATAAAGAAAAGAAAAAGTGTGGTAATCAACATGGCCCCCGTCACGGCAACGCCATAAGCGCCTGTCAGATTGTCCGATGACCTGAACTCAACGACAGCAATGATCACCGCCCCCATTTGAAGCCAGTTAATGATGGGTATATAGATTTGACCGATTTCACTTTCTGATGTGTAGATAATTTTCATGCGCGGCAGCAACCCAAGGCCAATCGCCTGTTTTGTAATGGAAAAAGCGCCGGAAATCGTTGCCTGTGACGCAATAACAACGGCCATCGTCGACATGAAAACAAGTGGATAAATACTCCACGAATCCAGTTGCATGAAAAAAGGATTGGAAATCGCGCCAGGATTAGACAGTAATAATCCGCCTTGCCCCAGGTAATTCAGTGTTAGCGCCGGAAACACCAGATAAAACCAGGCGCGTCTGATAGGCTGGGGACCAAAATGGCCCATATCGGCATAAAGGGTTTCTGCTCCGGTGAAAGCCAGCACGACAGCGCCTAACGCAATAAAAGCGATTCCAGGATTCAAGTTGATAAAAACAAGCGCATGATAAGGATTGAGCGCCATCAGCACATCAGGCATCGCAACAATATTGACAACCCCCATCACGGCCAGCGTCATAAACCATAGGATCATAATCGGGCCAAACCATTTGCCGATGCCTGCGGTTCCTTTAACCTGCACGGAATAAAGCGCCACGATGATGCCCAATGCAATGGGTATCACATACGGGCGAAATACGGGCGTGGCGACTTCCAGCCCTTCTACGGCAGATAAGATGGAAATGGCAGGTGTAATAACACTATCGCCGTAAAAGAGGGAAGCGCCCAGTACGCCTAATGCCAAAAGCGGGTAATACAACCGCGATTTTTTAGGGAGAGTAGAATGTGCCAGCGCCATCAGCGCCAGTGTGCCGCCTTCGCCTCGGTTGCCTGCACGAAGCATGATCAGGACATACTTGACCGATACCACGACAATCAAGCCCCAAATAATCAATGAGATAATCCCGAGCAAATTGATTTGTGTCAGGATAAGCCCCCCTGTGCCGCCAAAAACGGCGCGCATGACATACAACGGGCTTGTCCCGATGTCGCCATAGACAATCCCGAGCGAGGCAACCGTCAGCATCGCCAGGCTGCTTTTTTTTACATCCCGTTTTTCTTCTTCCGGCTTATGTTCCAAGTGCGCTCCTATTTATTACATCCGCGTCTGCACAATAGGACAAAGTCCAAAAAAATGCAATGCCAAAACGACGAGTAGAATGTCCCCCATTTTCTTTTAAATCGTTGTGTACGGCACTGCATTTGCGCAATAGGTGTCTGACGTGCTATTTTCAGCAAAATCAGGATTTTTTATTTATTTTTACTTTTATACGGTTTCAATCATATGTCTCAATATGTCTTTACAATGAACCAGGTCGGCAAGATCGTCCCCCCCAAGCGCCATATCTTGAAAGATATTTCCCTTTCTTTTTTCCCAGGCGCCAAAATCGGCGTCCTGGGTTTAAACGGCTCAGGAAAATCCAGTTTGTTGAAAATCATGGCCGGCGAGGATAAGGACATTCTTGGAGAGGCACGGCCTATGCCCAACCTGAAAATAGGCTATATGCCGCAGGAACCGGAACTTGATCCCAAACAGACTGTGCGCCAGGCAGTGGAAAGCGGCCTGGGTGAAATATTTGATGCGCAAGCCAAACTGGACGCTGTTTATGCCGCTTACGCCGAACCGGACGCGAACTTTGATGCGCTTGCGGAAGAACAGGCACGGCTGGAAGCCATTATTGCCGCAGCGGATGGAGCCAACCTGGAACAACAGCTCGAAATGGCCGCAGACGCTTTGCGATTGCCCCCCTGGGATGCCCCCATCGGCATCCTGTCCGGCGGCGAGAAACGACGGGTCGCATTATGCCGCCTTTTGCTTTCCCGCCCTGATATGCTGCTTTTGGATGAACCAACCAACCATCTTGACGCAGAATCGGTTGAGTGGCTGGAGCAATTCCTCCATCGTTTCCCCGGCACGGTCGTTGCTATTACCCATGACCGTTATTTTCTGGATAACGCCGCCGAATGGATTTTAGAACTGGATCGGGGACAGGGCATCCCCTGGAAAGGCAATTACAGCTCCTGGCTGGAACAAAAAAGCCTTCGCTTAAAGCAGGAAGAAACCACCGAATCATCCCGTCAAAAGACCATTGCCAAAGAACTGGAATGGGTTCGCCAAAATCCCAAAGGACGCCAGGCTAAAAGCAAAGCCCGCCTGACCCGTTTTAATGAATTGTCTGAGTACGAATACCAGAAACGTAATGAAACACAGGAAATCTTTATTCCTGTTGCCGAACGGCTTGGCAACGACGTCATTGAATTCAACAACGTTTCCAAAGGTTATGGCGACCGGCTGCTGATTGAAAATTTGAGTTTCACGATCCCTCCCGGCGCTATTGTTGGCGTGATCGGCCCCAATGGGGCCGGCAAATCGACACTTTTCCGGATGATCACGGGTCAGGAAAAGCCTGATCAGGGTGAAATCAAGATCGGGCAAACTGTCAGAATTTCACTCGTTGATCAATCCCGGGAAACACTTGAAAATAATAAAACCGTATTTGAAGACATCAGTAACGGCGCAGATGTGATTTCAGTCGGCCGTTTTGAAATGCCTTCACGGGCCTATCTGGGACGATTTAATTTTAAAGGAGCAGACCAGCAGAAAAATGTCGGCAACCTGTCCGGCGGAGAACGCGGCAGGCTGCATTTGGCTAAAACGCTCATGCAAGGCGGCAATGTGCTACTGCTTGACGAACCTTCCAATGACCTGGATGTGGAAACACTCCGGGCACTGGAAGATGCGCTTTTGGAATTTGCCGGCAGCGCGATTGTCATTTCCCATGACCGCTGGTTTTTGGACCGCATCGCGACACACATTCTGGCTTTTGAAGGCGATTCGCAGGTCACTTTTTTTACAGGCAATTACCAGGAATATGAAGCGGACAAACGCAAGCGGCTTGGTGAGGAAGGCGCCAAACCCAAGCGTATCCGATACAAACCCGTTACAAGATAAAAAACAAAATCATTACATAAAACATACACAAACCGGAAAAAAGGGATTAGATTAAAATACTATCCCTGCATTACAATGAAGGTTTAAGGTTGTTCACTAAAACGCTGTGTCTAATATTGTTGAAATTCATGATCTTGCTTTTCGTTACGGAGAGCGTCCGATCCTATCTGAACTGAATATGATCTTCCCGCGCGGCAAGGTTATTGCTGTTATGGGTGGTTCCGGGTCTGGCAAAACAACCATATTGCGCCTGATTGGCGGCCAACTTCGGCCACAGTTCGGCCGTGTGCTGGTCAGTGGCGAGCCGATTCATGAACTCGATACGGAAGGCGTGTACCGCCTTCGCCGGAAAATGGGCATGCTGTTTCAGTATGGCGCGCTTTTTACTGATCTAACGGTTTTTGAAAACGTGGCTTTTCCGTTACGGGAACAAACGGATCTGCCCGAAGAACTGATTCACGATCTGGTGCTGATGAAACTGCAAGCGGTGGGGCTTCGAAATGCCGCTCTGATGAAACCGGCTGAAATTTCAGGGGGCATGGCCCGGCGTGTTGCCCTTGCCAGATCGATTGCGCTGGACCCGGAACTCATCATGTATGACGAACCGTTTGCCGGGCTCGATCCTATATCAATGGGGGTTACCGCCAATCTGATTAAGCGCCTGAATGATACCCTGAATTCCACATCCATCGTGGTTTCGCATGATGTGGACGAATCATTTGCCATCGCTGATTATGTCTATTTTCTTTCTGAAGGACGCATTGTCGCGCATGGCTCCCCACAGGAAATGCGTGAATCGGATGTACCCTATGTTAAACAATTTGTTCATGGGCAAACCGATGGCCCGGTTCCATTCCATTATCCCGGCAAATCACTGGCAAAAGACCTTGGCCTGGAGGTGCCGGTATGATCAGCCATATCGCCACACTCGGATTTAAGACCCGAAAACTGATAGCCGGCATAGGTTACGCCTTCCGGATGTTTTTACTCTTGACAGGCGCCATCTTCAAAATCATCAGAAGACCGCGTCTGATAACAGACCAGATTCACTTTATCGGTAATCACTCTGTTTTGCTTATTGCCGTTGCGGGCTTATTTGTCGGCTTTGTTCTCGGCCTTCAGGGTTATTACATTTTGAACAAGTACGGCTCTGAGCAGGCACTTGGCACATTGGTTGCGTTAGCGTTACTTCGCGAATTGGGGCCGGTCATAACCGCACTTCTGTATGCAGGCCGTGCAGGTACTTCACTCACAGCCGAAATTGGTTTAATGAAAGCAGGTGAACAGCTTTCCGCTATGGATATGATGGCAGTCAATCCCTTGCACCGCATTCTGGCGCCGCGTTTTTGGGCAGGCATTATTTCCATGCCTATTTTGGCTTCACTTTTCAGTGCGATCGGTATTTTTGGCGGCTATGTCGTCGGCGTTGTTCTGATCGGCGTGGATGAGGGCGCCTTCTGGTCCCAGATGCAAAGTAACGTTGATATTTGGATGGATATAGGAAACGGACTCTTCAAGAGTCTGGTTTTTGGGTTTGCCGTGACTTTCCTGGCGCTCTTCCAGGGATACGAAGCCAACCCAACGCCTGAAGGTGTTTCGATTGCGACAACCCGAACGGTCGTTTATTCCTCACTTCTGGTTTTATGGCTGGACTTTCTGATGACGGCATTGATGTTTAACTGAATGGGATAATTTTGACAATTTTTGGCTATGTCAATAACTGTGTCAAATATGAGACACTCCATTGACATCTGTCTTTTTCGTTAGCAGGAAATAAGCTGCTTGCCAAACTAACTGATATATTACTTTTTATGCAACGTAAATCACTGGATATCTGGGTCGGCTTTTTTGTTATCATCGGGGCGCTCGCCTTGATGTTTCTGGCTTTAAAAGCCGGAAACATGAGTTCTTTTTCACTTGAAAAGACTTACTCCGTCTCTTCCCGTTTTGATAACATTGGAGGACTAAAACCGCGCGCGCCAGTTAAAAGCGCCGGTGTCGTTATAGGAAGGGTAGCTGACATCCGCTTTGACGATCAGGAGTTTCGGGCGCAGGTTATGCTCCAGATTGAAGAACGTTACCAGTTTCCGAAAGACAGCAGTGCAAGGATTTTGACATCGGGTTTACTAGGAGAACAATACATCAGCATTGAACCCGGCGCCGATGAAAAAAATCTGGCAAACGGCGACCAGATTACCATGACGCAATCGGCCATGGTTCTGGAAAACCTGATTGGCCAATTTATATACAGCAAAGCAACCGAAGAAAAGGCCCCTGATAAATGAACTTCACCTCACGATTAATCAAACTCTTTGCGACCCTTTTAATCACTATCCAGATAACCGGCTGTGCAAATAGTCCCAATGATCCGCTGGAAGGCTACAACCGGCAGGTTTTTTATTTTAACGAAGCCTTAGATACCGTGGTGATAAAACCGGCAGCGCATACATATCATGATTTAGTGCCTGACGTCATCCAGACCATGGTCAGCAACTTTTTCGGCAATATTGCCGATGTATGGATTGCCTTCAATAATTTCCTCCAGGGACGGGGCGATGAAGGCTTTTCTGACGTATCGCGCATCATCATTAATACTTTTGCCGGTATCGGCGGCTTAATTGATGTGGCATCTGACGCCGGTCTGCCCAAACATAATCAAGATCTCGGCCAGACCTTTGGCGTATGGGGCGCACCGCCTGGACCCTATTTTGTTATCCCGGTCTTGGGTCCCTCCACGATCCGTGACACCATTGCCGCGCCAGCAGATTACTGGTACGGTGACCCCATCACCTATATCAGCAACGATTCTGTCGCCTGGGGGGCTGTTATCCTTCGCGGGATCAGCACACGTGCCAAGTTGATCGATGCCTCTTCAGTCATTGATGACGCCGCTATTGATCGATATGAATTCATTCGCGACGCCTTCTTGCAGCGGCGTCATCATCTTATCCATGATAGAGAACGCCGTGAAGAGCAATGGGAAACAGTGGACACAGATAACACGTCCCAGAAAGAAAAAGACCGCCAAACTGACACCCAGATCTGGCTACCCAGCGGTGAAATCAAACCGCCATCATCGCCTGTAGAAAAAACGGCTGAAACCACTACCTCCGTAGCAATGGAAACAACAACCCCTGAACCGGCAGCAAAAACGGCTTTCGCTACTGAAACCGAATATATCACCGGTTCCATACTCGAGAAAAACGAGCTGGAACCGGCTTTAAAACCGGCACCTGCGGAAACCATTGCCCTGATTCACTAATCCAAAAGATATTTGAACCCCACTGATAAAGAAGAATGAATATGATTGCGTTAAAAAAATGGCTTGTTTTTACTTTGGCTTCCCTGACATTCGTTTTTTCGGCACAAGCTGCCGCTCAGGAAGCGCCAGATGAATTAGTAAAGCGTATTAGCACGGAGGTTTTGGAAATCGCCAAAAAAGACCAGAATGTCAAAAGCGGGAATACGCAGCGTATCTTCCAGCTGGTAGAAGAAAAGGTGATGCCCTATGTGGATTTCAAAAAGACCACTGCACTGGCCACCGGTAAATACTGGCGTCAGGCCACGCCGGCACAACGCGACGAACTGACAAAACAGTTTCATGACCTTCTTTTTTACACTTATGCCAGTGCCATCTCCAAAGTAGAAAGCGGACATAAATTGCAATTTCAGCCGCTTCGAGCCAAAGCAGATGCAACCGATGTCATTGTCAATTCGCGGATCATCCAGCCTAAAAATCCCGAACCCATCTTGATTGGTTATCGTCTCGAAAAACAAAGTGACGGGTGGAAAATATATGATATCAATGTCATGGGCGCATGGCTGGTTGAAACATACAAAACCACTTTTACCAATGAAATCAGTCGTTCCGGCATTGATGGGCTAATCAAGATACTGCAAGACAAAAACGCCAGTCTGGCCGCCGGCGGAAAAACGGCCCGGTAAAAGAAAGGCTACGGCATATGTCTGTTCCCATTTCCAGCCTTTCTCTCTCCAATGCCAAGCAGGTATTACAGCTTGGCCTAAAAGCCATCCAAAATGGGCAATATGAATTTGATCTAAGCAACATTACTTCTACCGATTCATCCAGTGTCGCTGTCATGCTTGCATGGCAGCGCGCTGCACAGACCGCATCCAAACAGCTTCAGTTTCGCAACACGCCTGCCAATATCCTCAGCTTTGCCGCCTTGTACGGCGTAACCGATCTTTTGGGACTGCACGATTAAACAGGCCAGGCACTGCCCCCGTTAAACCCTCTATGGTTTATCGTACAATGTTATGGCTAAAGCCGTTTAAGACCACGTAACATCGATTCCCCAATCACCTTGTCCCGAGCAAAAAGTTGGTTTTCATGTCAGCGATTGAAATCAAAAACATCAGTAAAAGCTACGGTGAGGTCAAGGCACTGCGGGATGTATCGCTCTCTATTCAGGAAGGCGAGTTCTTCGGTCTGCTGGGCCCGAATGGCGCGGGGAAAACAACGCTGATATCCATTATTGCAGGACTGGCACGCGCTGACTCCGGTGATGTCAGCATCCTGGGACAGGATGTCATCCATGAATTTCAGGCCGCACGAAAAAATCTGGGCGTGG
Organism: Betaproteobacteria bacterium; assembly: GCA_009783065.1. Next base: position 11,161 of record WRHV01000008.1, on the reverse strand, counting down.
TGCCTCAGGAACTGGTATTCGACCCCTTCTTTACCGTGCGGGAAACCCTGCGACTGCAATCCGGTTATTTTGGTCTGAACAGAAATGATGACTGGATTGATGAAATCATGCACAACCTTGACCTGACAGATAAAGCCAATGTCAATATGCGCGCGCTTTCCGGCGGCATGAAACGCCGAGTTCTGGTCGCACTGGCGCTTGTCCACAAACCACCGGTCATTGTGCTGGATGAACCGACCGCAGGTGTCGATGTAGAATTGCGCCAGACCTTATGGCAATTCATTGGGCGCTTAAACCAGGAAAAACATACGATTGTCCTGACAACGCATTATCTTGAAGAAGCCCAGACCTGGTGCAACCGGGTTGCCATGCTGCGCAGTGGCGAGATCGTGGCGCTGGACACAACGAAAGCGCTGATCAAACGCGTCTCTGAATCCCAGCTTGTGCTAAAACTCGCTCACGGTGAGCTGCCTTTAAGCCTGCATCCTCTGGTTATCACGCAAGGCACCATACCAGCCTCACATATATGGACGCTGCGCATCAACCAATATGATGATATTGAAAAAATCCTGCAAATCCTGCGGGAAAACGCGGTCACTGTCAGCGACATTCAGCTAAAGCAATCCGATCTGGAAGATGTTTTTGTTCATATCATGCATGCCCGGAGCAATTGAAATGTTTTCCTCACCGTTTTTGACACTTTTTTCCAAGGAAATATGGCGGTTCTGGAAAGTGGCAACCCAAACGATCACCGCGCCCATCCTGACATCACTCCTCTACCTGCTGATATTCGGACATACGCTGGAAAATCATATTCAGGTTTTTGACGGCGTCAGCTACACCGCTTTTCTGATTCCGGGCCTGGTTATGATGAGCATGCTGCAAAATGCCTTTGCCAATTCATCATCCTCGCTCATCCAGTCAAAAATAAACGGCAGCCTTGTTTTCGTACTTCTGGCACCCCTTTCCTACCTGGAATGGTTCGGCGCCTATTTGCTCGCCGCTATTGTTCGAGGCCTTGTGGTCGGACTCGGCGTTTTTCTGGTCACTTACTGGTTTGCGGACATCACTTTTGTTGCACCGCTTTGGATCATCGTTTTTTCAGTTTTCGGTGCCGCCATTCTGGGAAGCATGGGCATCATCGCCGGCATCTGGGCAGATAAATTCGACCAGTTGGCCAGCTTCCAGAATTTCCTGATCATGCCGGCCACTTTTTTATCAGGCGTTTTTTACTCCATTCACTCCCTGCCATCCTTCTGGCAAAAAATATCCCGATTAAATCCCTTTTTTTATATGGTCGATGGTTTCCGTTACGGATTTTTTGGCCGGTCTGATGTTGATCCCTACTTCAGTTTTTCTATCGTTGCCGTTTTTTTTACTTTTCTGGCAATAATAACGACACATATGTTAAAAAGCGGGTATAAATTACGTCATTAAACACTTAAAATATTGAATTTCCCACTTGAACAGCCGAATCAGCCAAATCGGAAAATCAGCGGATTTGGGTTTAAAACGGGCTGTCTCCTGATAACCTAGCAGAAATGGATAAACTGATTATTTCAGGCGGAAATCGCCTTTTTGGTGAAATCGCCATCTCCGGAGCAAAAAATGCTGCCTTGCCTATCCTGTGCGCAGGACTATTAACATCCGACACCCTTGTTCTTTCCAATGTCCCGTCTTTAAGGGACGTGCAAACCATGCTGCGTCTTTTAAGGCAGATGGGATTGAAAGCCGAGCAAAATGGTGAGAACCTGACCATGAATGGCAAGGATATCCACCATTTCTGTGCGCCTTACGAACTGGTTAAGACCATGCGAGCCTCGATTCTTGTTCTGGGTCCCCTGCTTGCACGCTTCGGCCAGGCCCAGGTATCGCTGCCGGGCGGCTGTGCCATCGGTTCCAGACCCGTTGAGCAGCACATCAAGGGATTGCGGGCCATGGGCGCCGAAATTGAAATAGATGCCGGTTATATCCATGCCAAAGCAAACCGACTCAAAGGCGCACGCATCACAACCGACATGATTACGGTAACCGGCACGGAAAATCTTCTAATGGCCGCGACGCTGGCCGAAGGTGAAACGGTTCTTGAAAATGCCGCGCGCGAGCCGGAAGTCACAGACCTGGCCAATCTGCTCGTGAAAATGGGCGCGCAGATTGAGGGCATCGGCACAGACCGTCTTGTCATTCACGGTGTCGAACGGTTGCATGGCGCCACCCATAACGTGATTGCCGACCGGATAGAAACCGGTACCTTTCTCTGCGCCGTTGCCGCGACAGGAGGAGACGTTACCCTAACGAAGACACAGGATAATATTCTGGATGCGGTTCTCAGCAAAATACAAGAGATAGGCGCCGAATTAACAAGCGGTAATGATTGGATACGCATCCGCATGAACGGACGCCCCAAAGGGGTCAGTTTCCGTACAACGGAATATCCTGGCTTTCCAACGGACATGCAGGCCCAGTTTATGGCCGTGAACTGTATCGCAAGCGAAGCCAGCCATGCAGTTGAAACCATTTTTGAAAATCGTTTTATGCATGTACAGGAACTCAACCGTTTGGGCGCCAGCATCAAAACCGAAGGCAATACCGCTTTTGTTAAAAGCGTGGACAAACTAATCGGCGCTCCCGTCATGGCAACTGACCTGCGTGCATCCGCTTCACTTGTCATTGCGGGACTGGCCGCGCAAGGTGAAACCCACGTCAATCGCATTTACCATTTGGATCGTGGTTACGACCGCATGGAAGAAAAACTTTCCGCTGTCGGCGCCAACATACAAAGAGTCAAACAATGAACCCGTCCGAAAACAACAACTCACAGGAACTCGTACTTGCCCTGTCCAAAGGGCGCATTTTTGATGAAACAGTCCCGTTGTTAAAGGAAGCCGGCATCCAGGTTCTGGAAGACCCGGAAACTTCACGCAAGCTGATCCTGCCCACCAGCCAGCCGACGGTACGGGTCATTATTGTCCGGGCGACTGATGTGCCGACTTATGTCCAGTATGGCGCGGCAGACTTTGGTGTTGCCGGCAAGGATGTACTGCAAGAACATGGCAATACCGGCCTGTACCAGCCGATCGATCTTCACATTGCAAAATGCCGCCTCTCCGTTGCCGTTCGCAGTGATTTTGACTATGCCCAAGCCATCCGGCAAGGCTCACGATTGCGCGTTGCCAGCAAATATGTTCAAGCCGCACGTGAGCACTTTGCCAAAAAGGGCGTGCATGTCGACCTGATCAAGTTATATGGCTCTATGGAACTGGCTCCGCTGGTTGGGCTGGCTGACGTGATTGTTGATTTGGTCAGTACCGGCAACACGCTGAAAGCCAATAATCTGGTGGAAGTGGAAAAAATACAGGAAATCACTTCCCGGCTGATTGTGAATCAAGCATCGCTTAAACTGAAACGGCAGCTTCTTCAGCCGATCATGAATGCCTTTAAGAAAGCGTCGATTGAGTTGGATGACTCAACCAATGCATTTGCCGATCCCAATTTGTATTAACGGATAAATATGACGATCAGAATTCCCCGACTGGATACGGCCCAGCCTGACTTTAATGCCCGCCTTTCACAGATTCTGGCTTTTGAAGCGCAAGAAGATGAATCCATTGATCGGGTTGCCGCTGATATCATCGCAGATGTCCGCAAACGGGGTGATGCCGCCGTTCTCGAATATACCAACCGTTTTGACCGGCTGACCGAAACCGCACTCGCATCGCTCGAAATCCCGACGGCACAATGTCAGGCCGCACTAAACCATCTTCCCAAAGCAAGCCGTAACGCGCTGCAAATAGCGGCAGACCGAATCCGCTCCTATCACGAACATCAGCGAGAAGCGTGCGGGGGAGCCGGTTATACCTATACCGACTCTCACGGTTCTTTGCTTGGACAGAAAATCACGCCCCTTGACCGGGTCGGTATCTACGTGCCCGGCGGTAAAGCCGCTTACCCATCATCCGTTCTGATGAACGCCATTCCGGCCCAAGTTGCGGGCGTATCGGAAATCATCATGGTTGTCCCCACACCAGACGGCATCCGCAATGAACTGGTGCTGGCTGCTGCCGGATTATCCGGCGTCCATCGCATTTTTGCCATTGGTGGAGCGCAGGCTATCGCCGCGCTAGCTTATGGAACCGAAACGATTCCTGCCGTCGACAAGATTGTCGGCCCAGGAAACGCTTTTGTTGCCGCAGCCAAACGCCGTGTTTTTGGACAAGTCGGGATCGATATGATCGCCGGCCCTTCAGAAATCCTGGTTCTCTGCGATGGCACGACAAACCCGGACTGGATTGCGATGGATCTCTTTTCACAAGCTGAGCACGACGAACTGGCCCAATCCATTCTGGTCTGCCCTGACGCAGCCTATCTTGACCAGGTGGAAGCCAGCATCGCCCGCCTTTTGCCTCAAATGCGACGGCAGGAAATCATCCGTGCCTCTTTATCCAATCGGGGTGCGCTGATCAAGGCAAAAGACATGGAAGAAGCCTGCGCCATAGCAAACCGGATTGCACCGGAACATCTGGAAGTTTCGACGGAAAACCCTGAACGCTGGCTGGATTTGCTCCGCCATGCGGGCGCTATTTTTCTCGGCCGTTTCACGTCGGAAGCGCTGGGCGATTACTGCGCAGGTCCTAATCATGTTCTGCCGACATCCGGCACTGCCCGATTCTCATCACCATTAGGTGTTTATGATTTCCAAAAGCGTTCCAGCATCATCCGGGTAAGCGAAGAAGGCGCCCGGATTCTGGGAAAAACCGCTGTTGAACTGGCAGAAGGCGAAGGCCTTGAAGCCCACGCAAAAAGCGCAGCCTATCGCATAAAAGCAGATTAATCTCCGCATAAAAACCGTTTTTCGCATTTTGAATAAAGCAGCATGACATGTCACTAATTGAAAACATCATCCGCCCCGATGTACGCGAACGAGACGCATACCACGTCCCGGATTCCGCCGGTTACCTGAAACTGGACGCGATGGAAAATCCCTATCGTTTGCCTGAAAAACTGCAAAAGCAATTGGGCGAACATCTATCTCATGTGGCGCTGAACCGTTATCCGGTTCCCCTATATAAGGAACTGAAAACCAAAATCCGTGAAAAACTGGGCGTGCCGCCAGGCTATGATGTCCTTGTCGGAAACGGCTCGGACGAACTGATCGCGATTGTCTCTACTGCTTGCGCCCGCCAGGACAGGCGCGCCAGGGTACTGGCCCCCGTGCCGACTTTTGTCATGTATGCCCTGTCTGCGCAGTTTGCCGGCATGGAATTTATTGGCGTTCCCCTAAAACCGGATTTTTCACTGGACATGGATGCCATGCTGGAAGCTATCCGGACGCACCGTCCCTCCATCCTCTATCTTGCCTATCCCAACAACCCGACCGGCAACCTCTTTGACGAGAAAGATATGCTGGCTCTGGTTGATGCCATGAGCGATATCGGGATTGTCATCAGTGATGAAGCCTATCAACCATTCGCTCAGACCAGCATGATGCCTTATTTACCGCAGCATCCCAATCTAGTCGTCATGCGTACCGTCTCCAAGCTGGGGTTAGCCGGCGTGCGGCTGGGATATATGTCTGCCTCACAAGAATTGCTAACTGAATTTGATAAAGTCCGTCCCCCCTATAATGTCAATGTACTCACAGAAGCCGCAGTGGCATTTGCCCTTGATCACATTGAGGTATTCGATAAACAGGCGGCATCTCTGCGTGCTGAACGCGACATTCTGTCAGCCGCACTATCTGCTTTATCCGGCATGGAAGTCCTGCCCTCATCAGCCAACTTCATCCTAGTCCGTCTCGAAAATGCGGATGCTGTTTTTGAAAAATTACTGGCTCGCAAGGTTCTAATCAAAAATGTAGGTAAAATGCATGTATTGCTGGATAATTGTTTGCGTATCACCATCGGTACACCTGAAGAAAACAAGCAGTTTCTTGCACTATTCAGCGCTTGCCTTCGTTAACCTGTCTAAAAACCGTTATGACTGCTCCGAGAACCGCCGAAATCACACGCAATACCAAAGAAACCCAGATCAGGGTTGCCGTCAATCTGGATGGAACCGGCCAGCAAAATCTGATTACCGATGTTCCGTTTCTGGATCACATGCTGGATCAAATCGCCAGACACGGCTTGATTGATCTTCAAATTGAAGCCGCCGGCGATCTACATATCGACGGCCATCACACTGTCGAGGATATCGGTATTGCCCTGGGCCAGGCCATTGCCAAAGCCATAGGCGATAAATCCGGCATCCGCCGATACGGTCATGCCTATATCCCGCTGGATGAAGCGCTTTCACGTGTCGTGATTGATTTTTCCGGACGTCCCTACCTTGAATTCAACGTCACATTTGCACGGCCCGCTTCCGGCACGTTTGATCTGGATCTGATACAGGAATTTTTTCAGGGGTTCGTCAACCACGCACAAATATCGCTACACATTGATAATCTGCGCGGCAAAAACGCCCACCATCAGTGTGAAACCATTTTCAAGGCATTCGGACGTGCCTTGCGCATGGCGGCTGAACGTGACCCACGTGCAATGGGTATGATCCCGTCAACGAAGGGAATACTGTAAGGCATTCCTCATCCATCCTGTCATTGCCGGTTCATTGTTATGAAAAAAATTGTTGTTGTTGACTATGGCATGGGCAATCTCCACTCGGTAGCCCAAGCTCTGCGTGCGGTTGCGCCCGAAGCCGATGTCAAAATATCAGGCGAAATTGCTGATATCCGTGATGCTGAACGTATTGTTTTGCCTGGACAAGGCGCCATGCCCGACTGCATGCGCGCCTTGTATGACTCCGGTCTAAATGATGCTATGATTGAAGCAGCTCGATCCAAACCGATACTCGGTGTTTGCGTTGGCGAACAGATGATGTTCGATTGGAGCGAGGAAGGCGATACGAACGGTCTGGGTCTGCTTCCCGGCAAAGTTATTCGTTTTCGTCTTGAAAACCGGTTGCAGCCGGACGGCACACGTTACAAAATCCCGCAGATGGGATGGAATCGTGTACACCAGACGGTTGCTCACCCGTTATGGAAGGACATTCCCAATAACAGTCATTTTTACTTTGTGCACAGCTTTTATGCCGTACCTGAAAATACAGCTCACATTGCAGGACAAACCGAGTATGGTTTAACATTTTGCAGTGCCATCGCGCACGAAAATCTGTTTGCGACCCAATTTCATCCTGAAAAAAGTGCTGTTGCCGGATTACAATTGTATAAAAATTTCACAAACTGGAATCCTTGAATAAAAAACCGGGAATTATTTTTTTATCATCTTCGTTTTTGATTTTTCGTCATGCTACTCATTCCTGCTATCGACTTAAAAGATGGCCGTTGTGTCCGCCTTAAACAAGGCGACATGAATCAGGCTACTGTTTTTTCCGATGACCCTGCTGAAATGGCGCTGCACTGGCTTAAACAAGGTGCGCGTCGCCTGCATCTGGTTGATTTAAACGGCGCCTTTGCCGGCAAACCGGTCAATGAATCCGCTGTTAAAAACATTATCCGAACCGTACAGGATTATGCTTTTGACAATGACCTCGACGAAATCCCCGTGCAATTGGGTGGCGGTATTCGGGATCTGGATACCATTGAACGCTTCCTGGATCACGGGCTAAGTTACATTATCGTGGGGACCGCTGCCGTGAAAAACCCCGGCTTTCTACAAGATGCCTGTGGCGTCTTTTCCGGTCATATTATTGTCGGATTGGATGCCCGGGAGGGGAAAGTTGCGACGGATGGCTGGAGCAAGCTTTCACGGCACGACGTCATCGAACTCGCCAGGAAATATGAAGACTATGGCATCGAATCCCTCATCTACACCGACATTGGACGCGACGGCATGATGTCTGGCGTCAATATCGAAGCCACCATCAAACTTGCCCGTGCTGTCAGCATCCCCATTATCGCATCAGGCGGCGTACATGATATCCGGGATGTGGAAGCACTTTGTGAAGTACAGCATGAAGGCATTGAAGCCGTCATTTGCGGACGCTCGATTTATGAAGGCACACTCAACTTAAAGCAGGCACAACTGCGGGCTGATGAATTGACAGATGAGTAAGCCTGTTACTCACGCACGTTGAATCAACCACTTTTCATATACAATCACAATCTTGAAAAGCGGCATCCATTTCGCTGTGACATCCGTTACACATGCCGCTTTGCAAAACAAGGATAAGATAACCCATGCTGGCAAAAAGAATTGTTCCCTGTTTGGATGTCACGGCTGGCAGGGTCGTAAAAGGCGTCAACTTCGTTGAATTGCGCGATGCCGGCGATCCGGTCGAAATCGCACGCCGCTACAATGAACAGGGCGCTGATGAATTAACATTTCTGGATATTACGGCATCCAGCGATGAACGCGACATCATTCTCCATATTATTGAAGCTGTTTCCGCCCAGGTCTTTATTCCACTTACTGTAGGAGGGGGTGTAAGAACAGTTGATGATGTCCGCCGCCTTCTTAATGCAGGCGCAGACAAAGTCAGCATCAACACATCGGCTGTCACCAATCCCCAACTTGTGGCGGATGCGTCCAGCCGTTACGGGTCACAGTGTATTGTCGTCGCAATTGATGCCAAACAGGTAGCGCCTGGCCGTTGGGAAGTTTTCACGCATGGCGGCAGAAATCCGACGGGACTGGATGCCATTGAATGGGCAAAAAAAATGGAACTGTTCGGTGCGGGTGAAATCCTCCTGACCAGCATGGACCGCGACGGGACAAAAAGCGGTTTTGATATTGCCCTGACACGAGCCATATCAGACACCATTGACATCCCGCTCATCGCATCCGGCGGGGTAGGCAACCTTCAGCATCTTGCTGAGGGTATTTTGGAAGGACATGCCAATGCCGTACTGGCTGCCAGCATCTTCCATTATGGCGAATTCACGGTGCAGCAAGCCAAACAATTCATGGCTGATCAAGGCATTGAGGTCCGGATGACATGAACACGAAAGATTGGCTGGAACAGGTAAAATGGGATGAACAAGGATTACTTCCCGTCATCACGCAGGAAGCGGAAACAGGCGCCGTTTTAATGTTCGCCTGGATGAACCGGGATGCCCTTTTACAAACCGTGCAAACGGGCGAGGCGATTTATTGGAGCCGTTCCAGAAAAAGGCTGTGGCACAAAGGCGAGGAATCCGGCCATACTCAAAAAGTGGTTGATATGCGCATCGACTGCGATGAAGATGTGCTATTGCTGCGTGTTCACCAGACTGGCGGCATTGCCTGCCATACTGGCCGCCACTCCTGCTTTTACCGGCAATTTCAGGGCGATGTTTCGACCGGAAAATGGCTGGCGATCGAACCTGTTTTGAAAAATCCCGAAAAAATATACAAATGAATGATACTTTGCAAAGGCTATCTGCCATTATCGAATCAAGAAAACCGGTCAATGGCGGCAATCCGGAAAAATCATATGTCGCATCTCTGCTTGCCAAAGGCGATGATGCCATCCTGAAAAAAATTGGAGAAGAAGCGACTGAAACGGTCATGGCAGCCAAAGATGCGCGGCATGGTGGAGCGCGTTCAAAAATCGTTTCAGAATGCGCCGATTTATGGTTTCACTCGCTGGTCTTGCTGGCACAATTTGACCTGACGCCGAATGACGTCTTACAAGAGCTTTCAAGACGGGAAGGTATTTCAGGTATGGAAGAAAAAGCAGCCCGCAAGGACAAACTGCGGGATACGGACGAGAACCCCAAAAATTAAAAGGAGAATGTATGGAAAATTGTCCTTTCTGCAAAATCGTTGAAAGAAGACTGCCGGCAGATATTGTTTATGAAAATGACCGGCTATTGGTTTTCAAGGATATTAACCCCGCCGCACCGGTTCATTTATTGATCGTGCCGAAACAACATATCCCGACACTTTCAGACTGTCATGAAGGCCACGCCGCCATCCTGGGAGAAATGATGGCAGTCATTCCAAGAATTGCAGACCAGCAGAGAATCGGGGTTGTTGGCAGCTCCCCTCAAACCCGAAGCGGCGGTTACCGCGTCATTATTAATGCCGGGCCTGACGGCCGGCAGGAAGTCTATCACCTTCACATCCACCTTATCGGCGGCCCGCGCCCATGGAAAGACAATAAATAATTTTCCCAAGACGCAAACCGCTCTGTCAGGCGAATAAAATCACTTTATTCGCCTGCTTGTTCTTCCAGCCTCTTTCTTGATGGACGTTTGCCGACTGTCACCTCCAAGGGCACTTCCTTGCCGTTTCGCAACACCTTTAGACTAACCTTGCTATCCGGTTCCAAAAGGGCAATCATATTGAACATTTCCGCCATATTTGCAACTGGTTTGTCCCCTACGGAAAGCAAGATATCTCCCGGCTTCATACCTGCCTTGTCAGCCGGCCCATTTTTCAGGATCGCGGCAATAATCACGCCGCTTTTCTGGCCCAGATTCAGATTCTCAGCCAGCTCCGGTGTAATATTCCTCGGTTCCACACCAATCCAGCCGCGCACCACCTGCCCTTTGCTGACAATCGACTCCATCACTGTTTTCACGGTAGAAACCGGAATGGCAAAACCGATCCCCAGTGATCCGCCCGTACGGGAGTAAATAGCTGAATTAATTCCCAGCAAATGGCCATTCACATCAACCAGCGCGCCACCTGAGTTGCCCGGATTAATCGCGGCATCGGTCTGAATGAAATCCTCATATATATTGATCCCCAGCTGGCTTCGGCTCAATGCGGAAACAATCCCCATTGTAACGGTCTGTCCGACACCGAAAGGATTGCCGATAGCCAGTACAATATCCCCAACTTTAACCTCTTCGATATGACCCAGGGTCATGGTCGGCAAATTCGGCAAATCAACCTTAATCACGGCCAAATCCGTTTCCGGATCAGTACCAACAAGTTTGGCAGTCGCCTTCCTCCCATCTTCAAAGGCAACCTCAATCTGATCTGCTGCCTCAACCACATGGTTATTGGTTACAATATAACCTTCCGGACTAATGACAACACCCGACCCCAGGTTGGTTTGTTTTTCCGCACCGCCAAAACGTTCCCCGAAAAAGCGCCGTAAAAAAGGATCATCCAAAAGCGGGCTTTGCGGCTGGCGAAATTCTTTTTTGGTAAAAAAATTTACAACCGCCGGCATCGCACGCGCAACAACGGCCCCGAAAGAAACAAGAGCTAAA
>WRHV01000007.1 GCA_009783065.1 Betaproteobacteria bacterium | reverse complement strand
GCGGTACTCGGCAATGATGCCGCCACCATGCCCCCGTTGGATCAAAACATGAAAAAAATGGAGTCCGACCGCAACACCACATTAAAATTGATAAACTGATGATCATGCACACCGCAGGATGCCTGGTCGACAGGCATCCTGTATGACAGAAAAGGGCACAAAACACGATTAAGCCGTATCTTCCACTACTTCACGTCCCTTTTTTCCGCAATCGGCAATTTGCGGTATGCTTTCATTCTTCTCCCGTTACATCTGAACAAACAGATGGATTCCATAACGCATAAAAATGATGAACCGGCCCTTTGCCTTTTCCTACAGTCAGTTGTAAAGACTGCCGCAGTGCCCCAGTCAGATAGGCTTTGGCGCGCGTGGCGCTTTCAGGCACATCAAAACGGGGCAAAAGCGCCGTAAGAGCCGCAGAAAGCGTGCATCCGGTTCCATGAAGATTGTTTGTCCTGATCCGGGGCTCATCTATGTCAACCGTTTCACTTTCCCCGTGCAAAATATCCAAAATAAATGCGCCGGGAAGATGTCCGCCTTTAAGGAAAACCCACTTTGGCCCCAGTGCCAGTAAACCAGGCAAAACAGATCGCATTGCCTCCCTGGAATCCACCTTTTCCCTGCCAAGCAAAACAGCCGCTTCCGGCAAATTCGGTGTAATGACAGTCGCCATAGGTGTCAGAACATCACGAATCGCTTCTACCGCATCCGGCTGCAAAAGCAAATCACCGCTTTTAGCAACCATCACCGGATCCAGCACAATAAAGGCCGGTTTGTACCGGGCCAGGCGCTCGGCTATCGCCTGGGCTATACTCGCTGTTGCCACCATGCCGATCTTGACGGCATCCACCCTGACATCATCAAAAACGGCATCAATCTGGTCTGCCACAAAAGAAGGATCAAGCGACTGGAAAGCACGCACGCCCAAGGTATTTTGCGCCACCACAGCGGTAATGGCTGCCATGCCATATGTCCCCAAGGCTGAAAATGTCTTAAGGTCTGCCTGAATACCGGCGCCGCCTGTCGGATCAGTACCGGCTATGCTAAAAACATTTGCGATCATGACTATGATATGAATTGGGTATCGGATTCATCATCTTAAGCCGACAGACGCCTCTCTGACAATGATAAGATGACGCCAACCCGAATATAAACATAGCCTGTCGTAAAAGAAACGCCTGTACTGATCATGAGTATGAATGGTTTGCCGCATTCCGCATCATTCAAAACAAATAGATAAAGACAAATTGCAGACAAAACTGGCAAAAATATGCAATCATACTTACGATATGCAGTCCTCCCGCAAATCTGGTGCATGCTCACCTGACCGGCATTCATCCCTTTTTTCCTATGCTGCGATTAACCGAAATCCGTCTCCCGATCGACCATCATGAAAACGCGCTGCGAACTGCGATTATTGAGCGGTTGGGCATTGCGGATCACGAACTGAAAGCCTATACGATCTTTCGCCGCAGTCATGACGCAAGAAAAAAAACAGCCATTGTTTTCATCTATACGGTTGATGTTACCGTTGAAAACCAGGCATCGGTTCTAGCGCGTTTAGGCAACCACAAACAGGTAAAGCCAGCGCCTGATATGACGTACCGTTTCGCTGCCCGCGTCACGGAACCGCCAACTTCACGCCCCGTCATCATCGGATGTGGCCCTTGCGGCCTTTTTGCGGGACTCATACTGGCACAGGGCGGTTTTCACCCCATTATCCTGGAACGCGGAAAACCGGTTCGTGAAAGGGCAAAGGACACTTTCGGTTTCTGGCGCACACGCAAACTAGATACCGAATCCAATGTCCAGTTTGGCGAAGGAGGCGCCGGTACCTTCTCGGACGGGAAACTGTACACCCAGATCAAAGATCCCAAGCATTACGGCCGCAAAGTCCTGACTGAATTTGTAGCGGCCGGTGCCCCCCCGGAAATTCTGTATGCAGCCAAACCGCACATCGGCACATTTCGCCTGGTCAAGATTATTGAAAACATGCGTCAGACTATTCAATCACTCGGCGGCACATTTCATTTCGAAAGCCGGGTAGATGATCTCATCACCGAAAACGACAAAATACGTGGCGTTATCCTCGCCGACGGTACACACATCGAAAGTGAGCACGTTATCCTAGCCGTAGGTCACAGTGCGCGCGACACTTTCCAGATGCTCTATGAGCGTGGCATCAGCATTGAACCCAAACCTTTCTCTATCGGGTTGAGGATAGAGCATCCGCAATCGCTCATTGATCAGTGCCGGCTTGGGCCTCATGCCGGAAATTCGCTTCTGGGAGCAGCCGACTATAAACTCGTTCATCATTGTAAAAATGGCCGGTCTGTTTACAGTTTCTGCATGTGTCCTGGCGGCACCGTCGTCGCGGCTGCATCTGAAGCCGGGCATATCGTCACAAACGGCATGAGCCAATACTCAAGAAACGAACGCAATGCCAATGCGGCGATTGTCGTAGGCATTTCCCCGGATGATTTCCCCGGGCACCCGCTAGCCGGCATCAACCTGCAACGAGAGCTTGAAAAACGGGCATTCGAATTGGGCGGCAGCAATTATGATGCTCCCTGCCAGCTTGTGGGCGATTTCTTAACCGGCAAACCCTCTACGCAACTCGGCAGTGTCATCCCATCGTATCAACCTGGCGTTAAGCCATGTGACTTAAGCAGCGCCTTGCCGGATTATGCGATTGAAGCCATCCGGGAAGCATTGCCCGCATTTGAACGCTGGATTCCGGGTTTCGCGATGCATGATGCCGTACTGACCGGCATTGAAACGCGCACGTCATCGCCCATCCGGATTTTACGTCATCCCGATCACATGCAAAGTATGAATCTCACCGGACTTTATCCCGCCGGAGAAGGCGCTGGCTATGCCGGCGGCATCCTGTCATCCGCTATTGACGGCATTCAGGCAGCACAAGCCGTTATGCTATCCATTGTCAGCGCCAATAAAAGAAAAGAAAATTAATGACTTCGCACCAGTGCTTTTGGTTTGATATCGTCGCGGAAGGTTTGAATGACGTGTTCTATTTCAACTTTTTCTTTCTGCGGATCGGTAATCCTGCGCGCACCATTAAAACGAACTTGCCAATACTGGCCCGCCATATTTTCAACACGGACTTTTCCGCCTCTTGACGGCGCATGCACAAACTGGTTATCCCCCAAATAAATACCTACATGGGAAAATTTGCGCTTCCGGGTATTGTAAAAAACCAAGTCTCCCGGCTGTAGCTCTTCCGTTTCAATGTTTTGGCCGAGTTCACTAATAGCCGTGGCTGTCCTCGGCAACTCTGCGCCCCATGCCTTCTTGAAAACGTAACGCACCAATCCACTGCAATCAATACCTGTTTCCGGAGCACTGCCGCCATACCTGTACCGCGCGTCAACAACGCTCATGGCTTGCATGACAAGCTCGGTTGCTCTTTGCGCGTAATCATAAAAAGGAATATTGTCATCCTCCTCTGCACTCCATGCAGGAGAAGAAAATCCGACAAGAAATAGCCCCAAACAAGCTGAAATGAGGACAGAATACAGGAAGGTTGTCTTTTTTGTTATCATTGAAATAACTTTTCTAAACACAGCCATAAATGTAAGCGAATACGGCTCTCCTGTCAAAGCCTATATGGCATTTAGCGCAAAAAAATGTGTTTTTGACCTTATTTTTAGGTTTTTATAATGAAAGTTATAAGAAAATAAACTTTTTTCAGGTCATTTTTCATACAAAGAAGACATTTTCCTTTTTGTTACTACTACGGATACCGACAGCACGCCACGAAAAGAAATGCGCTTTTATTCTCGCAGCCCATTTTCAGGTTGCAAATCAGATCAATTGTCGCCTGTTTCCGAAATACCGAGTTCCTGTATCTTTCGCGTAATGGTATTGCGTCCGATGCCCAATAATCCCGCCGCTTCATTTTTCCGTCCTCCGGTATGACGCAGGGCAGTCCGGATCATCACGGTTTCAAACCGGCTGCCCAATCGATCCATCAAACCGCGCTCTCCTTTTGCCAGCATCTCCGACATCATTTTTTCCAGCCATGCTTCCCAATCTGAAGGCATGGCAACCTGCCCACTCTCCGTTTTCACGGACGACGTCACTTGATGTAAAGCATTCTGTTGGAGCAAATCCTGCGGCATATCCTTAATATCGATGATCTGGCCCGGAACCATCACCGTAAACCAATAGCACAGGTTTTCCAATTGCCTGACATTACCCTGCAACGTGCACTGCATCAGAAAATCCAGCGCCTCATCTGACAGGCGCTTTGGTTCCATCCCAAGCTGCCCGGCGCTTTGCGCCAGAAAATGCCGGATCAATACCGGCATATCTTCTTTTCTCTCGGAAAGGCTCGGCAAACGCAAACGTATCACATTCAACCTGTGAAAAAGGTCTTCCCTAAACCGGCCATCCCTAACTTGTTGTTCCAAATCCTGATGCGTCGCCGCAATGATCCGGACATCCGCCTTCATTGACTGGTTACCGCCCACCCGGCAAAAATATCCATCTGACAAAACCCGTAAAAGCCGTGTCTGCAAATCCAGCGGCATATCACCGATTTCATCCAAAAAAAGCGTACCGCCCTCAGCCTGCTCGAATCGTCCCCTGCGTAATCCCTGCGCGCCGGTAAAAGCGCCTCTCTCATGGCCGAAAAGTTCAGATTCCAGTAAATCACGTGGGATAGCCGCCATATTCAGCGCAATAAAAGGCCGGTTTTTCCGAAGGCTATGCTTATGCAATGCCCTTGCCACCAACTCCTTGCCTGTTCCGGACTCTCCTGTAATCAGCACCGTCACATTCGAATGCGACAGCTTGCCGATGGCTCTAAACACCTCCTGCATTGCCGGCGCCTGTCCAAGAATCTCCGGTGTTCCGGCAGCAACCTGATCCTGCGAATGATCCCCCGCATTCTCCTTCATAGCCCGGCGGATCAGGTCAACAGCCTGGCTAATATCAAAAGGCTTGGACAAATACTCAAAAGCGCCGCCCTGAAAAGCAAAAACAGCGGACTCCAGGTCTGAATGCGCCGTCATGATAATAATCGGCATAGCCGGAAAACGGGATTTAACCTTCTGCAACAACTCCAGCCCGGAAGCGCCAGGCATGCGGATATCGGAAATCAAAACTTGCGGCTGTTCATCATCCAATGCCGTCAGCACATCCGCTGCGCTGGAAAAACTCCGATAAGGCATATTCTCCCGGTCAATCGCCTTCTCCAGCACCCACCGTATTGAATCATCATCGTCCACTATCCAGACCGGCTTCATCTTTGCACTCCATCCCGCATTCTTCAAAACAGAAATATCTGCCTTCCAATCACCTATCCCTGCTTACCATATCGGAATTCGTATCAAAAATTCCGTATGCCCCGGCCAGCTTTCACACTCAATCACACCCCGATGCTGCTGTATAAAGGTTTGCGCCAGGGTCAGCCCCAAACCGCTTCCGCCTTCATGTCCACTCACCAAGGGATAAAAAATCCGTTCAATCATATCCGGTGCAATCCCCGGACCGTTATCAATAATATGCAACACCAGCGCCAGTCTGTACCGCGCTTTCGCAATCGTAATCTGCCGCGCCACACGGGTTTTAAGCACGATTTCGGCATCACCGTTCGCAATGCGCTCAGTCAACGCAACAGCCGCATTCTTTGCCACATTCAGCACAACCTGGATAAGCTGTTCCTTATCGCCAGGAAATTCCGGAATGGAAAGATCATAATCACGCCGGATCGTCAGCCCCTCTGAAAACTCAGCCAGTATCAAGCTGCGCACCCGTTCACAGATTTCATGAATATTCATATCTTCCATGACAGGCAAACGCCGGTGCGGCACCAGCAAACGATCAACCAATGCCTGAAGGCGCTCTGATTCCTTGATAATAACCTGGGTATATTCCTGAAACTCCTTCAAATCCTTTTCCGGCAACGCCATCTCCAGCAACTGCGCTGCGCCGCGAATACCGCCAAGCGGATTTTTGATCTCATGCGCCAAATTGCGAATCAATTCCCGGTTTGCCTGGCTCTGGTCAAACAAACGTTCTTCACGATCCACCCGCAACTGCCGGACGTTTTCCCGCAACTCGATCAAGATGGACACATCAGGATACGCAACTGCGGATGCCGTGCAATAAACATGCAAAGGCACCCGCCCCACCCGCTCCAAAACCAGTTCTTGGCGCTTTTCCGTTATCTCATTGCGCCAAATCTGCCCGCAGATTTCCTCCAGCTCGCGGCTATCGGCAAAAACATCCTCCAGCTTTTGCCTTTGCAATACCTTAACGGAAACTTCCAGCATATCCTCTGCCGCCGGATTTGCATAACTGATCCTGCCATGTTCATCCAAAATCAACACGGCTGTCGCCAGTAAATCAAGTCCTGTCCGTACACTCATGGAAACATCAGATCATGATAAAAAAACAGGCGGAATCCCATTGGAAATCCACCTGTCTCACTTCATCAATACCACTACCTTTACAAAGAATAGTACATATCAAACTCCACAGGATGCGTCGTCATTTGCAAACGCTGCACTTCCTGCATTTTCAATTCGATATAGGCATCAATCATATTATTGCTGAACACGCCGCCACGAGTCAGAAACTCACGGTCATTATCCAGCGCTTCCAATGCCTGCTCCAATGAAGAACACACCGTTGGAATCATGGCATCTTCCTCCGGCGGCAAATGGTACAAATCTTTTGACGCAGGCTCACCCGGATGTATCCGGTTTTGCACACCATCCAAACCGGCCATCATCAAGGCCGCAAAACAGATGTACGGATTAGCAAGCGGGTCTGGGAAACGGGCCTCGATACGGCGTCCCTTCGGATTGGCGACATGCGGAATGCGAATGGAAGCAGAACGGTTGCGGGCTGAATAAGCCAGCTTCACCGGCGCCTCAAAACCCGGAACCAGCCGCTTATAGGAATTCGTGCCGGGATTCGTAATCGCATTCAAGGCACGGGCATGTTTGATAATGCCGCCCATATAATACAGCGCAAAATCCGAAAGGCCCGCATAACCGTCACCGGCAAAAAGATTTTGTCCGTTCTTCCAGATAGACTGGTGCACATGCATACCTGAACCATTATCCCCGACAATCGGTTTCGGCATAAAGGTCGCCGTCTTGCCATACGTATGGGCCACATTCCAGACAATATACTTCAGATTCTGCGTCCAGTCTGCCCGTTCAACCAATGTCGAAAAACGGGTGCCAATCTCATTTTGACCCGCGCCGGCCACCTCATGATGATGCACTTCAACAGGAATACCCATCTGCTCCAAAAGCAGGCACATTTCAGCACGCATATCATGAAAACTATCCACCGGCGGCACCGGGAAATAGCCGCCTTTCACCCTCGGACGGTGTCCCATATTGCCGCCTTCCATCTTCCGGCCGCTGGACCATGCGCCCTCATCCGAATCAATCTTAAAAAAGCAGCCGGACATATCATCGCCCCAGCGCACGCCATCAAAAATAAAAAACTCCGGCTCCGGCCCAAAATAAGCCGTATCCCCCAAACCGGACGACCTCAGATGCGCTTCGGCCCGCTTGGCAATGGAACGCGGATCACGGTCATATCCCTTTCCATCGGAAGGCTCAATCACATCGCACTGCATGAAAAGCGTCGCATCTTCCATAAAGGGGTCCATATTGGCAGTCGTCGAATCGGGCATCAGCAACATATCCGAAGCCTCAATCCCCTTCCAGCCGGCAATAGAAGAACCGTCAAAAGCATGGCCCCTTTCAAAACTATCCAGATCAAAAGCCGATACCGGCACCGTAACATGGTGCTCCTTACCCCGTGTATCCGTAAAACGAAAATCCACAAAACGGACTTCATTTTCCTTGATCATCTCGATAACCTGTTCGGGCGTTTTAGCCATATTCAATCTCCTCAATTAATTCAAAACCGGATGAAGGCTTCAAAACCCGGCACTTTATTGGTTCATCAAACCATTCGGGATGATGTTTAAATAGTAATTGAGCAAAAATCATGCCAGTTTCTTCATTTTCATTTCGCTCTATCTTTTTTTGACGTCAATAACATAAACACTTTGATCCGCACCATTTTGGAACATTTAAAACAAACCGCACCATTTTAGTGCAAATCTAAGAATTAATCTCATATTCAACATGGATCATCCGTAATCCGCTCTCTAATCTCTCAAACGCATCGCTCACCTGAATTTTATCGCCCTTCACACCCAACTCAACATAACTGCGCGCGCCCTCTCTTCCAATATGAGGAAGGCTAAAAACCTTCACCTGATCAAAATCGCGTTCTATCTCTTCCATCAAAGGCGTCATCATCGCTTCGACTGCGCCATAAACCGTAACGGATTTTTCCACATCATGAACCTGATCATAATCAGCCTGATGATAGGTTTCCAAAACCCATTCCATCATAGGATGAGCCATCTCCGGAAAACCAGGGAAAAAATAATGCGTCCCAACAAAAAACCCTGGAATCTTGTTAACCGGATTGGGAATAATCTTTGCCCCTTCGGGAAATTCACCCATCTTCAAACGCTGCAAATTATCCGGCGCGGCATAATTAACAGGACGTCCATGCTGCACGGCAAAATCCCGGATTCGCTCATATATTTTTTCCCTAGCTTGCGGATGCAAAACCAGCGGTACATTCAACGCTTCAGCAGCGCATCTGCGCGTATGATCATCAGGCGTCGCCCCGATACCGCCACAGCAAAAAACAATATCAGGCATCGCAAAGCTGCGCCGCAACACGGTCGTAATGCGCTTTGGATCATCGTTCAAGTACGCCGCCCAATTCAGTTGCATACCCCGTTTTCGCAATATCTCAATGACCGCCGGAAAATGTCTGTCACTACGTTTTCCTGACATAATTTCATCGCCGATAATGATGAGTCCGACAGCCATTAACACACTCCATTCATCTCTAAAAAGAAATTATTGTTTTCTAAAAAACAACATCATGGCATAAATCACGAAGAAAAAGACTATCATTCAAAATAGAGCATTTTCACTAACAACAGCATCACTATTCACATTCCCAAAAAACAAACCGAAAGGAAACAAAATGTCTTTCATCCAAATGGCCAATGGCCTGGAATACCATGATGAAGTCGTCGGAAAAGGCGCTGAAACCGGCACAAAAGCCGCTTCTGTCGAAGTGCACTATACCGGCTGGCTTCAAAACCCTGACGGCTCCGCCGGCCAAAAAATAGATTGCAGCAGAGAACGCAATGAACCGCTTGTTTTCCCATTGGGAAAAGGCTATGTCATTCGCGGATGGGATGAAGGGCTGCAAGGCATGCGTGAAGGCGGAAAACGGACACTCCGTATCCCCTCCAACATGGCATATGGTCCTCAAGGCGCGGGGGATGTCATCCCGCCTCATGCCGATCTGATCTTCGACATCGAACTGCTCAAATTAACGGTCTAAAGTATCCAGGCGTTTCCTAATCCAGACCGGAAACCCAATCAAAAAAGAGACGCGCTATTAAAACGCGTCTCTTTTCATCACGCCATTACAAACACATCTATATCGGCCTCACTTACAAAAGACCATGCTCGGCAAAAGAATAAACGTCAGCGCCCGCAGCAACAACAAAATGATCCAGAAGACGGACTTCAACCATATCAAGCGCCTCCTTGAGTATGCTTGTCAGCTCTTTGTCCGCTTCACTGGGCTCCACTGTTCCGGTCGGGTGGTTATGCGCCAAAATAACACTCGCCGCATTCCGGCTCAATGCGGCCTTGATCAATTCTCTGGGATACACGCTCGTATGCGACAATGTCCCCTGAAAAAGCTCCACACTCTCAATAAGCCGGTTCTTAACATCCAAAAATAACGCGACAAAAGTCTCCTGAGAACGGCCGCACAATGACAAATGAAGATAATCCTTTACCGACTTCGGCGAACTCAGTACAACACCAGTCTCTAAATCTTCAAACAATAGGCGCCGCGACAATTCCAAAATAGCCTGAAGCTGGGCATACTTGGCCGGCCCGATTCCGTTAACACTCTTAAAATCCGATAATCTCGCAGAAAAAAGCCCGTTAAGCGAACCGAAATGCTTCATGACCTCTCGCGCCAAATCCACCGCACTTTTACCATGAGAACCGATTCGCAAAAAAATCGCCAGTAATTCGGCATCGGACAAATGCCTGGGGCCCTCATTTAGCAATCTCTCCCGAGGTCTTTCGTCGATCGGCCAATCTGTAATTGCCATAACTACTCCTCCCCTTATCTGTTAGGATACTATCTCAACCGCAAAAACATTCGGCATGTTGTATTTATCCTATCGTCAGCCTGAAAAATGCGTTTGTTATTATAAGTGGTTTCCCAAAAGAAAATTCCACATTATCTGTTTTCGTTATAAAAAATCATGAACAAAAAATTGCTTTTAGCGCAACCAAGGGGATTTTGCGCCGGCGTGCATCGGGCCATTGCCACCGTTGAACGCGCTCTATCGCTCTTTGAACACCCCATCTACGTACGTCATGAAATCGTTCACAACACGCACGTCGTCAACAACCTTCGGCAAAAAGGCGCCAGATTCATTGAAAACTTAGATGAAATACCGGACGGCAGCACACTCATTTTCTCAGCGCACGGCGTTTCAAAAGCCATCGGACAGGAAGCCCAAAAACGCGGTTTCCGCATCTTTGACGCCACCTGTCCCCTGGTAACCAAAGTACACATGGAAGTCTCCCTCATGCATCAGGAAGGACGGGAAATCATCGTAATCGGGCACAGCGGCCATCCGGAAGTGGAAGGCACAATGGGCCAATCGGAAACAGGCATGTACCTCGTTGAAAACGTTGAAGACGTCAATCGGCTCAAAGTCAAAAATCCAGAGCAGCTTGCCTACGTCACACAAACAACGCTCTCTGTTGACGACACAACTGACATCATCGCAGCCCTCAAAACCCGCTTTCCCGCCATTGCCGAACCCCAAAAAGCGGACATCTGCTATGCCACAACCAACCGCCAGGAAGCAGTCAAGCAGCTCGCCGACCTGGCAACCCTGATCATCGTCGTCGGTAGCCCCAGCAGCTCCAACTCCAACCGGCTAAAAGAAGTAGCGGAAAGAAAAGGGGTTGCAGCCCACATGGTTGACAATGCCTCTGAAATCGACCCGCAATGGCTAAAAGGACATACAGCGGTAGGCTTAACAGCCGGCGCATCTGCGCCGGAAATTCTCATACAGGAAGTCATCCAAAAACTGCAACACCACGGTTTTACCACGATAGAAGAACTGGACGGCATAACCGAAAACCTGTCATTTCCGATGCCTCGCGGATTAGGACGGCGATGAAAACTGGCACAGAAAAAAAACCAGCCCAATCCTCAAAAAAACCGGACTCTCATCCGAGGTGCTGATTCATTCTAAGTTCCCGAAAAGCAATCCTCCCTACCACCGCTGCCGCGCAAAACAGGCCCTCATACGGACGAGTCCGCCCACGTAGAGGGCCTCTCCGGCCTTCACAACACGGGAATCTCCTTGGAGATTAGCCAAGATGCCGCGCCAGCATGATTGAGACACCTGCCAATGCAGCATACGTATCCAGCACGACATACACGGGAATTTTTGACAGGTAAGATGAAAAACGGCCTTTTTCCTCAAAACGCTGCCTGAATCCTGAAGTAAAAAAACGGTCTTCCAGACGCGGCACAATACCGCCACCGATATAAATGCCACCTCGCGCGCCCAGTGTTAACGCCAGATTGCCGGCTGCCGTCCCCAGCATCTGGCAAAAAGTCTCCACCACTTCATCACACCAGGCACACTCTCCTTGCAACGCCCGCGCCGTAATATCCGATGCACGAAGCGGCTCTGCTTCCTTGCCTCGGCTCTCCATGATCAGACGATAAATCAGTTCCAGACCCATCCCGGACAAAAAGCGTTCGGCTGATACATGCGGAAACTGCTTTTTCGCAAGACGCAACAGCTCCATTTCCCGTTCACTGAAAGGTGAAAAAGTGGCATGCCCCCCTTCGGTTTCAAGCGGAATCCAGTCCCCATTTGATGGAATCAAACCCGAAACACCCAGGCCGGTACCTGCTCCCAATAAGCCAATCGGCCGGTTCTCAACCGGCGCCTGGCCACCCAGTTGCCTAAGCGACTCAGGCCCCACAAACGGCAAAGCCATTGCCAGCGCCGTAAAATCATTAACAAACAGCAACGTTTCCAGACCGAATCTTTTACGGACATCTTCAATTGAAAACGTCCACTCCGAGTTGGTCATCTTAACCCTATCTCCTGTAATAGGATTGGCAATAGCTATCGCGGCATGGCGTATCTTTTTAGAACCGGCATCAACTGATTGAGGCTGCGAGAGGAATGTTTCCATAGCCTCTTTTAAACCGAAAAACGAGCGATTTGGGTAAATCAACATTGCCTCGATGCAACCAGGCGCGGTTTCGATCGCAAAACGCGCATTCGTGCCACCAATATCCGCCAGCAATCGAGGAAAACGGTTCGTCATACCGGTCATATCCATTCTCGTCATTTCAAAGTTAATGTTGAAATCTTTTACGGGTTAAATGATAACTGATAGCCTATTCTTTTATAAAATAGACTGATATGGCATTATGTTAAAAATTCCAACCCGATTACAGCGAATATTTCAACGAAAGAAGAACAATGGCAGGCCACAGTAAATGGGCAAATATTAAACATAAAAAAGCGGCCGCCGATGCAAAGCGCGGCAAAATCTGGACACGCGTTATCAAGGAAATCACCGTTGCCGCCCGAATGGGGGGAGGTGATCCGGCTTCCAATCCCCGGCTGAGGCTTGCTGTAGACAAAGCCGCTGATGCCAATATGCCAAAAGAAAATGTCAATCGGGCTATCGCGCGCGGCAGCGGCAATCTGGAAGGTGTCAATTACGAAGAAGTCCGCTACGAAGGATACGGCATCAACGGCGCAGCCATTATTGTCGACTGTATGACGGATAACCGGGTCAGAACCGTTGCTGATGTACGTCACGCATTTAATAAGTTCGGCGGCAATATGGGAACGGAAGGTTCCGTTTCCTATCTCTTCAAGCACTGTGGACAATTGTTCTTTGCGCCTGGAACGGATGAAAATGCACTAATGGAAGCCGCGCTTGAAGCAGGCGCGGAAGATGTCATTACGGATGAAGAAGGCGGTATTGAAGTCCTTTGCGCGCCAGCCGATTTCGCTCAGGTAAAAGAAACGCTGGAAAAAGCCGGATTCAAACCGGAAGTGGCTGAAATCATCATGCGGCCTGAAACCGAAATTGATTTTTCTGGAGAAGATGCGGCTAAAATGCAAAAACTCCTGGATGCGCTTGAAAATATTGATGATGTGCAGGAAGTTTATACCAATGCTGTTGTTGAAAATGAATAAGAACACTTCTTAACCCTTGAAACAATAAAAACTGATGAAAATTCTGGTAATTGGTTCAGGCGGCCGTGAACATGCCTTGGCATGGAAACTGGCCCAATCCGGACGGACGCAGGTCATATTTGTCGCCCCAGGCAATGGTGGAACAGCCCGTCATCCGCAAATGGAAAATATCGACATCACTGATCCGAAAAAACTCGCTGAATTTGCCTTACAGGAAAACATCGGTTTGACGGTTGTTGGACCGGAAGCGCCTCTGGCTGACGGCATTGTCAATATTTTCCGTGCAGCCGGTTTGAAGATTTTTGGCCCGACAAAAGAAGCCGCGCAACTGGAAAGTTCCAAGGATTTTGCCAAAGCTTTCATGATGCGTCACGGCATACCGACTGCGGATTACCAGACATTTACCGATCCTGAAAAAGCACACCGGTATATTCAGGAAAAAGGCGTTCCAATTGTCATCAAAGCAGATGGGCTGGCATCCGGCAAAGGCGTTATTGTCGCCATGACGCCAGATGAAGCACATCAGGCTGTCGACATGATGTTATCAGACAATAAATTTGGCGAAGCCGGTGCAAGAGTCGTTATTGAAGAATATTTGGAAGGTGAAGAAGCCAGCTTTATCGTCATGGTCGATGGGAAAAATATCCTGCCGCTGGCAACCAGCCAGGATCACAAACGGCTAAAAGACCAGGACCTAGGACCTAACACCGGCGGAATGGGAGCCTATTCTCCCGCTCCTGTCATTACGCCAGCATTGCACGCCCGTATTTTACGTGAAATCATTGCACCAACCGTTAACGGCATGGCCAAAGACGGCATTATCTATACCGGTTTTCTCTATGCAGGGCTGATGATTGACAAAGCCGGCAATCCTAAAACGCTCGAATTTAACTGCCGGATGGGTGACCCGGAAACCCAACCGATCATAGCCCGTTTGAAAAGCGACCTGCTTCATACCATTGAGCAAGCTATCAACGGAACCCTTCATGAAATCGAACTGCAATGGGATCGCCGCACCGCTCTCGGTGTCGTTTTGGCATCTGAAGGCTATCCCGACACACCGGTGATCGATAAGGAAATAACCGGTATCCCCAAGGAAAATGAAGACTGTATCGTATTTCAGGCCGGCACCAGACTCGTCAAGGATAAATTGCTGACATCCGGGGGCAGGGTGCTTTGCGTTGTTGGTCTCGCTGACACCATGCGTATGGCACAGAAAATTGCATACGATACCATTGAGAATATCCGATTTG
Organism: Betaproteobacteria bacterium; assembly: GCA_009783065.1. Next base: position 29,481 of record WRHV01000007.1, on the reverse strand, counting down.
CAGGCATGCAATACCGGCGGGATATCGGCTGGCGCGCCATGAAAAGACCCTCTGCCAAAAAAATGGACTGATCGGAAAATCTGCACGTCGGCAAATTGAAAGAAAGGGTATCATTCAAAGGAGGCTTTTTGTCAGTTGAATGCACAATTCTCCTAGGCGGCAGTTTTGACCCGGTTCATAAGGGGCATATCGCAATAGCAGAATATTTTTGCAACCTGTTTCATACGACACGGCTTCGTCTCATTCCTGCCGGTAATCCCTGGCAAAAAAACCATCTGGACGCCACTCCTCAGCAACGAATCGATATGCTCAGGCTGGCATTCGATCCGACACCACTTTCCACCACGATTGATACTCAGGAAATCGAACGGACCGGCCCAAGTTACACCATCGATACCTTACGTGCCATACGGCAGGAAACCGGCAACAAGGGTTCCCTTGTTTTCATCCTCGGCTCAGATCAGTTGCTCAACCTCAATACTTGGCACGAATGGAAACAACTCTTCCAGTTCGCCCACATTGCTGTGGCTTCCCGTCCCGGCTATTCTGTTGAATCATCCATTCTCCCCGCAGAAATACGCGACGTTTTTTACCACCGCATAGCCTCATCTCAGGAAATCAGAAATACCTCGCATGGCCTGACTTACCTTGCTAATGAAACCAGCATTGACATTTCTGCGACAGAAATCAGAAAAAACTTACAACATTCAAACACATCTCATTCGCTCATACCACCCAAGGTGCTAGACTATATTAAAAAAAACAATCTTTACAGGAATTAAATGGATATTAAAAAACTGCAAACTGTTGTCATTGAAGCGCTTGAAGATGTTAAAGCAGCCGACATCGTATTATTCGACACCAGCAAACTCACCAGCATGTTTGATAGGCTAATCATCGCATCAGGCACGTCAAACCGTCAAACCAAAGCGCTCGCGGCATCTGTTCGAGACAAGGTTCGCCAAGCTGGAGGAGTTGTCGTGGGAATGGAAGGCCAAGACACTGGAGAATGGGTTCTCGTTGATCTGGGAGAGATGATCGTCCACATCATGCAGCCTCCCATCCGAGCCTATTACCAGCTTGAAGAAATATGGGGTGGAAAACAGATTGACCTGGATAAGGTCAAACAACCAGCAAAACCCAAAACAACAAAACGCGCAGTAACGGCTGCAAAACCGGCGGAAAAAGCAGCCGCTCCCAAAAAACGAGCCACTCCTGCAAAAAAAGAACCGGAGAGCGTTGCAAAACCCAAGGCAACCTCAAAGAAAGCTTCAGCTTCACCCAAACCTGCGCCAGCCGGAAAAAAAACCATTAAACGCCCCACAGCGGCCTCTCAAAAAACCGGAACAAGAAAGAAGTCATCGGAGTAACCAATTCATGCAATTGTTTATTATTGCTGTCGGGAACAAAATGCCGGATTGGGTTAAAAACGGATATGAAGAATACGCAAAACGGATGCCGGCAGAATGCAAACTTAACCTGAAAGAAATCAAGCCTGCTGAACGTACTGCCAGCCGATCAACTGAAATCGTTATCGCCAATGAACAGACGCGGATAAAAACAGCACTTCCCAAAAACGCACGCATTGTCGCTCTTGACGAGCACGGAAAAGAAATGACAACCATGCAACTGGCCCAGGAACTGGAAAAATGGCAACAGGAAGGACGTGATGTTGCTTTCGTTATCGGCGGCGCAGACGGTCTGAGCAATGAATTTAAAAAAGAAGCGGATGACCTCATCCGTCTTTCCAGCATGACTTTGCCTCACGGTATGGTACGTGTATTGCTTGCCGAACAACTATACCGGGCCTGGTCCATCATCCAAAAACACCCTTATCACAGGAACTGACTCAAACATGCGGCAACCAGACAGAAAAATTTATCTTGCATCAAAAAGCCCCCGCCGCCGCGAGTTATTGCGCCAGATCGGTATTGATTTTGAACTGCTGTTATTACAGTCCCAAAACCCGGAATATCCCGATGCCGTAAATGAAAACACGCTCCCAGGTGAACTGCCGCAAGATTATGTGAAACGAATATCCAAAGAAAAAGCCGATTTCGCCTGGTATTCCCTCGAACAACGACACTTACCTCCCAGACCGGTTCTAACTGCCGATACGACGGTTGTACTCAATAATAAAATCCTGGGCAAGCCCAAAAACAAACAGGAAGCCATTGCTATCTTGCGGGAACTCTCCGGCAAAACACACAAAGTCCTCACCTGTGTAACCGTCAAAAAAGAAAGTACATTGCTGCAAGCACTACAGGAATCAGAAGTGACTTTTGCATCATTATCTGACGAAATCATCAACCATTACTGTGATACGCTTGAGCCATACGACAAGGCAGGCGGCTACGGCATACAAGGTATGGCGGCAAAATTCATTACGAACATCTCCGGCAGCTATTCAGGAATTGTCGGTCTTCCCCTTTACGAAACGACCAAACTGCTACGGAAAGCAGGCGTTGATATCCCATGACCGAAGACATTCTGATCAATATTACACCTCAGGAAACACGTATCGCTGTCGTTGCGCAGGGCGTCACGCAGGAACTCCATATCGAACGGACACAAACAAGAGGATTGGCCGGTAACGTATACTTGGGAAAAGTCGTGCGTGTCCTGCCAGGCATGCAATCCGCTTTTATCGACATAGGGCTGGAACGCGCGGCCTTTCTTCACATCGCTGACATCTGGGAAGCGCACCACAATGGCGGCTCACCTGAAAAACCGCTCCCCATCGAAAAAATGCTGACTGATGGCCAATCCATCATGGTCCGGGTAATCAAAGACCCGCTCGGCACAAAAGGTGCCCGACTTTCTACACAAATATCCATTGCCGGACGCATGCTGGTTTACTTACCGCAGGAAGCACACATCGGCATCTCACAGCGTATCCTTGACGAAACAGAGCGTGAGCTCCTGCGAAGTCGCGTGCAAAGCCTGTTGCCCGAAGATGAGACAGGCGGCTACATTGTTCGCACAATAGCTGAAATCGCCCTTGAAGAAGACTTGAAAAATGACATCGATTTTCTACGAAAACTTTGGGGCTCAATTAAGGGTATGGCCTACAAAAGCGCGTCACCCTGCCTTTTGTATCAGGATCTCAGCCTCGCCCAGCGGGTATTTCGCGATTTTGCCCATGAAAAAACAGGCCATATCCAGATCGACTCATACGAAGACTATCTTCACCTGCGGGAATTTGCCGGCAACTACACGCCGGACATTCTGGAAAAGCTGACATATTATGAAGGCGAACGCTCGCTCTTTGACTTATATGGCGTAGAAGATGAAATACAGCTGGCGCTCGCAAAACGGGTCGATCTAAAATCAGGCGGCTACCTGATCATTGACCAGACGGAAGCCATGACAACAATTGATGTCAATACAGGCGGCTTCGTCGGTGGCCGCAATTTCGATGACACCATTTTCAAAACGAATCTGGAAGCCGCTCATGCTATTGCGCGGCAACTCCGTCTGCGTAATCTGGGCGGCATCATTATCCTCGACTTCATTGATATGGACAGTTCGGAACACCAAAGCGCTGTCCTGGAAGAATTAAAAAAAACACTGACAAATGACCGGACCAAAGTATCTGTCAGTGAATTTTCCGCACTTGGCCTGGTTGAAATGACCCGAAAGCGAACCCGCGAATCACTGGCACACCTTCTTTGCGAATCCTGCCCCATTTGTCACGGACGCGGGCAGGTAAAAACACCTCGAACCGTCTGCTATGAAATCATGCGGGACATCCAAAACGAAGCCAAACGTTTCAGTCCCAGAGAATTCCGCATACTGGCTTCTCAAATTGTCATTGACATGTTCTTAGAAGAAGAGTCCCAATATCTCGCCACACTCGGCGACACAATCGGCAAACCAATTTCATTGCAAGTGGAAAGTGCTTTTTCGCAGGACCAGTATGACGTCATTTTGATGTAACTCCCCAAATGAAAAAATCAATTTTTGTCTCTTAAAGCAAAGAAACGCTCCTGCATCAAAGCGACATTACAAAATTCGACAACAGCCTACTTGCGCAATCATGATCACACGAAATCAGACCTGTTGAAAAGAAACGACTATAATGCCATCTTGTCATGTCACGTTCATAACACACCAATATGACTTTTCAAAAAAGCAAATATCTAATAACCTGTTTCACTTAGGAAACCTTGCGTTTTATTGCAGACCGCATTTCATTCCGTAAAAGTCATTCATCAAAACCAATTTACAAATTTACCCACTAGTCACACATGCATCCACCAGTAAAAATCACCATTGTCGGCATAGGGTTCGTTGGCTTGTCCAATGCGATTCTTCTTGCACAGAATCACGAAGTCGTTATTCTTGATGTCATTGCCGAAAAAGTGGATAGACTCAATCGGCGTGAATCGTCGATCGTTGATGCGGAAATTGAAGACTATCTGAAAAACAAGAAACTGAATCTTCGTGCCACCCTTGATAAAGCAGACGCCTATCAAAACGCTGACTATGTGATCATTGCCACCCCAACAGACTATGATCCGGAAACCAATTACTTCAACACGCATTCCGTGGAAACAGTCATACGTGATGCCATGTATTTCTGCCGGGATGCCCTCATCGTCATCAAATCGACCGTACCTGTCGGGTTTACAACCAGAATGCGTGCCGAGCTATCCTGTGATAACCTGATTTTCTCGCCCGAATTTCTGCGTGAAGGCAAGGCTCTCTACGACAATCTCTACCCCTCCCGCATTGTCGTGGGCGAACACTCGGAACGTGCGGCGATCTTCGCCGACATGCTTAAGGAAGGCGCTCTGGCCAAAAATATTCCAGTCATCCTTACTCATCCGACAGAAGCCGAAGCCATCAAACTCTTTGCCAATACCTATCTGGCCATGCGTGTAGCCTACTTCAACGAACTGGATACCTATGCGGCTTCCTTTGGAATGGATTCGCGACAAATCATTGAAGGTGTTGTCCTCGATCCCCGAATCGGCAACCACTATAATAATCCCTCATTCGGTTATGGCGGCTACTGCCTTCCCAAAGACACCAAACAGCTCCTGGCCAATTACCATCAGGTTCCCCAAAATCTAATTCAAGCCATCATTGAATCGAACCGGACCCGCAAAGATTTCATAGCAGACAGCATTATCAAACAAAAACCTGGCATTGTCGGCATTTACCGCCTGGTGATGAAAGCAGGTTCCGACAACTTCCGCTCATCCAGTATTCAGGGCGTTATGAAACGCATTAAAGCGAAAGGCGTCGAAGTCATTGTCTATGAACCCGTTTTGCAGGAATCCCATTTCTTCAACTCCCGTGTTGTCAATGATCTGAGTGCCTTCAAAAAAGAAGCAGATGTTATCGTTGCCAATCGCGTCACCGACGAAATCCGTGATGTGGAAAATAAAGTCTACAGCCGCGATCTCTTCGGCGATAATTGATTTATCCCTTTCAAATCCCATCTGCGCTTGCATGCGTGTTATACGCATTCATTCATTTTTTAGTATTACAATTTCATTTCATCATGTTTTAACTCATATGGAAACCAATAGAAAATGACGCAACAAATGGAACAAAAAGAAAAAACCGTCATTCCGATTTGCCTTGCAGCTGACAAAAACTACCTGCAGCCTTTGGCCGTCACTATGGCGTCCATCCTCAAAAATAAAGCTGCTTCTGATGATATACGGTTCTATATTCTGGAAAACACTTTTTCAGATTCGGATCGTCAGCTTCTCAGTCAATTAAAATCCATTGCGGATTTTGAAATTGAATACATCAATGTCCAGGATAAAGTACTTAACTTATTCCCGCTGAAAAAGAAAGACAGGGTTTCAATAGAAACTTATTTCCGTCTCCTGATTCCGGAATTGATTCCCCATGAAGATCGTATTATCTATCTGGATTGCGATATTATTGTCCAGAACAGCCTTGCCAAGCTCTATTCAATAGATCCTGGAGAAGGCTATATTATGGGCGTACGGGATATTGATTCAAGAAGACATGCAAAACGCCTTCATACGCCAAGATATATTAATGCAGGCGTCCTGCTCATGAACAGCAAAAAAATGCGGGAAGGCCGCATCATTGAGAAATTTATCGATTACATTACTGTCCATCAAAACAACATTGAAATGCACGATCAGGACGTGATTGCCGCCGTACTGAAGGATCATATCCGATATATTCCCGATACATGGAATGGACAGGTTGCCCGTCTTCCTGTTCGTCAAGAACTATCCCGGCTTCACCATGCAGCAGTCTTGCATTACATCAGTCACAGAAAACCATGGCTGCCTAATAAAAGATCAATCATGGCCAGCATTTATTTTAACTATTTACGACTGACTCCATTTTCTGATGCTGAAAAAACCTACCGGTTCCGCCGTTTTTTCTGGCACATCTCCAAAATACCTTCTAACCTGTTAAAGTTTGTTTATTCAAAAAGAAACTCCAGGCACGGAACCTATCAAACCATCCAGATTCTCGGCATCATCAAATTCAAGAGAAAAAGGAAATCGCCTTTGCTTGACCTGACAGAAGATTGGTAAGAGCGCTACATAAACTATCTTTCGTTGCCGTTCAAAAAATATATCTCTTACCAATATCAAACAGAAAATGACCATCTCTATTTGTCTCGCCAGCGACAGAAATTACCTCCAACATCTGTCTGTCACGATGGCTTCCATTCTGAAAAACAAGGCTCCGACAGATTCCATTCGATTTTACATACTTGGAAACGCCTTTACGGAATCAGACCAGCAAATACTGCACCAGCTCAGATCCATTGCAGATTTCGAAATGGAATATATTCCGATCAAAGATAAAACTCTTGAAATTTTTCCGCTAAGCAAAAAAGACCGGATCACGATTGAAGCCTATTTCAGGCTCTTCATACCCGAACTGATACCAAATGAAGACCGGATCATCTACCTCGATTGTGACATCATTGTCAGGAACAGCCTGGCCGAACTATATTCCATGAATCTAGAAAATAATTATGTACTTGGTGTTCGCGATATTGATTCACGTGGAAACGCAAAACGCCTTGGAACAAAACGATATATCAATTCCGGCGTCCTGCTCATGAACAGCAGAAAAATGCGTGAGGACGGTATTCATGAAAAATTCATTCGATATACCCTCGATAACCGCAATCATATTGTATGGCATGATCAGGATGTCATTGCGGCCGTACTGCAAGGCCATATTGGATATATTTCACCTGTATGGAATGGACAGATTGGACGTCTTCCGGATAACATGAAATTTTCGCGGCTGCATGATGCACATATTCTGCACTACATCGGTGACAAAAAACCGTGGCTGCCCTATAAAAATTCAACTTTTGCTGATGAATACTTCAAATATCTGAAATTAACCCCCTTTGCTGATTTTGAAAAAACTTATCGAAAGCATCGTTTTCTATGGCAACTTTCAAGAATTCCTGTCACCTTGACGAATCTTATTTTTTTGAAAAAAACTTCCCAATTGAGAAGTTATCGAACTTTCAGGATTTTCGGCATCCCTTTCAAGCAAAAAAGAAAAAAGAAATAAAAAACGCTGATACGATGGAAAAAACCCAGTCGGTATCGAAAGCCCCGTGAGCAACTCAAAATTGGATGAGAACACATTGAACAAGGTACTCATTGTACGCACGTCTGCAATCGGAGACATTGTCTTTGCATCCCCATTTGCCAAAGCGCTGAAAGAAACCTATCCGGATGCACATGTTTCCTGGCTGGTGGATAAGGGAAATGAAACGCTGCTCACTGATTCGCCTTACATTGATGAATGTATCATCATACCAACCACAGAATGGAAATCCCTGTGGAAGAACAACCGGAAACTGGAAGTTTTCCGGCGAATTCACGCCTTTGGAAAAAAACTGAAAAACCAGCATTTTGATGTGGTCATTGATCTGCAGGGACTTTTAAAAAGCGGCATTTTCGCATGGATGAGCGGAGCACCACGCCGGATCGGTCTGGGATCACGCGAAGGCAGTCAATGGTTGATGAACCAGGTCATCCCCCGGGGTGGGCAACCTGAACGCATCAGCTCGGAATATCTCTATCTTGCTGAACAACTGAATCTGGATCATGAAAACTTCATTCCCACTCTTTCCATCAATGAATCATCAGAAACACAAGCACTAAAAAAACTAGCCGCACATGATTTATTTCCCAGACAATATGCTGTTTTTGCCGCTTTTACCACCAGACCTCAAAAACACTGGTTTCCCGATGCATGGCAATCTCTCGCATCAATCGTCAAGGAAAAGACGGGCCTCACTCCCGTGTTACTAGGCGGTCCGGCTGATCAAAAAGCGGCCGAAGCGATACAATCAGGCGCACCGGATATCATCAACCTGGCCGGACAAACCAGTTTGGCACAAGCTGTTACCATTGTCCGTCATGCTGGCGCATTAATCGGCGTTGACACAGGCCTGACTCACATGGGCATTGCCTTTGGCGTCCCAACCATTGCCATTTTCGGCTCAACATGCCCCTATACCAACACGATGCGTCAAAACGCCAAGGTCATCTGGCTAGGACTTTCCTGTTCTCCCTGCAAAAGAAAACCGTTCTGTCATGGCAAGTTTGACTGCTTAAGAAGCATTACCCCTGAACGCATTATGGCTGAACTTGATTTAATGTTAAAAAATACGCCATGAAAATCTTGCACGTGGAATCCGGCAAACATTTTTATGGAGGCGCACGCCAAGTCGCCTACATTATCAAAGGATTATCCGAATCAGGCATCGAAAATATTCTGGCTTGCCCTCAAAAAACCGACCTTGCGCAGCACGTTTCCGGTTATGCCGAAGTTTGCGAAATACCCATGAAAGGAGATGCTGACATAGGCATGACATGGCGGCTTGTTAATATCATCCGAAAATACCGTCCCGATATGATCCATCTCCACAGTCGCCGCGGCGCAGACATCTGGGGAGGCATCGCTGCAAAAATAACGCATACCCCGTGCATCCTCTCCAGAAGAGTCGACAATCCCGAACCGCACTGGTTTGTCTCCCTCAAATACCGTCTTTATGACCACATCATTACGATATCGGAAGCCATCCGTCAGGTTCTGATTTCAGAAGGCGTTCCCTCCCAAAAAATAACCTGTGTGCGCAGCGCGGTAGATCCGACGCCTTATCTGCAACCGGTGGATCGCACACTCATGTCAAAAGAATTTCGCCTGCCTGAAAATGCGCTGGTAATCGGAATAGTAGCGCAACTCATTCCCAGAAAGGGGCACCACTACCTGATCGACGCTATTGAAATCCTAAGCAAAGATTATCCCCAAATTCGCGTCATCTGTTTTGGTCAGGGTCCGCTCCTGTCACCACTGAAAACCATCGTCCAGCAAAAAAAACTGGAAAACGTCATCCAATTCGCAGGATTCCGAACAGACCTCCCCAAATGGCTGGGTGGACTGGACATTCTCGCACACCCGGCAGACATGGAAGGACTTGGTGTCTCGCTATTACAGGCTTCAGCGGCAGCCGTGCCAATCGTGACGACCCGTGCAGGTGGTCTTCCCGAAGCCGTCCAGGATGGCGTTACCGGCATTCTGATCGATCCAGGCGACGCCGTTTCCCTAACTGCTGCACTCCGGCGATTGATAGAAGACACCAGCTTGCGTCATAAACTCGGCGCAGCAGGCAGAAAGCGTATCATGTCAGCGTTTTCTGTGGAAGCTATGGCAAAGGGCAATCTGGATGTCTACAAAAAAGTTCTGAATGAGACACACACAAAGAAAAAGTAATACTGCCGCAAACCCGTTTTATCGCCCTCTTTTTGTGCCTATATTGGCATCTGTTTACCAGTTTTCCTGCTGACAAATTTTCTGTTGGATCGGGAATATGCTTAATATAAGCAACATTGCTTTTATATTAAAACAATTACCAGATGTGTAGGTTGTTCGTCCTATATATAACCATTCGGATTATTTTTCTGCCAGCGCCATGCATCTTCGCACATGCGGTCAATATCATATTTAGCCTGCCAACCCAATAATTCTTTTGCCAGTGCAGGGTCCGCATAACACTCGGCTATATCCCCAGGCCGTCTGGGAACAATCCGATAGGGAACGGGTCTGCCTGATGCCTTTTCAAATGCGCTTATCATTTCAAGAACACTATATGGCCGCCCTGTTCCAATATTGACAGTAACAAAAGATTCGCTGCTTTCCTGCAATTTATCCAGCGCCGCCAAATGAGCGCTCGCCAAATCTTCCACATGAATATAATCACGGACACCCGTCCCATCCACTGTCGGATAATCATTTCCGAATACCGATAATACATCGCGCTTCCCAACTGCAACCTGGGAAACAAATGGCATCAGATTATTGGGAACACCCGTCGGGTCCTCTCCTATTAGACCTGACGCATGCGCTCCCACCGGATTAAAATAACGCAAAAGCGCCACATTCCATAACGGCTGCGCCTTTTTTGCATCCCGCAGAACATCTTCAACCAACCATTTGGTACGGCCATAAACGTTAACCGGGGAAAGAGGCGTACTCTCGATAAAACGCGAATAGCCCGGATCACCATAAACTGTGGCAGATGAAGAAAAAATCAAGGTAAACACGCCTGCTGCTGCCATTTCCTGAAACAAAACAAGGCTGCCTGAAACATTGTTTTCATAATATTTGAAAGGTTCAGCTTCACCTTCACCTACTGCTTTCAGACCAGCAAAATGGATCACAGCACTGATAGCGTGATCGCTAAACAACTTTTGTAATGCTTGCCTATCCCGAATATCACCCTCGACAAAACAAGGACGCTCTCCACAAATCTGCTCTATGCGATCCAGCACTTTGCGGTTACTGTTACACAAATTATCCAGCACAACAACCCGAAAACCTCGCTGTATCAACTGTACTACTGTATGTGATCCGATATATCCTGTACCGCCTGTAACCAGAATGGATGTCGTCATAAGAAATTCCGAATAAAAAAACAGGTAATGTCCAACTTATTTACAATCGTTCCAAAACGGCTGCTTAAAGAAATTTAAACGGCAGCCAGCAGTTTTGCGTACAATGACTCCGTTTGTGCAATCATCCGGTCTACCGTAAAATTTTGCACAAACCGCAAACGCCCCTCTCGTCCCAGCCTTTTACCCCATACGGGATCGATTGACAATTTCTGAATAACATCAACAAGCGCATCAATATTATTTGGCGGCACAAGTATACCGGATTCTCCATCACGAACAACTTCAGGAATACCGCCAACACGACTTCCAACGATAGGCAATTGTGCCGCCTCTGCCTCTGCAAGGGAAAGTGAAAAAGCCTCTCGCCTGGATGGTGCCGCATAAAGATCAAACGCCGGCAGAATACGCTGCACATCATTTCTGTAGCCCAGAAAATGAATACGCGGATTTCCAAGCGTTTCTGCCCTCAGAGCGCGTCCAAAATCGTTATCCGCATCTCCCAAAAAATACGCATGAACGTTATCCGGACAGAAATTGATTGCCTTAATCAGTACATCTTGTCCCTTATCACGGTGAAAACGCCCTGCACAAACAACGGCATACTGCGTTTCAGGAATACCAAGTTCTTTTCGTAACACACCCCGCTCTTCTCTGACAACATCGGGGACGCCATTATAAATTCGGGTAATAATTTGCTTGGGATAACGGTGATTTATCAAATTTTCCACAACTGCATCAGAAACCCCAATAATGTGACGGCATCGCCGCATATGTTTGTAAACGCCAGTTGAATGGGCAGTGCATATCGGTATGGCATCAGTACTCCATGCTGCGATTCCGACATACTGGGCAGGTCTCACCTGATGGGCATGGACAATATCCGCACGCCATGACCGGATAAGCCGATGCAACTTCCAGTATGAGCGCAAATCAGCAATGCCTCTCATTGGCACATATTCCACTAATAACCCGCTCTGCTCACACTGTTCCCCAATCCAGGAATTGGCCGGCGCTGCCAGCAATACATCATGCCCTCTATCACGCAATCCCACTAAAAGCGACAAAACATGATTTTCGGCACCGCCAAAGGTTAGACTACGAATAACCTGCAAGATACGCATGCGCAAAATAACTATCCCTTATTTCCGGCACGATCAGGATTTTTAGGTCTATTTTTCATGTGAATTTTCCAGAAATAACCTGGCAACGTATCGCCATAAGAAATCGCCTTGCGCGGCAATTCCAGTGGACTTCTGGCATAGTTGGCCGCCGCGCGTATGCAGGTCAAACCTGTTTTAAAACCGGCTTCTGCCGCCATATCAACAATGCGTTCGTTATAGTTGCCATAAGGATAACAAAAATCAGGGATGACCTCACCAAGCAAATCCTCCAGTCGAGCCTTGCTTCCGAAAATTTCTTCGCGTGCCACTTCCGGCGGGCATTCGGAAAGACGAACATGATTGATGGAATGTGCTCCAAATCCAACGCCCTCTTTGCGCAAACTGCGAATAGTCTGCGCATCCATCAAAGATGCGTGTTCAGGCACATCATCCATCCAGCGCGTTGTTTGCCCCAGCAGACCTGCAACTAAAAACACCGTTACGGGATAATGATATTTCTTCAGGATTGGCCAGGCATATTCACGAAAATTGTCACAACCATCATCAAACGTCAGAACAATCGCTTTTTCAGGAATCTGTTTCCCCTCGTACAGCCCTGCATAAGCATCAGCAAGGCTGATAACGTTGTATCCCCACCACTTCAGCCACGCCATTTGTCTTTTAAATCGACCAACATCACAATAGACTGCCCTATGCAGTTTCGGATTTTTGAAATGCCCGACCTGGTGATACATCAGAATTGAAATAGGTGGAGATAATGGCAGCATTACTGTTGTCATTTTGGCAAAATCTGTCAAGCAGCGCCTGTAGTATGCCACTTCAATGCATAATACTGATCTGAAGATATCCGGCAATCATATTGTTTCATCATGTGAATTGATTATACTGGAATATCACGAAATAACCCGGATTCCATTCATCTCCTGCATAAACGATCTATACAAGCACATTTTTCTTGCCGAAAACTTTTCATATATCCCTGTTTTAAAAACTTATTCTCCAGGCTACTCTCATTTGCAGTATTCGTTCATTCGTGAAAAAAAATGTATAATTTTAGATCATCAGTTTAATGCTTCTTTTTATCTCTTATCCTTCTTGAACACATCATCTACCTAACTTGCGGCAACAGGCCGTTATAACCATATCCAGCAAAACCATGTCCACCAATCATCTCCTATCCAACGGCGAACAGGAAAAAAAGGGAAATTTGCCCACAATTCACACTTTGTGGATAGGAAACACACTCCCCACTCTCGCAAGGCTGACATTGGCATCATATATGCGTTGCGGACATCCCGTTGTTTTGCACAGTTACCAGGATATAGAACTCATTCCAGAAGGCGTAACTATCGAAAACGCCAGGAGAACAATACCAGAAAAAACGTTCTTGCCCTGGCTCAAATCAGGCCGACTCGCCTATTTTTCGGATATTTTTCGATTTCGCCTGCTGCATGACGGAGCAGATATCTGGTCAGATCTGGACGTTTTTTGCCTGAAACCCCTGCCAAAAACAGATTATCTGATGGCGCATGAACACAACCAGGGCATAGCCTGTGGTACTTTGGCGCTTCCCCCTCATTCACCACTACTGGCAAAATTGCTTGCCGCTTCTTCTGATCCTGCCTTTATCCCGCCGTGGTTTCCCAGAAGACGGGTCATAAAATACCGTATGATAAAAGCGTTAGGAATCAACATCGCGCACAAAATGCCTTGGGCAACAATAGGTCCAAATGCGCTGACATACTACGCCAAAGAAACCGGTGAAGACAGATATGTTTCTCCGATAGATGTACTGTATCCTATTAACGGCTCACAAACCCGCCTGCTTTTTGACCCGGGTCTTGCCATCGCTGATCTGATAACACCCCGGACGCTGAGCATTCATCTTTACAATGAAGTACTCAACCGGCAAAATATGAAAACCATTCCTATCGGATCGCCTTTACATCAAATGTTAGAGATAGTTGGCATAAGCGCCTCATCGCTTTGATACCTCTCCCATCAGAAAAAATGCCTGAAACAATGAATATTACGCCGGATTTTTTATGAGGCCGTTATGAGCCACACGACGAACGAGCCTTTTATCTCCATCATTATTCCTGTCTATAACACAGCACTATATCTTCACCAATGCTTGGACAGCATACTGGCGCAAACGCTCCATGATATAGAAATCATCTGCATCAACGACGGATCGTCCGATGAATCGCCCCATATACTGGATGAGTACGCCAAACAGGACAGCAGAGTACATGTCATACATCAGAAAAACCAGGGCGCATCAGCTGCCCGCAATGCCGGGCTGGCACTTGCGCGTGCTCCTTATATCGGTTTTGTCGATGCTGACGACTGGGTGGAAAAAGAAACCTTTAAAACAGCCCTTCAGCACATGCTGGCAAATAATAACGTGGATTTAGTTTCCTGGGGAGCCAGCATATGGGTTGAGCGTGATGGCGCATTGCACAGAAAAAAGAACTTCCTGCCTTGTGGCCGTCATTCCTTTCTCCGGTTCTTTTCCGGAAAACACGTGCTAACAAATGAGATCAAACGCGATATTATTAATGTGGTATGGAACAAGTTATACAAAACAGAAGTAATACGTAAATATGGCATCGTTTTTTCGACATCACTCAACCAATTTGAAGATTTTGTTTTTAATGCAACTTATTTTGCCTGGGCAAAAACAGGATATTTCATCAATCGCTGTTATTACCATTCCCGATCTGACAGAAACGGCTCCATTATGACAACCTTCTCTCGTGGCGCAAAACCGCATGTATACACAACTGTCATGCAAGCATTTGAGGAAATATACAACTATTATGCCAATTGGCGCCAGGTAGAAAACAACTTGTCTTCCCTGGCCGAAATGCTGGCTGTTTTACTGGGTTCCGGATTATGGTTCTCTGCCGGCAAAACAGACTTCATGCAAAAAGCTCGGGTATTTGCAGCACAATACTCCCTGCCGGATACGAAGCGACACACGTTCCGTGATTTGAAAGATGATCGAGCATTTGCACGGTTCTTTCCTCTTTCTTTTATCGATAACATTTTTTCAATTACCAATATTGGGAACAAAAAAGTATTTCGGCTTTTCGGCATTGACAAGGCATTTGATAGGCGCCATTTCAAGCGCAAAAATGCAGGATGATCATGAAAAAGCAGACAATTTAAGCCACATCTTTCGTAAACTGCAAGTGATATAGATTTGCATAAACGCCGCCTTCTTCCAACAACTCGCGATGTGTGCCAATCTCCACAACACTTCCTTCCGATAAAACAACAATACGCGATGCACCTTCAATCGTAGAAAGCCTGTGCGCTATAACAAAGGTCGTACGTCCTTTCATCAATTGATCCAGCGCTGCCTGAACCTCCCGCTCCGATTCCGTATCCAGCGCCGACGTGGCTTCATCCAGTATCAGAATCGGCGCATCCTTATAGATGGCGCGCGCTATGGCAAGCCGCTGCCGCTGACCACCGGACAAGCGTGAACCATTATGGCCGATATTGGTTTCCAACCCATTTTCCAGGCCAGCCACAACATCCGACAAATGGGCCGCTTTTATTGCCGCTTCAATTCTGGATGCATCCGGTTCAAGATCACCATAAGCCACATTAGCCGCAACCGTATCATTAAACAAAACCACATGCTGACTCACCATGGCAATCTGCTTGCGAAGGCTGATCAGGGAAATTTCCTGAAGAGGCAATCCGTCAAGTAATATTTGTCCACTTGCAGGAGCGTAAAATTCAGGCAATAGACTAATAAGCGTCGTTTTACCGCCACCGGACATACCTACCAAAGCAATTGTCTCGCCTGGCTCCACATGCAGGTTAATACCTTTTAATGCATAGTTTGACGAACCTGGATAACAAAAACTCACATCTACAAAATCAATTCGTCCTTTGGCTCGCTCACTCAACGTCACACCATCAGTCCGTTCTATCGGCGAATCAATAAGATCAAAAACCGCTTCGGACGCGGCAAGCCCACGCTGCAATGGTCCATTGACTTCTGCCAGTTGTTTCATTGGCGCAAGCAACATCAGCATCGCTGTAATAAACGACACAAACCCGCCCACGGTTAAATACCCATGACGGAATTGGTATAAGGAAATAAGAACAATCACAGCTACAGCACATGCCGTCATTAACTGCGTAATCGGCACCGTTGACGCAAATGTTTTCATCGTACGCATGGTATAACGCCTGATTTCTTCTATCCCTTTCTCAAAACGCTTCTTCTCAAAATCCTGGGCATCAAAAACTTTGGTAACCAGATGTGCTCGCGTCACCTCTTCCAACCCTTGCGTTAGTTCTGCATTCAGGACGAGTGATGCCTGATTCAATCGCTTAAGACGCCTGCCGGTAAAGCGTACCACTATTGTCACAAGAGGCAATAGAACCGATATAACAAGAGACAACTTCCAGTTAATGTAAAACAGCCACGCAAGCAATCCCAAAACGGTCAAAAACGACCGTACCATGGAAGTCAGGACATTCGTTACCATACTGATAATCTGTTGAACTTCATACATGACCGTATTGATGACACGACCAATTGAATATGATTCAAAATAACCGGCAGACATATCCAGCATCTGTGCAAACATCTGCTTTCGCAGCACGGTTAAAAGACGTGATGAAACCCATGTCATCATATAAGTGCTGGTAAATGTAGCCGAACCGCGTATGACAAAAAGACCAATGACAATCACCGGTATATACCAATACGGAAAGTGCGCATTCTCCTTAAATCCATAATCAAGGAGCATCTGGAAAAAGAAAGGAATAACCGGCTCTGCCGCAGCGGTAACCATCATCGCAACCAATGCCACAGCAAGCCGCAATTTATATGGCTTGTGTAGAACCAGCAAACGTTTAAGATGTGATGGAAAAATCATAAGCTAAAAATAACGCCTGTGTAACTTGTAAAAAATTCCGAAGTTGAAACTATAGACTTTGACCAATTTCTGTTCTGCGTTTGATTAAAAGAGCCAATAGAACAGAAAGCGTGACAACGTAGAATTGAATAGTTATTCTCCACTCGTAAATCACATCCGACAGTCCGAAAATAAAAAAGCCAACATTATAAACAATCCCCATATAAGCAATTGTTCTTAATGTTTTATCACGCGATCTGATACATCTGAAAAAATAGAACAACGGCACCAAAGTCATGGCAATAACGGCAACTCCTCCTAAAACCCCATATCGAACCATTCTTTGCAGGAATT
This sequence comes from Betaproteobacteria bacterium, assembly GCA_009783065.1. The sequence goes on along the minus strand of WRHV01000007.1, from coordinate 12,180 downwards.
CATTATGCGCATGCACGTGCTGTGCAGCAAAAGAAGAAATCACGCCACTTTTAACCTTACTGCTCAATGCATCTCTAAAATCTAAAACCTCTCCTCTGTTTATCCCCAAGGGATTTTCGGTAAAGATGATCCATGAAGCTTCATATAACTGCAATCGAATACCGATGGAAGTATCCTTATTCGTTCCATCCAGAAACTGGGCTATATCAGTTTGTGCCACGTTGACTCGTGATTGCAATTTTGTACTGGTCAAAAAAGCAGCTGCCAATATCACAAAAAATATGCAACTGCTTATCAATACGATCTTTTTATTTTGTCTCAAAAACAAACCCGACGATATGGCTCCAAGAATTAAAATGGCAATCCAGCTTGCCCGGGTTTCTGATAAATAAGCACCGTAAATGGCGAAAAGTAACGCTAAAATTTTTAAAATAATAAATACTATATTTTTGGGGCTATCCCAGCCTACTGTTAAAAATGCCATGAATCCCACAAGGAGAGACAGGTTGGCAAAAGGTATCAACCATATCCCCACATAATCCATAGTTTGTGCGCGAAAGCTCCCTTGATCGGAAATAATAAAAACAAAAATCCCACTCAAAACAGCACTGCAAATTAATCCCCATTGAACCTGCTTCATTTTTTCGACAGACAAAACGAGAAGGCCATAAACCAGCAGAGGAACCATCATAAAACGGAAGGATAAAAGAAGCCGTGATATTCTAAATCCGCTGACAAATAAACTATTAAACAACTCCCCCCAAAAAAACAGGGATATTGCCAGCCATAACGGCCAATAATTCACCAGAAACCGAAAAAACGCTTTGTGCTGAGTATGCCTTTGTAAAACGATAACCCAAACACTGAGTATAAAAAGCAAGTAAAAACAGATATCGCTGGCATATTTGGAAAAAAGACCTGCGACAGGATATACCAATACAATTATCCAAAGTGCTCCGGATAAAATTTTGAATCTTCCCGAAGATATCTGAATGGAATGATTCAGGCTTGCTGAATCATTTTTTTGAAAACCGCTAAGCATCAGCGCTCTCCAATAATTTCGCCCTATCTGATATGTTCCTTAATATCTCCATACACGCATCCGTCGGCATCAATTTCCAATTCGCACCAAAACGGATATCGCATTCATTATCCAACGCCCTGTAACTGGCAATCAGAGGTACTCCCTCTGTTGAAATAAACGGCATTAAAAGTTCCCGCAATTTTGCAATATCAAATTTCTCCGGCAGAAAAAAACGCAATTCTTTACGGAAATGCGCGCGTGCCCCTGCAATATCAAAAACCTCATCAGCATTAAGTCGTAATCCGCCCGAAAAACGATCCTCAGACACCTTGCCAAAAACGAGAACAAACTCATCCACAATGAATATATTTTTTCTCTGTTCCAGCAATTCGGAAAAAACAGTTACTTCTACTGTACCACTTCCATCATCCAGGGTTATTACCAGCATGCGGCCACGTTGGGACATCTGGTTGCGAACAGATGAAATAATGCCCGCCACCCATCTTGGCTCGCGTGCCGCTTTCAAAGAAGCAATGGGCGTATGCCCAAACTGCTTGGCTTCTTGCGCATAAGCATGAAAAAGATGCCCTGACATACAAAATCCGAGAGCATCCTTCTCCTCCTGCAATTTCTGCTTTTCCGTCCAATGCGGTACATTCACATATTCAACGGCTTCCAAAACGGCTTCATCGTTCCCAAACAGACTCCCTTGATTGGCAGAAGCTTCGGCCTGCTCTGCCGCTTCCAATGCCAGTGGAACTGAAGCTAGCAAAACAGCCCTGTTCTCGCCAAAACCATCAAACGCGCCCGCACGAACAAGAGAATCGATCGTGCGACGATTGACCTGCCGTCTGTCTATTCGCACGCAGAAATCGAACAAATCGGTAAAAGGCCCATCCTTTCTGGCAAGGATAATGGCTTCAATAGCTGCCTCGCCAGATCCGCGTACTGCACCCAAACCATAACGAATTTCCTTTATCGGCGTTTTGCTCTCACTGGGCGGCTCACCCACTGGTTTGAAACGATATTCGGAAAAATTGATATCAGGCGGAAGCAGCGTCAGCCCACACATATCCTGCGCATCTTCAACCAAAATCCGGATCTTATCCGTATCATCCATGGAAAGCGACAAGTTGGCAGCCATAAAAGCGGCTGGATGATGGGTTTTCAGATAGGCTGTTTGATAAGCAAGTAATGCATAAGCGGCGGCATGGGATTTATTAAAACCATATCCTGCAAATTTTTCCATCAAGTCAAAAATTTCATCCGCTTTTTCTTTTGATAAATCGTTTTTGGCAGCGCCATCGCGGAATATCTGGCGATGTGCTGCCATTTCGTCAGCATCTTTTTTACCCATGGCCCGGCGCAACAAATCAGCGCCACCCAATGAGTAACCACCAATGATCTGAGCCATCTGCATGACCTGCTCCTGATACACCATAATGCCGTAGGTTTCGGAAAGAATACTTTCCGTTCTCGGATCGGGATATTCAAACCGCTCGCCATGCTTGCGCTGGCAGAAGTCCGGTATGAGATCCATCGGCCCCGGACGATACAATGCTACAAGCGCGATAATATCCTCGAAACGATCCGGTCTGGCATCTTTGAGCATGCCCTGCATACCACGACTTTCCAATTGGAATACAGCGACGGTCTGAGCCTTTGTCAGCAGTCCGTATGTCGATCTATCGTTGAGTGGAATCGATTCCAGCGTGAAATCAGACATGGCAGGATCCAACTCACGAATGTAGCGTACCGTCAAATCCAGAATAGTCAGTGTCGCAAGTCCCAGAAAATCAAACTTGACAAGACCAATTTCTTCCACGTCTTTCTTATCAAAATGGGAAATCACACCTGAATCGTTGCCCTGCGTATACAAGGGACAAAAATCCGTCAGCTTTCCAGGCGCAATCAACACGCCTCCTGCATGCATGCCGACATTGCGCGTAATACCTTCAACCTGTTCTGCCAGCGCCAAAAGCTGCTTTACTTCCTCTTCATTAGCCTCACGCTCAGCCAGAAGAGGTTCTTCTTTTTTTGCCTCTGAAATCGTTACCAGCTTTCCCGGCTTAAAGGGAATCAGCTTGGAAATACCGTCACAAAAGTTGTATCCCAAATCAAGCACTCTGCCAACATCACGTACAGCTGCCTTGGCTGCCATCGTACCGAATGTTGCAATCTGTGAAACGGCATCCTTACCATAACGTTCTTTCACATACTGGATAACCCGATCTCTGCCTTCCTGGCAAAAATCGATATCAAAATCCGGCATGGAAACCCGTTCAGGATTCAAAAAACGTTCAAAAAGCAAGTTGTAGGCAAGCGGATCGAGGTCCGTAATGGAAAGTGAATAGGCAACCAGCGAACCCGCTCCCGATCCCCTTCCCGGCCCGACAGGAACGCCGTTTTGTTTAGCCCAGCGAATGAAATCAGCCACAATAAGAAAATAGCCGGCAAACCCCATGTTATTGATGGTAGCGGTTTCAAAATCCAGGCGTTCCTCATAACGCGGACGTGCCGTCTCCCGTTCATCTTCAGACGGATATAACTGAAGGAGCCGTTTCTCCAGTCCCTGCCTTGCTTCATGAATAAGAAATTCATCCAGTGACATGCCATGCGGCGTCGGGAAATCCGGCAAGCGCGATTTTCCAAGCTCCAACATCAAATTGCAGCGCTTTGCAATTTCCACTGAATTCTGCAAAGCCCCTGGAAGATCTTCAAACAGATGCGCCATTTCAGCTTGTGAGAGAAAACTCTGCCGCTCATTGAAAAACCGTGTTCGCCGTTTATTCGAGAGAATCTCTCCGCCTGAAATACAGATTCTCGCTTCATGCGCCGTGAATTCCTCAGGCGACAAAAACTGAACCGGATGCGTAGCAACTACCGGAAGCTGCAATCGGGTTGCAAGTTCGACTGACTGTCTGAGATGCTGTTCTGCACCAGACTGTCCCGTCCGCTGTATTTCGATATAAAAGCTATCAGGAAAAATCCTGGCCCAACGACACGCATTTGCCTCTGCAATATCAGTATTCCCTTTATCCAGCGCCATGCCGATATCGCCGCCACGAAAACCTGACAAAGCAATCAAGCCGTTTCCTGCTTCACTTTGCGCCAGCGTTTCGAGCCACTCAATCCGGATTTCAGCATGACCTCTATTCTGATTTTCCAGCCAGGCCCGTGAAAGTAATTCGCACAATTGCAGATAGCCAATCTGATTTTTAACCAGCAGCAAAAGGCGGGAAGGCTTATCCCTCTCCTGGTCATTGGTAATCCACACATCGCAGCCAGCGATAGGTTTAACCCCTTCTTTTCTTGCTGATTTGTAAAACTTGATCAAACCAAAAAGATTGGATAAATCCGTTAACGCCAGAGCTGGCTGCGCATCTTTTGCAGCAGCCTCGACGGCATCATCAATGCGAACCAATCCGTCGACAATGGAATATTCCGAATGGAGGCGAAGATGTATAAATTGTGGTTCAGTCATCCTGCTATTTTACCCTGTCTATCGTCTGAACAGACGATTCAGAATATGATTTTTCGAACCCGCTCCAGTCATGACACATTGCTGATAGAACCTGAATTCACTCTAAAAAATACAGAGGAACCCAAAAAACATGGAATAGCCTGTGAATTGAAACGCACGGAAATGATTGCAAAAAATGAGCACGGCAAAACCGGTAAGCTCGTCTCGAACCTGCCATCGCCAGGTATGAACGGACAAAACCAGTTACTTATTTTTTAAGCAATCCACCCAAAAGTGCTGCTATTTTCTTTTTGCCTGTTTTTGAAACAGTGTCATCAACTTCTTTTATTTCCGCAACCGGAAATGCTGAAGGTTCATATGGCTTATCAAACCAAGGATCACGTTTCCCTTTTTGATTCAAAACCACTGATTTATAAGGACTGCGATCTGAACGCTTGCCTGATGAGGTCAAACCGTGAGTGCTTTCTCGCTTCCGCTCTGTCTTCCCGTCTGAAGGAAGTCCTTTCCGGCCAAAACCGGAAAGTGATGTCCTGGGTAATTTTCGTTTGATCAATTTTTCAATATCTGCCAGACAGCGCTCATCTTTGGCCGAATAAAGCGAAATCGCGTCACCGGAAGCCCCAGCCCGACCTGTTCTGCCAATACGATGAACATAATCTTCTGCCGTAAAAGGCAAATCGTAATTAATCACGCAAGGCAACTCCGCAATATCCAAACCTCTCGCAGCCACATCCGTTGCAACCAGCGCATCCATCTCGCCTCTTTTAAAAGCATCCAGGGCTGCCATTCTTTCCGGCTGAGTCTTGTCGCCGTGAATGGCGGTGGAACGTATCCCCTTCTTTTCCAACAGACGCGTCAAACGGGATGCGCCCACCCGCGTATTCGTAAAAACCAGTACTTGTTTTAGATTCCGGCTTTGAATAATATGTGCCACCGCATCGCTTTTATCCGCTTCATCCACCTGATAAATCGTCTGCGACACGGTATCAGCAGTCGCGTTACTTCTTGCTGCCTCAATGGTGACTGGATTATTCAAAAAACTGGATGCAAGTTTCTTGATTTCAGGAGAAAATGTTGCAGAAAACATCAGGTTCTGCCGTTTTTTAGGCAAGAGATTAATAATCCGTTGTAAATCAGGAAGAAACCCCATATCCAACATGCGATCAGCCTCATCCAGAATCAGGATATTCGTCTGAGACAAATTGACCGATTTCTGCTGCACATGATCCAACAAGCGTCCTGGTGTCGCTATCAAAATTTCTACTCCGGCCTGGAGTGCTGCTGTTTGCGGCGCCATATCAACACCACCGAACACAACCGCTATTTTTAATCCGGTATAGCGTGCATAATTCTTCACATTATCGGCAACCTGGTCAGCCAGTTCACGTGTCGGCGCCAGAATAAGCGCCCGTACCGGATGACGAGCCGGAGACATACTGGTGTTAGCTATTGGAAGCAGTGCTTGAATCACCGGCAATGAAAAACCTGCGGTTTTACCGGTTCCGGTCTGGGCTGCACCCATAACATCCCGACCCTGCAAAATAACCGGTATCGCTTTTTGCTGAATGGGGGTAGGCGACGTATATCCCTGATCGTTCAAGGCCCGCAGAATTTTTTCGGCCAGGCCAAAATCCTCAAAGCGTCGGGAAGATTCCACACTGTCGACCTGCTTTTGATTATCTGACATAATAAAATCAACTATTGTTATCGCTTGCAACCGTTTCCCTATCAGCCATCTTCTGCGGCTTGTGGAAATATCTGGTTGAAACTAAACTTTTTTCCAAGATAAACCTACATTGTACGACACTTGTGTCAACAGGATTTATTTCACATAAATCTAATCAGGAAAATCAGATAACTTACGAATGCAGTCAAAGAACAACATTCTGCCTGCAAGCACGAATAGGCATCTTTCTGCCGAATCAAGCAACACGGTTACAAAAAGCTGTTTTAACGCACCGTATTATTCAAAATCTGTTTAACACGCAAGCGTATATCATCAACAAAAAGTAATTCGGAAAACGTCTGCATACTAGGCCTGTCAATATACAGCTTCAGTCTATCAACATCACTATTAACCGTTTCCAGTTGCCTTGCATAATCCGCTCTTTCCGCATCTGTCATTGGTTCAATTAATTGGAGCTTTTTTTCCAGCCTATCTTTTTCAGTCCATAACACTTCAAGCATCTTCTCCACACAATCCTCGTTCAATCAGACACTCAAACAACCGTTAACTTCCTCGTTTCACACAACAATACATTGAGTATTTACGTTTTCATGCCTAAAAACCATTATTTCAGAGCAAATGCGATAATAAAAACATCCCCACCAAGCTATTTACACTACCACATAGAAATCAAAATTTAAAATCTGTAAAAAACTTTATGAACGAATTTACACACTAAATTGGCCAAACAGAAAGTCCTTTACAATCACCATCGGCTCCGCGCCGATCTTAATTGCAAAACATCCTATGAATGGCTAATGGAAAAATGCGATAATTTAAAATCACATCAGCCCAAGGTCAGGCTGTGATAAATAAATACTTCTCCTCAAATTGATTGCAGTCCTATTTTTCCATGTCATCACAACTCGTACCCGCAGAATTATTGCAAAAAGCCAATAAAATTCTATTCATTACCCATCTTGCCATAGGCGACTATACCTATTTGCAAAATTGTTTTGAGGCTTTTTCGCATGCTTATCCACACTTGCGCATCCATTTATGGGTCGATGAGGTACGGCGCACGAACAACGCATCCCAATGGGAAGGCTTAAGGAAATACGTGCTCTACGATTGGCTGGAAGCAACGCCGTTTTTTGAAAAAATCTATAACAAAACATATAGTCCAGCATTATTTCAACAATCCGTGCATGAGGCACAGCAAGAAGCGTATCCTATTATCGTTTCTCTGGCCAATCTCCGTCCTCATCTATATGCCAAGCTGGCAAGGACTATTGGGCCGAATGCGTTTATTGCAGGACTAAGACCACCGCTAAAACTCTCCACCTTGCACCATCTGTTTTCTTATAAAAAGCTGGACGCTGCGCTTATTCCATCATTTTCCAAAAAAAGCGGGATGCATATCAGCGATATTTATGCAAGCCACTTTCGACAATTGTTTGGCATTGAAATCGATAGCGGACGGCGTTTCCCGTTTGTCAACATACCGCCTGCATGGCTGGAAAAGGCCGAAGACTTTCTGACAAACCAGGGAATAGACAGGGCAAAAGACAAAGTGGTTTTCATCAACGCTTTTGCCAAAACGAAAAAGAGAAGCTGGCCAATTGAACGCGTGCTGGAACTGGTAACAGCCATGAAAAAGTTACCGGAATACAAAAACGCATGGTTTCTGATCAACAGCATGCCATCAGATTTTGCCGAGATGACGGAAATACTCAAGCGTCATGAATTCAAGCAGACGAAACCATTTAGCGCCAGCGAAAATTTCTTCCAGTTGCCGGCCATATTACATCTATGCAGCCTGATTATCAGTGTGGAAACAGCGGTTATGCACCTGGCTAACGCCGTTCACGTGCCTGTCATTGCGCTCATGCGGCAAAAAAATCCGGAATGGGCGCCTTTGGACAAGGATAACAGTATTGTCATCACAACAAAAACCCGGCGAGCCTGGGTCAAAGAAATCGAAATCGCATCCGTTAAACACGCACTTGATGAAATGACGCCGGAATCACATCAAGAGCCTGTCGCGCCATAGAAATATGCCTTGGCAACAGAAGCCAATTTTTAAGGGGTTAAAAAACTTATCCCTAAATCTACCTTTTAAAAATCAAAGGTGGAAATCAAATAATTTACCTGTGCGAGCCGTTTAGACTGCGTCTACTTTTATAATTTCATCGAAAAAAATTTATTGAAATTGTCCTTCTTTTGGGAGCATCTCAAGAAGCTTTTCTATACGGGGCTTTGCTTTATTCAATTCATTTTTCAGTGTATTCGCGGAAGAGCGTAACAGGTTTTCCATATCTTCGTTAAACGCTGGAAGATTAGTCCGTATATAAAAATAATTACTGGCAACCTGATTGTTAAGGGTAACGGCTCCTTCCAAATCAAATATGGAACTATATGCCTCTATAATCTGACTTCTAAGCGCTGCGTTCTTTATTTTCCCAATGTTTTTTGCTTGCGAATAATAAATGTAGGAACTATTGGTGGAAAGATTCGTAATTTCCTTAAACTGCCCTCCATCCGGTATCCTAGTGGTTATGCTTTCTCCAATTCCCCCTTTAATTTTTCCCTCATAATAAAATTCTATTTCAGAACGAATACCAAATAGCATGTTTTTTATTTCCTCTTCGTCCCTTTTAATTTGCTGTTCATGTTGTCTATGCATAATCCACACCGCAGCAAGAATAGCCAAAACAGAACCAATTGCCTGAACCCAAGCGCCAACTTGAGGAGAGCCAATTGCCCGCAAAAAAGCAGTAACAACTATAAAAAAATCGTTATTTACATAAAAAACAGCAAACTCTTTTTCATAAACAATAAGCCCGGAAAGAAAAGAACAAATCAGCCCAAAAGCTAAAAACCAACACCCCCTCTTTATCCATTTTTTTTGTTTTTCTATGAACATATCCCACATAACCAGCCTCATCCATTAAAATACAAATTGACAACCATATTGAATCACAAAGATATCCGATCAACCAGGCACTATAGCCATTTTGCAACGCAAACGCTGTCAGAAGCAATAAGAAAAATCCGATAATAAATGTCAAAAATCCCCATACCAAACAAAAAAAGACCGCGAAAAATGCGGCCCTTTTATTAAGCATAACTTATTGATTTATTGGCGAAGGGTGGAAGCCTAACAACCCATTTTAACCATTGCAAACACTATAGTTTATGTTTTTCGATTTTTCACATACCTCCAAAAATACCTCCAAAAACTTTTGCTGCCTCTATTATCAGGGTCAAGTTTAATTTATGAATCAATAGAGCGTTTTTTGAATTCCTCACGCCACCTTAGTAAGCCCTCCAAATCAAGACGCAAATCCGGTTCATCAGGAATAGAAACAGGAGTTTCGTTAGATTGGCTGTGCAAATAAGCAGAATATTTTGTCATCAGTCTATCAATATATCGGCAGTCTTCATGACTGATTTTGCTTAAATACATAATCACGTTATTTGTATGTATGTTTCGTCGATGCCTCATGACAACTTCATGGAGAAGATCTTTTTCTATTGTGTTTTCAATAAGTATTCGAAATTTTGCACAAATTGATTGGCCGTGTATTAAATAATTTTCTCTATCTCCCGCGTCCCAATATTTCCTTGCCTCATTTAGCATGCCAATCAAAATATTGTTTGCTGTTCTTGTATTCGCCGCCATCCCAAAATTTTGGTTTACAGGGTGCCCTGAAGTTCCATCAAACAAAGAAACAATACAATACTGTTGCAAATGATCTTTCTTAAATTGTTCCCCTACCTTTTTTGCTGCATCCGCCATTGCGCCACAAAGAGATAGGCGATGGGTAAAAACAAGAACTTGCCTTGTCTGCGCGAGATGGGCAAGTCGCTCTGCCACATGCCCTTCAAAGTCATGGTCAAGTGATGAAATAGGGTCATCAAAAATAAAAGGTGTGTTTTGCGGCCGGCCTGTTGTATCCGCCAAGAACGCTGCCAGAGAAACAATTCTGCGCTCACCGTCACTTAATATCGTATCAGGAGTCGCACCTTTTGCAACAACGCCTTGGAGCCGAATCTGGTGTTTTGCCTTACCCCGATCTGTTCCGCTTTTTATTAATTCTACTTTTATCTGTTTTGCCCCCAGCTTCTTCAGTTCATCATTAAATCTGGCGATATACGATTCCGTAATCGCTCTTTCGGATATCTCGCCAGCTTTAATGGAAATAGACCGCGTATCAGCAAGTCGCTTCCATTCTTCAAATTGAGAATTGGCTTCACGTCGTTTAACTTCGGCATGAATCGCATCAGCCTGCTGACTTGTCCACCGTTTTGCCTCAAGCTCCAGTTTGCGAGAAACCACATTATCGTGATTTAAATAACCCGCATCAGCCTCATTCTGTATAATTTCCCTCTGAAGATTCGCTGAAAGCACGCTTAGTTCGCTCAAGAGATGATTGGACCATTCAAGTCCGGTAATTACTGCTGCTGGCAAAGCTGTCTTAATCTTTTCGACCACTTTTCCATAACTTTGCCAAAAGGAAAGCAATTTATTGGGCCAAATTTCCACATCCAAACCAGCAGCTTGGCATTGTGTTCTAATTTCTGCTTCAGACAATTCCTTGGGTAAGGCACTCAATGCATTCTGGTATGCGCTTTCTGCTCGTTTAGCTTCCGTTTCTATCGTGCCTTGCACATAGTTTTCAAAAGACAGGAGACGTTCTTTTGCCTCAGCGTCAAGCGATTGATGACAAAGAACGCAGCTGGCGCCATTGCTTACAACAGGAAACTCGCGATCAATGTAGGCATGCTGAATTGAATAATTGCGGGCCGCTTCCCATAAAGAAATCCAGGTCTCAGTGCCTATGCCATCAAATACCGCTGATGCTGTAGTAGCCTGAGCGGCTTCACTGGCAATGCGTCTTTTATTTTTTGCATCCCTGTTCTGGTTTTGAATTTCCGAGCAATGATCTTTACTGACAGCATTTGCCGCAACTTGCAATGAAGTCAGCATACCGTCAATTTGCCGTTTTCTTTCACGTTTTTGACGTGCCATGTTGGCCGGATTTGCATTCAAGCGTTCGGTCAAGTCAACAAGTTGGCTCTGATGATCTTCAGTCCAATCAATTAGTGATTCAAGCTGTTCATCGTTTTGACCTGCATGCAATGATTTGTAAATCCTGGCAATTTCTGTTGTGCCGTAATCACTGGGGATATCGGGTAATTTACTGACCAACTGTCTTTGCTGGCGTTCCAGTGCCGCCCTCACTCTGGAACAAGCCCTCGCCAAATTTTCAAATAACGCAACGGGCGGAGGAGTATATGAGACTTCCGATTTATCTTTTAAATAGAAGGTGGCTTCTTTTTCATCAAAAATATCAACAGATTGCAATGCCAGAATGGGTGCCGTGTTTGCAAGCCACGTCTCGGAGTTCCTCACACCATCAATACTGAATGCAATATTACATCGCTGCTCAGGGGGCGATGACTGGTAAACGTTATGTTTCAGTTCTACTGCATTGGGCTTGCCGCACACCTTCTTAAATATCCGTGTATAACCAGATTTTCCTGAACCATTAGACCCATAAATAACAGCAAGATTTCCGTTGCCAAAAGACAAGGGCGCTCTTGGCGAAAGGTTTTCAATCCCTTTGATATCTTCTATAGACAACAACCTGAGTTCAGACGCGACCGCTGTTCCACCCAAATGAATGAACTCACGATGTGAGGTAATTTCTTTCCCCTTATCGGATTTCAAATATTCCAACAGTTCCTCGACTTCCCCATCTGATAACTCCCCATGTGAAAGCAACATCTCTGCGGCTTTCTGCAACCAATCCTGCTGTTTATGGAGCCAGTCAATAATATCCGTGCGTATGTCTGCCATATCCTTTTCCTGTCGATACAATCTGACTTTTCGCCAATAAGTCTCTCATGCCCATTACTTTTAAGCAACATAAAAGGCCAATCTAACATGCCTCTTGTAAGAAGGGAAATATTTCTTGATAACTTCTCAGATTGCAAAAC
>WRHV01000006.1 GCA_009783065.1 Betaproteobacteria bacterium | reverse complement strand
TCCAGTTCCCTCGGCTGCTCAGCACCACCTGCGAGGATAACGGCATTAAAATCACGAATCAGTTCATCAGGATCTATCGTTTTCTCAGACTGGTTGGTAATGCGCTCGGGAAATATTTTACCGACCAGCACGCCCGTGCGAAACACCACGCCCTCGTCCTGCATCTGCTGTACCCGCCTGTCGATGAAATGCTTTTCCAGTTTAAAATCCGGTATGCCATAGCGCAAAAGCCCGCCGATTCCATTGTTTTTCTCAAAGACAACCACATCATGTCCCGCCCGGGCAAGCTGTTGGGCGGCAGCAAGGCCAGCCGGACCGGAACCGATGACGGCAATTTTTTTGCCGGTCCGGATTTCAGCGGGTCTGGGTTTAATCCACCCGTTTTCCCAACCTGTTTCAACAATAAAACGCTCAATTGACTTGATGCCAACCGGATCTGTCACTAACCCGGCTACGCAGGCTGCCTCACAAGGAGCAGGGCATACTCTGCCTGTGATCTCCGGAAAATTATTGGTCAGATGCAACCTGTCGAGTGCCTCCTGATAATTGCCCTGATAAACCAGATCATTCCAGTCCGGGATGAGGTTGTTCACCGGACACGCATTATTGCAAAACGGCACGCCACAATCCATGCAACGCGCACCCTGCTGCTGAGCCTGATCGCCCGTCAGGTTGAGCGTAAACTCTCTGTAGTGTTTCACCCGCTCGACAGGCATGAGGTGAGATTCCTCAAAACGCTCAAATTCCATGAAACCCGTTATTTTGCCCATTTTTATACCTCTCTTTTTTCGGCATGCCGCGCCATCATGCCGCTATATTTTTTTGCTTGCGGCACTGTTTTCTCTGTGTTCAGATCCCAAAGCGCCCGCCGGTATTCCATCGGAAACACCTTGACGAACTGGGTACGTGCATTAGCCCAATCATCCATCAGTCCGCGTGCCGTCATGCTGCCCGTATTGATAAGGTGATTTTCAATCATGCGTTTGAGAATGATTTCATCCGCCTCAGGTTCATCGTGGCGATTCATGCTGTGCCAAACAGCACGATCAACATTTTTTTCCTGTTCAACCAGCGACAGAACCGGTTCGAGCATCACCATTGATAGATTGCAGCGCCGTTCAAACGTACCGTCAGGATCGTAAACATAAGCGATGCCTCCCGACATGCCCGCAGCAAAATTCCGGCCGGTTTTTCCGAGCACAACCACCGTACCGCCTGTCATGTATTCGCACCCATGATCCCCCACCCCTTCTACAACCGCAATCACGCCGGAATTCCGAACAGCAAACCGTTCACCGGCAATGCCATAAAAGAAGGCTTCGCCTGCAATAGCACCATAAAGAACGGTATTACCGGCAATCATGTTGTGTTCCGGCCGTCCTCTAAACTGGGCATGCGGACGCAAAATCAACCGTCCGCCAGATAGGCCTTTTCCAACATAATCATTGGCCTCCCCTACCAGATCGAGTGTAACGCCACGTGCAAGGAATGCGCCGACTGATTGACCTGCCGTTCCCTGCAACTGGATATGGATGGTATCGTCCGGCAACCCCTTATGACCATAACGGCGCGCAATTTCGCCTGAAAGCATGGCGCCAACAGTCCGGTTGCTATTTTTAATCGGGGAAATAAAAGAGATTTTTTCTTTCCTTTCCAGCGCGGGTATGGATTGTGCAATTAAACGATGATCCAATGCTTCTTCCAGTCCATGGTCCTGCTCTTGAGCATGTTTTTTCGGGATAGCATCCCCCGTTTCCGGCTCATAAAAGAGCCGGCTGAAATCCAATCCCTGCTCTTTCCAGTGTGATACCACCTGCGATTTATCGAGCAGATCAACCCGTCCGATCAGATCCTCATACCGGCGAATGCCCAATTGCGCCATAATCTGACGCAATTCCTCGGCAACAAAGAAAAAATAGTTCACAACATATTCCGGCTTGCCGCTAAACTTGGCGCGCAATACGGGATCCTGTGTCGCGACGCCGACAGGACAGGTATTCAGATGGCATTTACGCATCATGATACAGCCCTGTGTCACTAATGGCGCCGTTGCAAAACCAACCTCATCTGCACCGAGAATGGCCGCAATCGCCACATCCCTTCCCGTTTTTATCTGCCCATCAGCCTGAATGCGTACCCGCCCCCGCAAGTTGTTGAGTACCAGTGTCTGCTGGGCCTCAGCCAGCCCGATTTCCCACGGCGATCCGGTATGCTTGATTGAGGAAAGAGGTGACGCGCCCGTACCGCCATCATGCCCGGCAATCACGATATGATCCGCCTTGGCTTTCGACACCCCGGCCGCAATGGTTCCCACACCAACTTCCGATACCAGCTTGACCGAGATAGATGCCCGTGGATTCACATTTTTCAAGTCATGAATCAGTTGCGCCAGATCCTCAATGGAATAAATATCGTGATGAGGCGGCGGCGAAATCAATCCGACGCCAGGAACAGAAAAACGCATACTGGCGATATATTCGGAAACCTTGTCACCCGGCAGTTGGCCGCCTTCACCTGGTTTGGCACCCTGCGCCATCTTGATCTGGATTTCATCTGCCGTATTCAGGTATTCGGCTGTCACGCCAAAACGTCCCGATGCAACCTGCTTGATGCGGGAACGCAGCGAATCGCCTTCTTGCAGTTTAATATCAGCCACAATCCGGTCACGACCCAAAATAGAGACGAGTGTTTCACCCTGCCGGATCGGGATGCCCGCCAGTTCATTTTCATATCGCCTCGGATCTTCTCCGCCTTCACCGGTATTGGATTTACCCCCAATCCGATTCATGGCTATCGCGAGAGAGGCATGAGCCTCAGCGCTGATAGACCCTAGTGACATAGCGCCTGTCACAAAACGTTTTACGATTTCGCGCGCCGGTTCTACTTCATCAATCGGAATCGCTTTCATCGGATCAATCCGGAATTCAAACAAGCCTCGCAACGTCATTTGACGTCGGGATTGATCGTTAATGATCTGGGCAAATTCCTTGTAAGTATTATAGTTATTGGCACGAGTGGCGTGCTGTAGCTTGGCAATCGCATCCGGCGTAAACAGGTGTTCCTCACCCTGGCTCCGGAAAGCATATTCGCCACCGACATCCAGTGTCCCGGCATATTTCTGGCTGCGGCCAAACGCCAGTTTGTGCAAGCGCAATGATTCTTCCGCGATATCAAAAATACCCATGCCTTCCACGCTGGAAGTCGTTCCCTTGAAATACTTATTCACCAACGCGCTCGACAGGCCGATTGCCTCGAATATCTGAGCGCCGCAATAAGAACGGTAAGTGGAGATCCCCATTTTGGACATAATTTTCAGCATGCCCTTATTAATTGCCTTGATGAAATTAGCCTGTGCCATTTCAGGTGTAAGGTCAAGGGAAAGCGATGGCGCCATCTCAACCAATGTTTCC
Source organism: Betaproteobacteria bacterium (assembly GCA_009783065.1). The sequence continues at coordinate 66,831 of WRHV01000006.1, read as the reverse complement.
AGAACAAGATAAGGATGAACCGCTTCGGCGCCATAACCTGCAAGCAAGGCAAAATGATGGGATTCTCTTGCTGAACCGGTTTCAATAACCAACCCTGTTGAAGCACGGACACCCTTGGCAATCAGGTGCTGATGTACAGCCGATGTGGCTAACAATGCCGGCACAGCCAGCATTGCCGCATTAATAGCACGATCTGATACGATCAAAATATTATGCCCGGATCTTACGGCATCCACCGCTTCCGAACACAGTGAGGCGATATGCGCCTCAATCCCCTCACGTCCCCACGCAAGCGGGTAACAAATATTCAATTCATAGGAACGGAATTTGCCGTTCGTATACGAGTCAATACTGTGAATGGCTTCCATTTCGGCAAAGCCCAGTACAGGCTGCCGGATTTCCAGCCGCATGGGGGGATTCACGTTATTGGTATCCAGCAAATTGGGTTTGGGCCCCACATACGAAACCAGGGACATCACCATTTCCTCACGGATCGGATCAATGGGAGGATTGGTCACCTGGGCAAATAATTGCTTGAAATAGTTGTATAGAAGTTTCGGGCGTCTGGATAAAACAGCCAATGGAGAATCATTTCCCATTGAGCCAATGGCTTCTTCACCATCCAGGGCCATAGGCGGTAGGATGACCTTGATATCCTCCTGTGTGTATCCAAACGCCTGCTGCCTGTCCAAAAGAGGCACAGATGAAACAGAAATAGCATGAACTTGATCTTTCAATTCATGAAGATTGATGCAGACGGATTTCATCCAGGCTTGATAAGGCCTGGCATTGGCATAAATATCCTTGATTTCCTGGTCATCAATAATCCTGCCGGCCTCTGTGTCTACCAGGAACATCCGTCCCGGCTGCAAACGCCACTTCTTGATAATCCTTGACTCCGGAATCGGCAAAACACCCGTTTCGGACGCCATTACAACCAGATCATTATCCGTCACCAGATAGCGTGCAGGGCGTAAGCCATTTCTATCCAGCATGCCCCCAATCTGGCGGCCATCCGTAAATGCCATCGCAGCAGGCCCGTCCCAGGGTTCCATGATGGCGGCATGATATTCGTAAAAGGCCCGGCGGTTTTTATCCATCAAATTATGGTTTTCCCACGCTTCAGGAATCATCATCATCACTGCGTGTGCCAACGGATAACCCGACATCACCAGCAATTCCAGCGCATTGTCAAAACAGGCGGTATCCGACTGTTCTTCATAAGTAATGGGATAAAGTTTCGGCAAATCATCTTCCAGCACAGCCGATTTCATCATCCCTTCACGGGCACGAAGCCAGTTAAAATTACCTTTGACCGTATTGATTTCCCCATTGTGAGCAACCAGTCTATAAGGGTGCGCCAATGGCCATTCCGGAAAAGTATTGGTTGAAAAACGCTGATGAACCATCGCTAAAGCCGAAATACAATGCGGGTCCTGCAAGTCCTTGTAATAAGTTTGGACCTGATCGGCCAACAGCAATCCTTTGTACACGATTGTACGGGCTGACATCGACGGCACAAAAAATTCTTTGCAGTGCTCAAGATTCAAATTCTGAATGGCATGGCCGGCCGCTTTGCGTATAACAAACAACTTGCGTTCGAGAACATCCGTAACCATCACATCCGGCCCGCGCCCAATGAATATCTGTCGTATGACCGGCTCTTTCTCCCGGACAACCGGTGACATCGGTATTTCCTTGTCCACCGGCACATCTCGCCAGCCTAAGACAACCTGCCCCTCAGCCCGCACTGTACGTTCAATTTCTCGCTCACATGCCAGCCGTGAGCCATGCTCCTTCGGCAAAAAAATCATGCCAACGCCATATTCGCCTGGTGGCGGCAACGTCACTCCCAGTGAAGCCATCTCTCCGCGAAAATACTGATCCGGTATCTGGATCAAAATACCCGCGCCATCTCCCATTAACTTATCGGCGCCCACAGCGCCCCTGTGTGTCAGGTTTTTCAGGATCATGAGGCCCTGTTCAATGATGGAATGACTTTTTTCCCCCTTTATATGGGCAACAAAACCCACACCACATGCATCATGCTCATAAGCCGGATGATATAACCCCTGTGGACGCATACTTTACTCCTTGCATTGAATTCATCACGCCATCTAAAAATAAAACCATTTCAATCAAAAAATACTACGCCTTGAAAAAGGTTTTTTCAAAAAATAAAATGGGGTCGGAGTCAATTTATTTTTACAAAAATGCAACCAAATAAATATTGGGGACAGAGTAAATAAAGTGGAAAAATTTATTTCAGGAGAATCGGTCTTGGGCAGGACGCCCTCTTTTTCCCATACGGAATTTACGGGCGGTACGCCGCTCCAGTTCAACCAAAAACGTATTCGTACCCATTGGCCAGCCCTGCTCAAATGCTTTGGCTATCCGGTTAGCTTCGTCTGAAGAAAAGGGGGCCATGATTAATGTGTTGTATGCCGCTTCACGTGCAAAGGGCGTATTACCCAGATCCCAATAGTGTTTGTGATCGCGTATGAGAGGATCTTGTCTTATCCCCGTATGATGGGCATAGCTGGACCAGCGGTAATCGGACGGCTGACGAACCAATCCTTGTTTGACCGGCAAAAGTTCGATAAAACAACTGCTGCTTAAAAAACAGGATTCCGCTTCTATTAGGGATGTTTTGTAGCGCCCTTCCCACAAAGTCCCGCTACGTTGGTATTTTCTGTTGAAATAAGGAACATAGTGGCGTCCGACCCATTGCATCATGCGCGCCAGGCCTGTTGTGTCTTTTGGCGTAACCAGTAAATGCACCCGTGATTCCAGCAGCAGATAAGTATGGATAAATACATCATACCGAACGGAAGCTTCACGAAGCCAGCCAAGAAAGGAAAGGTAATCTCCATCATCCAGAAAAATCCGCTGCCGGTTATTGCCCTTTAGCAAAATGTGATGAACCTGATGTGGAAGAATCAACCGGGCTGTTCTTGCCATGACTTTCTTTTCTAACTCATTATTTACTCTGACCCCATTTATTTTAGCATAAAAGGCTTTTAAAACAGTTTGAACAATTTTCCTATTTCCCTATTAGAGTTGCCATCCCTTTGTTATTGATACGCATCACAGTCCATCCTTTCAAAAGGAATTAGGCTTTTATAAACATGTCTGTGAAATAGTTATTTTCTAAATAAAGGTTGAAGTTTTCTTGTTTTATATAACTGATTTTAATTTGGAGAAAATCATGGCAAATAATTTGAGACGTATTGCACCCTTCGGAGAACTGAGTCGTTTTGAGCCTTTTCGCAATCTCGATGAAATTTTCAACAATTTCCGCCTGATGCCCTCTTTAGGCAACATGGAAATGGTCGAACCAAGGATCAAGATTGACGTCAACGAAACTGATGATGCCTACATTGTCAAAGCAGATACGCCGGGTATCGCAAAAGACGATATTCACGTCAGTGTGGAAGGTAATCAAGTTACGATTGAATTCGAAATCAAAAAAGAAACTGAAGAAAAAGAAGAAGGCAAAATCATTCGTTCCGAGCGTTATGTCGGGCAACAATCGCGCAGTTTTTCCCTGGCGCATGAGGTAGATGAATCTAAGGCTGAAGCGAAATATACCAACGGGGTTTTGCAACTGACATTGCCGAAAAAACCCGGCTCTTCGAAAAAAACGCTTCTTGTTTCCTGATACAAAAACGGGGTAGTTTTATTTTTCCGGCACGGTTATCCCGTGCCGGTTTTATTTCTGTAGCAATGCCTTCATCGTCAAACGCCGCCATGCATTATCATGCTGACAGGGAAAATCATTTTTTATTTTAATGTAAATATTTTGATTCTTTCAGGCAAATTCGGTATTGTATGAACAAATGACACATTCTGACCTTTAATTCAACTTACGGAATGTGTTTCTTGTTCTAAACAGCTACGATGGCAATAGCATCTGTTATGTGCCTGAGCCATCGTAACCGAAATAATCAGCTTCCCTAATTTAGGCATGTAACACAAGCTTGTGCGATATTCTTTTAAATGACTTTGATGGCGGATTCAAATGACTTTGATGACAGACTTAAATAGTTATGATGATGGATTACATATGAAAGCTGTAAGCAAATTATCCCTGGACTCCTTTGATCCGAAGCTTTATCTCGACAGGGACATGTCTTTATTAGCTTTTAACGCCCGCGTACTGGCACAGGCAGAAAACAAAAACCTGCCGGTAATGGAACGGTTGCGTTATCTATGTATTGCAAGCAACAATCTGGATGAATTTTTTGAAGTCCGCGTAGCCAGCTTGCATGCCCGGCGTGACTCCAACAACACAAACCGGACTATTCTGGAAACGGATGCATTGCTGCACGCTATCAGCAAGGAGTGCCATCGGCTTGTCGAAAAACAGTACACCATTTTAAACAAGGAAGTCTTGCCGCTTTTGGCGGAAAAAGGCATTCATCTGCTGGGGCAAAAAGAAAGAAACGAAGCACAGCAAACATGGGAGAAAACTTTTTTTGACGAGCATATTCGTCCTGTTCTGACACCCATTGTCTTAGACCCGGCACATCCTTTCCCGCAAGTTGTCAACAAAGGATTGCATTTCATTATTTCCCTTTCGGGGAAAGATGCTTTTGGCCGTGGCAGTGATATCGCCATATTAAAAGCTCCCAGGGTATTGCCTCGTGTTATTCGATTACCTGATGAAATTTCACCAAATGGCATGTCCTTTACCCTGCTTTCTTCAATTATCCAAGCCCATATTTCAAATCTTTTTCCGCAACGAAAAATCATCGCTTATTCTCAATTTCGCGTCACACGCGACAGTGATCTGTGGGTTGATGAAGAAGAAGTCAAGAATCTGCGCGAAGCACTGCAAGTCAGTCTTCACAGCAGGCACTATGGTGATGCAGTCCGGCTGGAAGTTGGGGAAGATTGTCCACAGGAGCTTTCGAATTTTCTGTTGCAGCAATTTAATCTGGAACAAAAAGATGCCTACTATGTCAATGGACCGGTTAACATGGTGCGTCTGAGCGAAATATTTGACCACGTCAAAAAGCCCGAACTGTACTTTCCTCCCCACACGCCATCCGTTTTGCCGGAAACATACAGTGGAATCGCTCTTTTTGATGCTCTGAAAAAAAAGGATATTCTGCTGCACCATCCTTTCCAATCTTTTCAGACAGTAATCAACTTTATCAACACAGCAGCAGCCGACCCTTCTGTGCTTGTTATCAAGCAAACCATTTATCGCGCCGGCATGACATCCGAGCTAATGGAATCACTGATTTCCGCCGCGCAGCAAGGCAAGGAAGTTATCGCAGTCGTTGAACTGAAAGCCCGTTTTGACGAGGAACAGAATATTGACTGGGCAAAGCGCCTTGAAGAGGCGGGAGCACAGGTTGTTTACGGCATTATGGGGTTGAAAATCCATGCCAAGCTGGCACTTGCTATCCGTCGCGAAGACAACAAGCTGCAATTCTACACTCATCTGGGAACCGGTAATTACAATCCCAACACCACCCGATCCTATACGGATTTTGGCCTCATTACAGCGTCTCCCAAAATTGGAAAGGAAGTAAACGAAGTTTTTATCCAGTTGACCAGTTTGGCAAAACCCGGAAAACTCGAACAATTGTGGCTTGCTCCATTTGACCTGCACAAGGAAATCATTCGTGCTACTTTAAATGAAGCCAGAATTGCCCGTCTGGGACGAAAAGGACGTATTATCGCCAAGATGAACTCATTGATTGATGAATCCGTCATTCGTACGCTTTATGCTGCATCATCAGCAGGCGTTAAGATCGATCTGATCGTACGGGGAGCATGTACGCTCAAACCAGGTGTTCCCGGATTATCGGAAAATATTCGGGTGCATTCTATCATCGGTCGCTTTCTTGAACACACCCGTGTTTATTATTTTCGCAATGACTTAAAGCACGACCTTTACCTATCGAGTGCTGATTGGATGGCAAGAAACCTCTTTCGCCGTGTTGAGGTTGCCTTTCCGGTTCTGGATAAATCGCTGAAAAAAAAGGTGATGGAAGAAGGACTCATGCCTTATCTGAAAGACAACCAAAATGCATGGGAATTGCGTGCGGACGGCACATACCGCCAAAAGAAACCCCGGAAAAAACAGGAAAAGTATGGCGCTCAGCAGCATCTGATGCAAATTTACGGAACGCTACAACCCCAAGGATAAACAGAAAGAAAACATGCAATTGTTTCTATGGCGACACGCTGATGCATCAGCCGGTACCCCAGATAAGGAAAGACCGCTATCGGCAGAGGGGTTAAAACAGGCTGCATTGACAGCAAAATGGCTCAATTCCATCCTGCCTGTTAATTCACTCATCCTTGTCAGTCCCGCAAAACGGACGTGCCAGACAGCAGATGCACTTGGCCGCAGCTACACCATCCACGATAGCGTGGCACTCGGCTCAACGCCCGAAGCGATTCTGTCCGCTACCGGTTGGCCGGACGGAGAAAAAACGGTTCTGGTTGTAGGACACCAGCCTCTTTTAGGCTATCTTGCATCTTTGCTTTTAGGTGGAAAACAACAGCAATGGCATGTTGAAAAAAGTAACGTATGGTGGTTTGAGGGACAAGGAATAAATCATCTCGAAACCAAGCTGAAAGCAGTCATTTCTCCTTCGCTTTTGACTACTGGAGGCCAAATACAGTTGTCCGAGGAAAACAACAAAAACAACCGGGTTTCCTAAAAAAATATCATTAGCTCTGCTATGACCCAGCCTACCGACATCGTATCGCGATTCCGTTTTTTCCGGAATTTTCTGAATTGGCCGGATCTAATCGCAGGCATTTCCATCGCCGGATTGCTATTGCCCCAGGCACTGGCATATTCGAGTATCGGTAATTTGCCGGCACAGGCAGGCATTATTGCGCTCTTTGCCGGTCTACTATGTTACGGGCTACTAGGCTCCAGCCGCTTTGCGATGGTTTCACCCACATCTTCCTCAGCAGTTGTGCTTGCTGCTGTAACAGCCTCTCTTGCCGGCAACAACGTCAGTCTGAGGCTGGTATTTGCAAGTGGGCTCGTCATTGCAACCGGTATCATTTTTTTGTTGGCATCCGTCATGCGCATGGGCAATATCACGGATTTTATTGCCCGGCCTGTCCTGCGCGGTTTTACTTTTGGACTTGCCATTGTCATTATCATCAAGCAAATGACATCCGTCCTTGGCATCCAGTCCCAATATAACAACCTGTTTTATTTCATCATTGACCTGATACATCAATTCAAAAACTGGAATTACGCCTGCATCAGCATTGCCGTAATCACGATTGCCTGTCTTTTCATCCTCGCTAAAATCCGTAGCCTGCCGGGAGGCATTGTTGTCATACTGTTAGGCATCATTACCAGCAAGGCTATTGCATTAACGACTTATGGCGTGCCACTTGTCGGTACCATCAACTTTGAAATCATGGAACTGAAAATTCCTGCGCTGTCTTTTCGGGATTGGATGAATCTCCTTGAACTATCACTGGCTATGGTATTTATTTTGTACGCAGAATCTTATGGCTCCATTCGCAGTTTTGCCATAAAACATGGCGATGCCATCACCCCCAACCGGGATCTTTTAGGGCTAGGCATCTCCAATCTGGTATCCGGACTTTTTCAGGGCATGCCTGTCGGCGCAGGTTATTCCGCTACAGCAGCAAATGAAGCTTATGGCGCAAAAACCCGTATGGCCGGCATCTTCGCCATGCTGATTACCCTCATCGTTCTTGCAACCGTAATGCCCTTTATTGAGTTGATTCCGCAACCGGTTTTAGCAGGCATTGTCATTTACACCATGCTGACGATCCTGCGTCCTTCTACCTTTACAATCTACTTCGCATGGCAAAACGACCGCCTGATTGCGATGGTATCGGTTCTGGCGGTACTTTTCATCGGCGTACTGGAGGGGCTGCTCATCGCCATCGGCATCAGCATCTTGATTATGCTGAAACAAATTTCCAAATCGACCGTATCTGAACTTGGCCGTTTGGGACAAAGTCATGATTTTGTCAGTCTGGTTGCTTTCCCGGAAGCCAAACCTGTTTCGGGCATTCTGATTTTACGTCCGGATCAGGGGCTTTTCTTTGCCAACACCGAACGGATTCTGATGCAGGCCAGAGAAATCATGACTGCCGTCAATGAACCGATTCACACTGTTATTCTCAGCCTGGAACTGACGAATGATCTTGATACAACCAGCCTGGAAGCGCTCCGGGACTTCTTCGTTTTCATTGCCGGACAGGAAAAAAATCTGATTCTGACCCGCCTGAAGGACCCCACATATGGGACTCTGCAATTTTCTTTGGGGACGGAATTCCCCAATGTCATCATGAACCGACTCAGCGTCGAGCGGGCTGTCCGTCTTGCCCGGGTTAAAGGGAAACACCTTTAATTTATCACGCTAAGTTCACTCAAAATTCACGGACTAGTAAAGGGATACCGATTTCTTCCCACCAGTTGCGCTCTCTCCCAAGCCAATACGAAAGCGTCTGGTACTGCTTTAACCATTTTCTGGGTAACGTAACCTCAATGCCCTTCCTTATCCGGAAATGAATCTCATCCATTTCCATATTGACGCGTGAATGCATAAACATGACCGCCAGGCGAATTGCCAAAATAGCCTTGACTGCATCTGGATTGTCGAATATGCCGTTCAGTTTTCGAAGATTGCCTTTCTGGGCAAGAATCAGCCGTCCCATCTGCTTTTGCTCTCTTGCCGTAAAACCGGCAAGATCGGCATTTTCAACCAGATAAGCGCCATGCTTATGATAGTTGGTCGGCGAAACAAACATGCCGACCTCATGCATCAGCGCACCCCAATACAACTGTTTTTTATAAACACCTGAATCCGGACTCATTTTTTCATAAAGAATACTGGCACAGTCCGCCACACAGCTTGCGCGCTTTTTATCAGCCTGGTAACGCTGCATAAAATGATGCACGGATTGCTCACGCCGGTCCTGTTCGGTGGATTGCAGACACAAATCCCACATGATACCCATGCGCAACCCGGATTCAATCGGATGCATCACCGGTATTTTCAGGTCCTGCATCAGGGCAATCAAAATGGAAAGTCCGCCAATTATTGAGGCGGTACGCTCAGGCCGAATCCCGATTAGCTGGAGCTTGCTGACTTTTTTCGCAGCAATCATTTTTTGGCGCAATAGATCCAGATTTTTTCCTGTCAGCCGCCCATCGCCAATGGCATTAACCGCAATAATTTCAGCAATGGCACGCATCGTTCCCGAAGAACCATAAGCCGCCTGCCAATTCCGCCGGCGATAATGAGATTTGGCATCTTCAAATTGACTGCGCGCCGACAAAATGGCTGCCTCAAAACCATCTGTTGTTATAATGCCACCCGGAAAAAACGTCAGGCTTTGCACCACCGTCCCGATACTGAACGACTCAACCCGTTCAATCGTCTTCCCCTTGCCTCGGATCATTTCGGTTGATCCACCGCCAATATCAATCACCAGACGCCGTTCTTCCGGTCTGGACAGTAAATTATCAACGCCCAGGTAAATAAGCCGCCCCTCTTCTTCACCGGAAATCACTTCAATGGGATAACCCAGTGCCTCTTCCGCCTGTACCAGAAAATCCGGCGCATTCATTGCAATGCGCAATGTATAGGTAGCAACAGCACGCACCGTACTGATCGGATAACGGTCCAAAACCGCGCGGATATTGCGTAATGCTTCCAGGCCCGCCTGTGTGGCAGCATCCGTCAGATACTTGTTTTTATCCAGACCTGCGGCCAATCGGTTGGGCTCCCTGGCGGTCTTGATAACACGGATAGTACCATCCATATATTCGCCGATTTGCAGGCGAAAACTGTTGGACCCCATGTCAATCGCAGCAAGCATTTTTATCCCTTTTATCCTCGTTTACGATCCCAGCATGGTATCAAGAATCATCATTAATGCAAAACCGGCCAGAAGACCTATCGTCGCCGGCGTCTGATGCCCGTTCCGATGCGTTTCCGGAATCACTTCATGTGAAACAATAAAGATCATTGCACCACCGGCAAGACCCAACCCGATCGGATAGGATATGGCAAACCCGCTTGTCAGTCCTACTCCCAAAAGCGCGCCGAAAGGTTCCAAAAGACCGGTAGCGCCTGCAAGTAAAACCGCACGGAGACGAGACATGCCCGCGCTTCGCAATGCAAGCGCTACGGCCAGTCCTTCAGGCATATCCTGCAAAACAATGGCCGCTGTAAGGGGAATGCCAACATGCATATTCCCTTGAGCAAAGCTGATGCCAATGGCCATCCCTTCCGGCAAATTGTGCAGTGAAATGGCAAAAACAAACAGCCAAACACGATTAAAACGCTCAGCGCCTGGACCAAACACACCGATCGTCTTGTGCAGATGGGGAACAAACTGCTCCAGACTCAGCATCAGCAAAACTCCCAAAGCCATGCCCATGACGACAACACCAGCACTCATGATCTTACTGCCGGTCATATCAATGCCTGCTTGCAATCCAGGCAGCAATAATGAAAAAGCACTGGCTGCCAGCATCATGCCGGCAGCAAACCCAAGCATGATATCCTCCACATGCTGGGGGATTTTCCTGATTAAAAGCGCAGGGAGCGCACCCGCAGCCGTCATCAGAAAACCGGCACCGCCACCAACCAACGCCAATTGCAATGCGCGATCAAAACCTGACTGCCCGATCTTCATAAAACTCTGGACAAGCAAAATCATAACCACCAGCACTAAAATCGCTATTCCCAGTACTGCTATCCAATGTCTCCGGAAATAGTGATACAACACGCTACGCCAGCTATCCCTGGTGGTGTTCGGCATGGAAGTCTGCTCATTCATCGTTTTATTATTTTCAGACAATGCTAATCGCTTTCCCTATTATTCCCGCCGCAAAGCAGATACAAACCAGAATAAAACATACGTGCCTTTTCAGAGCCGCTCCAATTTTACTCTTCCTGTAAATCCTGTAATATTCGAAGTCTCCAGTCTGAGCAATGTCATTCTAATACCGTATTTAATGCCTGCCTGCTTTGTTATGCATCATCCGTATTTATTAAGGAGAAGAAAATGAAAATTCTTGTTACCGGCGGTTGCGGCAACATGGGTGTCCATGTTGTGAAATCCCTAAAACAAAAGGGACATCACATCCGCGTCCTGGACAAAGATGAAGAAGGACTGAAAAAACTCGCTGATAATAACGTGGAAACGATACCGGGTAACATGGCTGATAAAGAACTTGTCAGACGGGCTGTAGACGGCGTTGATGCCATTTTACATCTCGCCTGGAGCTTTTCCGAGAATTTCATTGATCTGCTTGATATCGACGTAAAGGCATATCAGTATTTGCTGGATGCCGCCGTCGAATACCATGTTAAAGACGTCATCAACGCAACGACTACCGTTTCTTACGGCAAGCCAACCACCCATCCCGTAGATGAAACGCACCCCCATCTTGTGGAATTGTCACGTAATCCTGCATATGCGCTGGCAAAATTGATCACAGAAGAAATGAGCAAAATCTATACCATACAGCACGGTATGGCGGTCAACAACGTCATGATCTGGTACGCTTATGGCGAAACGATCGGAGGACGGAATATCCGGGCCATGGCACGCGATGCCATTGAAAAGGGTATCGTGGAAGTACCGGCCGGCAGTGGCGGCAATTTTCTGCAACTCGATGATTTTGTATCAGCCGTACTGGCTATCTTTGAAAAACGCCCGAAAGGCGAACTGTTTAATCTCGGCAGTGTTTATCTAACTTGGGAAGAACTGGCCCAGTTGATCGTCCATCATGCCAATCCTAAAGCTAAAGTCCGCGCCGTGCCCAAGAGCGAATGGAAAGGCAGCGCTTTCCTTGCCGATGACTGGCCTTTCAGCACCCAAAAAGCCGAAGAGATGCTTCGCTACCAAACCGGTATAACCCGTGAAAAGGCAATCGATGACCTTTCCAGGGCGCTGAAACTATCTGTCGATGGCGTAAAAGCACAACTTTAACAAAATCACTGTGATCATGCCGCATAAACCGCCCATCACCTATATCGAGCCGCTTTTTCGCCCTCCCAGCGAAGCACGCTCCTTGATTCTGCAAATCACAAACGGATGCAGTTGGAGCCAATGTTCCTATTGCGACATGTATACCCAACCGCAGAAAAAATTCAGTATCAAGCCGGAAGAAGCGGTTCTAAAGGAAATTGAATGGGCAGGACAGCACCTGACTGGTGTACGCCGGGTCTTTCTGGCTGATGGTGACGCGTTGGTACTTTCAAGCCGCAGACTGCTGAATATCCTGCACGCTATTGAGAAACACCTGCCAAATGTCAGCCGGATCGCTTCCTATTGTCTTCCCAGAAATGTAACCGGTAAATCGGATGATGATTTGAAACAGCTTCATGAAGCCGGTCTCAACCTGATTTATCTGGGTGCCGAATCAGGAGATGATTTTGTGCTCAAAAGCATCAACAAGGGTGAAACGCAGCAAAGTACAGTTAATGCCCTAAATCGTCTGGCTGATGCGGGAATCAGGCGCTCTGTCATGATTATCAATGGCCTCGCAGGTGCCCGATTCAGTGAGCAGCACGCGCTCAACTCAGCCATGCTTGTCAATCAGACTCAACCGGAATATCTCGCCTCTTTGGTAATCAATCTCCCGCACGGTGAAGCCCGTCATCAAAAAGGATTTCATGGACAATTTGAATATATGTCCCAACCCGCTCTTTTTCGTGAATTGCGCCAGTTTATCGGTGCATTAGAGTTGAAATCAACTATTTTCAGAAGTGATCACGCATCCAACCAACTCGTCCTAAAAGGCGTGCTGGATAAAGATAAACTCCGCCTGCTGGACCAGATTGATCTTGCCATTTCCAGTCCGGGACAGGCCAATCTCCGCCCTGTCTGGATCAGACCATTTTGATGAACGGATATGTTTTAAGTGAACCTTAAACACTTCCCATGAAGCCATACACGTGGTTTTATCAAATCGGATTCTTTGAGCATTTTCCTAAATTTTCTATCACTTACGAAAAAGCCTCTAAAAATAGAGGCTTCATTTAATGCAGACGAAATACGTTTACGGGTAGCTGTCAGAATGGAATATCCTCATCCATATCGGAAAAATTCGGTGCACGGCTAGGAGCAGGACGTGATGCGCCGGACGCTTGCGGCCTGGCTGCCGAACCGCCTCTTTCTTCCATCGGTTCGCCCGCACCCGGACGGCTGCCTAGCATTTGCATCGTATCAGCGATGATTTCCGTCGCATAACGCTCGATACCTTCCTTATCCGTATATTTCCGAGTCCGCAACCTACCTTCGACATAGACCTGAGAACCTTTCTTAAGATACTGCCCGGCAATCTCAGCCAACTTGCCGAAAAATGATATCCGATGCCACTCAGTTGCTTCTTTTTGTTCGCTCGTCGCCTTATCCCGCCAGCGATCGGTCGTTGCAACCGCAATACTGGTTACCTGTTCACCACTTGGCATATAACGGCTTTCCGGATCACGTCCCAAATTGCCGACAATGATGACTTTGTTGATCGATGCCATTGTGCTCTCCTGATATTTACAATGTTTTGCCTGATTTGATGCGCCTGGCGCAAAATGTAACCCATTATGCCAGAAGTTAGCTGCCTGAATGCGTTTTGTTCTAGCTCTCTGTAAAAGTTTCGCAAATACGTTATAGTAGTAAATTAACCTGTATAAAAGGCCAGTTAGCCAAAAAATTTCATCATGGAAGACCGCGAAATTATTCTTGTGAGGGGCGCCCGCACTCACAATCTGAAAAACATTAACCTGGAAATTCCTCGTAATAAGCTGATTGTCATTACCGGCCTTTCGGGTTCCGGCAAATCCTCGCTGGCTTTCGACACGCTTTATGCTGAAGGCCAGCGGCGATATGTTGAATCGCTTTCAGCCTATGCCCGCCAGTTCCTGCAATTGATGGAAAAACCGGATGTGGATTTGATAGAAGGACTCTCGCCTGCCATCGCGATTGACCAGAAAGCGTCTTCCCATAACCCGCGCTCCACGATCGGCACGGTGACGGAAATCTATGATTACCTGCGTCTTTTGTATGCCCGTGTTGGAACACCGCACTGCCCAAACCACCCGGAAATGACGCTCGCAGCCCAATCCGTATCCCAGATGGTCGATGCCGTCATGACCATGCCCGAAGGAACGCGGCTGATGATTCTGGCGCCAATCGTCAACAACCGCAAAGGCGAGCATTTAGACCTCTTTGAACAGATGCAGGCCCAGGGATTCATCCGGTTTAGGGTACAAAGCGGAACAAAAAAAGCGGATGTGTTTGACATGGAAAGCCTTCCCAAGCTGAAAAAAAATGAAAAACACTCGATTGATGTTGTTGTGGATCGTGTTCGCATCACTCCGGACATCAAGCAGCGTCTGGCAGAAAGTTTCGAGACCGCGCTTCGGCTGGCGGATGGCCGCGTGCTGGCTGTGGATATGGATTCAAATGAAACGCAGATTTTCTCCAACCAGTTCGCCTGCCCGATCTGCGGCTTTTCATTGCAGGAACTCGAACCCCGGATTTTTTCATTCAATAACCCGATGGGCGCCTGTCCCGAATGTGACGGACTGGGCCATATCGAATTTTTTGACCCGAAACGGGTCGTTTTGTTTCCCAATCTCTCCCTGGCATCAGGCGCTGTTAAGGGATGGGACCGGCGCAACCAGTTTTACTTCCAGATGTTGCAAAGCCTGGCGGCTTATTATGATTTTGACATCGATACGCCTTTTGAAACGCTGCCTGAAAATGTCAGGCATGTTGTCCTTTTCGGTTCCGGAAAAGAAAAAATCCCCTTTACCTATATCAGCGAAAAAGGCCGCCCCTGGCTCCGTGAACATGCTTTTGAGGGCATCATCAACAACCTCCAGCGCCGGTATCGTGAGACCGATTCTATGGCTGTGCGGGAAGACTTGGCCAAACTGATCAATGAGAAAGCATGTCCTTCCTGCCACGGCGCGCGTTTGCGTACTGAAGCGCGTTTTGTCACAGTCGGAACCGGAGAACAGGAACGCGCCATTCACGAAATCACCCGCCTGCCGTTAAATGAAACATTGCATTATTTCGAAACATTGTCATTAACCGGATCAAAAAAGGAAATTGCCGTCCGGATTGTGAATGAAATCGTCTCCCGTCTGCGTTTTTTGAATAATGTCGGCCTGAATTATCTCTCCCTGAGCCGAGGCGCCGATACCCTTTCCGGCGGCGAATCCCAGCGGATCCGTCTGGCTTCCCAGATCGGAAGCGGGTTAACTGGCGTTATGTACGTGCTGGATGAACCCTCTATCGGCCTTCATCAGCGGGACAATGACCGTCTGATTGCCACCCTCAAGCATCTGAGGGATATCGGCAATACGGTTTTAGTCGTCGAACACGATGAAGATGCGATCCGAACGGCAGACCATATTATTGATATGGGGCCGGGAGCCGGCGTACACGGCGGTAACGTCGTCGCGCAGGGAACGCCGGAATCCATCCTGCAATCCAAAACGTCCCTGACGGCAAAATATTTGAACGGTGAACTGTCTATTCCGCTCCCCAAAAAGCGTATCCGCCAAAACAAGGATAACCAACTTATCATCACGGGCGCCAGCGGTAATAACTTAAAGAACATCACTTTCAAATTACCCGTCGGCTTACTGACCTGCATCACAGGCGTCTCCGGTTCCGGCAAATCCACACTGATCAACGATACGCTGTACGCTGCTGTTTCCCACCATCTTTTCGGGTCACAAACAGAACCTGCTCCTTTTGAATCCATTAGCGGACTGGAACATTTCGACAAAGTCATTGCTGTTAATCAAGCGCCTATCGGCCGGACACCCCGTTCCAACCCGGCAACCTATACCGGCCTTTTTACGCCTGTGCGAGAACTCTTCTCAACCGTTCCCGCCGCGCGGGAAAGAGGTTATAGTCCGGGCCGTTTTTCGTTTAACGTCAAGGGTGGGCGCTGCGAAGCCTGCCAGGGCGATGGCGTCATCAAGGTGGAAATGCACTTCCTGCCGGATGTTTATGTTCCATGCGATGTCTGTCATGGCAAACGTTATAATCGGGAAACGCTGGAAATCACCTATAAGAATACCAACATTTCCGAAGTGCTTGGCATGACGGTAGAGGAAGCTTTTGAGTTTTTCAAACCGGTTCCGATGATTGCCAGGCGATTGCAAACATTGCTGGATGTGGGTTTGGGCTATATCCGTCTGGGCCAGAGCGCAACGACCCTTTCCGGTGGCGAAGCGCAACGGGTCAAGCTTTCCCTTGAATTATCCAAACGGGATACTGGCCGTACCCTGTATATTTTGGACGAGCCGACAACCGGCCTGCATTTCCACGATATTGACATGCTGCTGAAAGTCATTCACCGTCTGCGCGACCAGGGCAATACGGTTGTTATCATTGAACACAATCTGGACGTGATCAAAACGGCAGACTGGATTGTAGACCTGGGACCAGAAGGCGGTGAAGGGGGAGGCCGCATCATTGCGACCGGAACACCTTCCGATCTGGCCAATAACGCAGACAGCATCACCGGCAAATATCTGGCGCCGATATTGAACAGGAAGAAAAAATAGGGTCAGCCCTCATTAATTTGTCGTCGCGAAAAGATGATTTATTCTGTCTGCCAAGGCGCAGGGACAAAGCGGGACGATGGCGTATTGAACATACGGCGAGTTCCGTTTTGAACCGGCAACGCAGGCAGACGGGATTAAGCAGCTTTGCAGCAGACAAATTAATGAGGGCTGACCCTAACCTTGACAGAAAATGGTATGGATCATCCCCCTTCCGGTCAAAAGCCTGTACATTAAACAAAGTATTTTTTTAGAAATCGCCTGCCACCCTTTTTAACAACATGAGGAGCAGCCTGTCTCGTTCAGGCTGAAAACCATATGAAACTAACCAGACGCAGCGGCATTTTATTGCATCCCACTTCCCTGCCCGGCCCTTTTGGTTCCGGCGATCTGGGTAAATCAGCTTATCATTTCATTGACTGGCTCAAAACCGGGCAACAAACCTTGTGGCAAATATTACCGCTTGTTGATATCGGCACAGGGAACTCGCCTTACATGAGCCCCTCCGCTTTTGCCGGCAACGTTCTTTTGATCGACCTGGAACAATTGCTCACCGCCGGCTGGTTGACAGAACAGGAACTGTCTCCCGATACCGCTTTTGAAAACCGGCGGGTCAATTATCCGGCTGTCACCCGTTTCCGTATGGCCCGCCTGCACATGGCAGCCAGCCGTTTTTTTACGGAGAAAAAAGGCCCGAATTGGGAATCCTTTATTGCCTTTTGCGAAAATGAAGCGGCTTGGCTGGACGATTACGCGCTTTTTAGGACATTGGATGCCTTAAACACCGGTACCCATGAAGGATGGCAAAACTGGCCTGAAAAACTGGCCATGCGTGATCCGGACGCCTTGCGTCAAGCAACTAAAGCGCATGCTGCTGATATTCATTTCTGGAAATTTTGCCAGTGGTGTTTTCATGAACAATGGATAAAACTAAAAAATTATGCCAATGAAAACGGCATCGAAATAATAGGAGATGTTCCTATTTTCGTATCGCTCAATAGTGCCGATGTCTGGTCCCGTCCGGAACTTTTTAAGCTCACCCCGCACGGACGCCCCATTGTAGTGGCCGGTGTGCCGCCTGACAAATTCAGCGACACCGGGCAGCGCTGGGGAAACCCGTTATATGACTGGGATGCGATTGCTGCCGACCATTATCGATGGTGGACTGACAGGATGGCGCATATGATGAAACTATATGATGTTATCCGGGTAGACCATTTCCGTGGTTTTGAGGCTTATTGGGAAGTCCCCGCCGATGCGCCTACTGCTATTCATGGCCAATGGCGCAAAGGGCCAGGTCAGGCTTTTTTCAGTGCCATGAAAAAAACGCTCGGATCACTCTATTTCATTGCGGAAGACCTGGGCGTCATTACTTCAAACGTGACTGAATTGCGCAAGGCATTTAATCTACCGGGTATGCGCGTCTTGCAGTTTGCCTTTGACCATAATCCGGACAATCTTTACCTGCCTCACAATTACGAGCCGGACTCTGTCGTTTATACCGGCACACATGATAATAATACGACACGAGGCTGGTGGCATGCCGCCAGTGAACATGAACGAGACTATGCCCGGCGTTATCTGAGTGTTAGCGGAGCCTGGATTCACTGGGATCTGATCCGGACAGCGCTCGCCTCCATCGCCAGCTATGCGATTGCGCCCATGCAGGATATACTTGGCCTGGATTCGGCCCACCGCATGAATGAACCGGGCCTTCCCACCGGTTCCTGGGAATGGCGCTTTACATGGGATCAGGTCGAAGACTGGCATGCTGCCTATCTGGCAGAGATGACCTATTTCTACGGGCGTACCCATACCGATAAAAAACGGGATTCTGAATGATAGCCTTCAGAAACAGGCACGTTTTATCATAACGTTCTAAAACCGATACGCATGTAACCGGTATGACATATACCTTATCCGATTTTGACTTTGATCTGCCTGCCGAGCTAATCGCGCAGATGCCCTTACCGAATCGGACTGAATCGCGTCTTTTGGAGGTAGGGGCACAACTGGCCGACCGGCAATTTGCCGATATTGCTGACCTGCTTTCAGAAGGGGATTTGCTCGTCTTTAACGACACCAAAGTCATCAAGGCCAGACTATTCGGCGCCAAACAAACCGGTGGACGGATAGAGGTGCTGATTGAACGCATTTTTGATGAACGAAAGGCCATTGCCCAAATCCGCGCCTCCAAATCACCCAAAGCAGGAAGTGTCATACGGCTGGCGGATGCCTTCGATGTTCAAATCGGGGAACGGCAGGATGCGTTTTTCACGCTGACCTTTCCGGATAACGTCGTTAATCTGCTGGATCAATATGGCGCCCTGCCTTTGCCTCCGTATATCGAGCGTAGCGCCGGTCATATCGACGAAACACGCTATCAGACCGTCTATGCCCGTGTTCCGGGCGCTGTTGCCGCACCAACGGCCGGTCTGCATTTTGACCAGGAACTGATCAACCGGCTGCAAGAAAAGGGCGTGAAATTTGCTCATGTCACACTCCATGTCGGCGCTGGCACCTTCCAGCCGGTAAGAGCTGAAACCCTTTCAAAACATCAGATGCATGCCGAGCGGTATATGATCCCGGAAGCAACCGTGCAGGCCGTCGAAAAAGCCCGTGCCGCTGGCCGTCATATTATCGCTGTCGGCACAACAAGCTTGCGCGCCCTTGAAGCAGCCTCACAGGAAAACCAGCTAACCGCCGGAAGCGGAGATACGCAGATTTTCATTACACCTGGATACCGCTTCCGGACAGTTGATCGCCTTATCACTAATTTTCATCTACCCAAATCGACGCTTCTGATGCTGGTTTCAGCCTTTGCCGGTTATGAACGGATGCGGGAGGCTTACTCACATGCTGTTTTCCAAAAATACCGCTTTTTTAGTTATGGCGACGCCATGCTGCTAAACTGCGTAACGTGAATCTTTCTGGCAGAATACGGGTTTTGATGGCTTTTCCGATACCCTAAACCAATCCATGCTTGAATTTGAATTACTAAAAACCAGCGGTCATGCCCGCCGCGGACGACTCACCCTCAATCACGGCACGATTGAAACCCCTATTTTTATGCCGGTCGGCACTTATGGCTCAGTCAAAGCCATGTCACCCGCTGAGCTACAGGAGATAGATGCCCAGATCATTTTGGGAAACACCTTCCACCTCTGGCTGCGCCCGGGAATGAATGTCATTGAAAAATTTGGCGGATTGCACCGGTTCATGGGCTGGGATCGGCCTATTTTGACGGATTCGGGCGGATTTCAGGTATTTTCGCTTGGCGCCATGCGTAAAATCAGTGAGGAAGGCGTTCGTTTTGCCTCCCCTGTTAACGGCAGCAAGCTTTTTCTTTCGCCTGAAATCTCTATGCAGATACAGCATGCCTTACATGCCGACATCGTTATGCAGTTTGACGAATGTACGCCGTATCTCATCAATGAACGGCCCGCCACCTTAGATGAAGCGGCTCAGTCCATGCAGCTATCGTTACGCTGGGGCAGACGTTCAAAAGATGCGTTTGATTCTCACGCCAATCCCAATGCGCTCTTTGGCATCGTACAAGGCGGCATGTTTACCGACCTGCGCGACGAATCCCTGGCCGGGTTAAATGAAATGGGATTCCAAGGCATGGCGATCGGTGGCCTGTCCGTCGGCGAACCCAAGGAAGAGATGCTGCGGATTCTTTCCCACACCGGCCCGCGTCTTCCAGAGAACAAGCCTCATTACCTGATGGGTGTCGGCACACCGGAAGACCTGGTTGCCGGCGTTGCCAACGGCATTGACATGTTTGATTGCGTCATGCCGACCCGCAATGCCCGAAACGGCTGGCTCTTCACCCGATTTGGCGATATCAAGATACGCAATGCCCGATACAGGGATGACGAGATGCCTCTGGATGAAACCTGCCCATGTTATGCCTGCCGCCATTTCTCCCGTGCGTACATCCACCATCTGAACCGGATTGGCGAAATTTTAGGAGCGCGCCTGTCCACCATTCACAACCTGCATTATTATCTGCAACTGATGCAGGAAATGCGCGCCGCCATAGAAAATGACCGCTTCACGGCGTTTACCAGGACATTTCAGGCCGAACGGAAACGGGGCATTTAACGCCGATGCTTCACCGCACGACATGGCAAATCCGGCTTGCTCTCACCACGCGAATATCCATTTTTCATTGGCAGATATATTTGATTTTATGCAACAGCAACATCAAATATATGCCGAAATGGACGCAAACGCGTCTGCCAATGCTAGAATTTCATGTTTATTAAACCATGATCTGGAGTTGACATGTTCATTTCGAATGCCTATGCGCAATCTCTTTCTTCCGGTTTCAGCATGGACAGCATTAGCGGCTTCTTGCCGATTATTTTGATGTTCGTGGTACTGTATTTCCTGATGATCCGCCCCCAGCAAAAAAAACAAAAAGAACAAAAAGACATGGTTAACGCGCTTGCCCAGGGAGATGAAATCGTCACATCCGGAGGGCTTTTAGGCACCGTAACCAAAGTTTCTGAAAACCATGTTTCGATGCAAATGGCTAGTGGCGCAGAAGTTTTTGTACAAAAATCCGCTATTGTTGCCCAACTGCCAAAAGGAACGCTTGGCTCTCTTTAATTTGCCGGCCTGAACCCGGTTCAGGCTATCATGTGTTTGCCGGGTCCTTGATAAAAAAGCAGAATTACCATGAACCGCTATCCTCTTTGGAAATATCTCATCATTGTTGTTGCCGTGCTGTTCGGCATTATTTATACCATTCCTAACTTTTTCGGCGAATCCCCTGCCGTGCAAGTCAGCAGTATCAAATCGACGATCAAGGTTGATACCGGCCTCATGCAGCAGATTGAACAAATTCTGAAAAATGACGGCATCGCAACGGATGGTATCTACTATGAAACCAGTGGCATCCACCAGACCATTCGCGTCCGTTTTACAGATACCGATACACAGTTCAAGGCAAAAGAATTGCTGGAACGTAAGCTAAACTCCAATCCGGCCGATCCCACTTACAGTATTGCCTTTAACTTGATATCGAATACGCCGCAATGGCTGCAAAGCATCCGGGCACTGCCTATGTACCTGGGGCTCGACCTGAGAGGAGGCGTCCACTTTCTGATGAAAGTTGATGTCAAAGCGGCTGTTAATTCGCGCATTCAGGGCATCCAGTCTGCCCTCAGAATTCAGCTCCGCGAAAAAGGCATCCGTTATTCCAACCTGACACGCGTGGATAACCGAATCGAAATACAGTTTGCTGATCCTGAAACCCGAAACAAGGCAAAAGACCTGATCTCAAGACAGTTGCAGGAAATGATTGTAGAAGAACGGCCCGGTTCGGAAAACAAACTCTCACTTTCTCTCAGACCGGAAATACTGAAGGAAACGCAGGAAAACAGCCTCCGGCAGAATATTGCCACCCTCTCCAAACGGGTAAACGAACTTGGGGTCAATGAACCCGTTATTCAGCGCCAGGGAGCAGACCGTATTATCGTACAACTGCCTGGCGTACAGGACGTTTCCAGGGCAAAAGACATCATTGGCCGAACCGCAACGCTCGAAGTACGCATGGTTGATGAATCCGTCGTGCGGGGAACGGAAATGACGGTTGCCGTTCCCTTCGGATCGGAATTATTTACTGTCGGCAACGGAACACCCGTTATTCTCTACAAAGATCCCGTCATCACAGGCGAGTATATTTCAAACGCATCCCCGACTTTCGACCAGCACCATACTCCGGCTGTTGCCATTGACCTCAACGGTGACGGCGGGCGCAGGATGCGGCAGGCGACCCGCAGCAAAGTCGGCAAACTGATGGCCATTGTCCTGTTTGAAAAAGGCAAGGGTGAAGTTCTGACCGTTGCCACCATTCGCGATGAACTGGGTTCAAAATTCCAGATTACCGGAATGGAAAGCGCCCAGGCGGCAACCGATCTCGCGCTTCTTTTACGTGCCGGCTCACTGGCCGCGCCGATGGAAATTGTGGAAGAACGTACCATTGGTCCCCAACTGGGTGCGGAAAACATCGCCAAAGGCGTTAAATCCACGTTATACGGATTTCTGGCTGTATCGGGTTTCATGATTATTTATTACATGTTGTTTGGCATTTTCAGCGTACTGGCACTGACTGTTAACGTCCTGATGCTGGTCGCTGTGCTTTCACTCATGCAGATCACCTTGACCCTGCCTGGTATTGCGGCGCTGGCGCTCACATTGGGTATGGCGATTGACGCGAATGTCCTGATTAATGAACGTATCCGGGAAGAACTGCGGGCCGGCCAGTCACCCCAGATGGCCATTGCCAGCGGCTTTTCACATGCCTGGGCAACGATTTTCGATTCCAACGTAACAACCCTGATTGCCGGTCTGGCCCTGCTCACGCTGGGTTCAGGGCCAATCCGAGGTTTTGCGGTCGTTCACGTACTGGGCATTTTGACCTCATTGTTCTCCGCCGTATTTGTCATGCGCGGCCTAGTCAATCTATGGTACGGCCATCGCAAGCGGATTGATTCGCTGTCAATCGGGCAAGTATGGAAGCCTGATGGGAATTAAGCCAGGGACACACCGAACTTTTTATTGTTATTCACTCGCTTACGGCATTTATTATGGAATTTTTCCGAATCAAAAATGACATCCCTTTCATGCGCCACGCGCTGATTTTCAATGTCATTTCCATTGCCACTTTTGTTGCGGCTGTCTTTTTTCTCTTTTTTAAGGGGCTGCACCTGTCTAATGAATTCACGGGCGGCACAGCGATTGAAATCAGCTACTCGCAGGCGGCTGACTTGGCGGATATTCGCGCGACTGTGCAAACATTGGGCATTGGTGATGATTTCCAGGTCCAGAATTTCGGACGGGCGCAAGACGTCATCATCAACCTTCCTCTCAAAAAAGACATTACGCCCTCAGAATTGAGCGAAAAGCTGTTTGCCGCGCTTAAGGCAAAAAACCCGGATGTTGAGCTTAAGCGGGTCGAATTTGTGGGTCCGCAAATTGGCGAAGAATTGACACACGATGGTTTGATGGCTCTGGCCCTTGTTGTCGTTGGCATTATTATCTATCTGGCTTTCCGTTTTGAATGGAAGTATGGGGTAGCCGCCGTTTTAGCAAACCTGCATGACGTCATTATCATTCTGGGGTTTTTCGCTTTTTTCCAGTGGGAGTTTTCTCTTTCGGTTTTAGCCGCCGTTCTGGCTGTTTTGGGCTATTCCGTCAACGAATCCGTCATTATTTTCGACCGCGTCCGCGAAAACTTTCGGACCATGCGCGGCGCGAGTGTCACGGAAGTCATCGACAACGCCATTACACGAACTATCTCCCGCACGATCATCACACATGGCTCCACGGAAGCCATGGTGCTGGCCATGCTGTTTTTTGGCGGGCCAACGCTGCACAATTTTGCCATTGCCTTGACAATCGGTATTGTATTTAGCATTTATTCTTCCGTTTTCGTTGCTGCGGCTATTGCGATGCGGCTGGGCATCAAACGTGAAGACCTTATCAAACAGGTCAAGGAAAAAAGTAATAATGACGGTGCCGTTGTCTGAAAAAGCCGGCGCTTCGCAAATATTGCCATGTTTTAATCTTTGTTTCACTCGGAGACAGTCATGTACCAACATATTCAAGTCCCAGCAAATGGTGAAAAAATCACTGTCAACGCCGATTTTTCATTAAACGTACCCGATAACCCCATCATTCCTTTTATTGAAGGTGACGGCATCGGCATCGATGTCACGCCTGTCATGCGCAAAGTGATTGATGCCGCAGTTGCCAAGGCATACGGCGCTAAACGCAAAATCGCATGGATGGAAGTTTATGCAGGCGAAAAATCGCTGCAGGTATATGGCCCGAATACCTGGCTGCCTGATGAAACCATGCAGGCACTCAAAGAATATGTCATCTCCATTAAGGGACCGCTAACCACGCCTGTCGGCGGCGGCATCCGTTCGCTGAACGTAACCATGCGCCAGCAATTGGACCTGTATGTCTGCCTGCGTCCCGTCCGCTATTTTGATGGCGTGCCTTCACCTTTACGCGAACCGGAAAAAACGGACATGGTTATTTTTCGTGAAAACACGGAAGATATTTACGCAGGGATTGAATGGCCGGAAGGTTCGACAGAAGCCAACAAGGTCATCGATTTTCTCGTTAAGGAAATGGGCGTCAACCAAATCCGTTTTCCATCAACCTCCGGCATCGGCATCAAGCCGGTATCCAGGGAGGGAACCGAACGCCTGGTCAGAAAGGCAATCCAATACGCTATTGACAATGACCGTTCTTCCGTTACGCTCGTACACAAGGGCAACATCATGAAATTCACGGAAGGCAGCTTCCGTGACTGGGGTTATGCGCTGGCCAAAAATGAATTCGGCGCGGAAATGATCGGCAAAGGACCCTGGAGCACCATCCAAAACCCCAAAACGGGCAAAAACATTGTCATCAAAGATGTGCTGGCTGATGCCTTCCTTCAGGAAATCCTCCTGCGCCCGGATGAATTCAGCGTACTGGCGACGCTCAATCTCAATGGCGACTACATTTCTGATGCGCTGGCAGCCCAGGTTGGCGGCATCGGCATCGCGCCAGGCGCCAATATCTCCGATTCGGTCGCCATCTTTGAAGCAACACATGGCACAGCGCCTTCCCTCGCTGGAAAAAATAATGTCAATCCGGGCTCGCTGATTCTTTCAGCCGAAATGATGCTGCGCCACATGGGCTGGACGCAAGCGGCAGACGTTGTGATTGACGCCATGCAAAAAGCCATTGACTCCAAGCGCGTTACCAGCGACTTCGCCCGCCTGATGGATGATGCGGATGAAGTATCCACTTCCGAATTTGGCGATATCATGATCGCCTGCATGTAACCCGGCAAATAAGCGAATGCGGCAAACATGAATGTTTGCCGCATTTTTCTTTCTCCCATCCTTTTAAGAACGGTTGTCGCCACGCTTTTGTCCCAAACCCGCTCAAGCAAGCCCATTGCCGATATCACTTTCAAAGATGATGCAGGATTGGTATGATCTCATATGGTTTTATGACATTCACACTAAGCGCCATGCTTGGTATTTCATTCCCGCATCAGGCCCATCCCCAAAATGGAATGGGCGGTACAATCAGCAAAACCTCACATTCAAGGAGACAACATGAAATCATGGGTACGTTATGAACAAAGCGGTCAGGTCGGCTTTGGCCTCATGGAA
This sequence comes from Betaproteobacteria bacterium, assembly GCA_009783065.1. The sequence goes on along the minus strand of WRHV01000006.1, from coordinate 41,072 downwards.
GGCGACAATATTGCGGTCCATACCGGCAATATGTTTGACAACCCCACGGCAACAGGCCAGACCGTCAAACGCGCCGATGTGAAACTATTAACGCCTTGCGTCCCCACCAAAATGATTCTACTGTGGAACAACTTCAATGCGCTGGCATCCCGTCTTGGCGTCGCCACACCAACCGAACCGCTTTACCTCCTAAAACCGGGCACGGCATTTATCGGCGATGGCGATGTCGTCAAAAAACCCAAATCCTATGACGGCAAAGTCGTCTACGAAGGCGAACTGGCGATTGTTATCGGTAAACGCTGCAAAGAGGTTTCGGAAGCAGAAGCGAATGATTATATCTTTGGCTATACCTGCAGCAATGACGTCACCGCCGGTGAAATCATCCAGAAGGACCCGACTTTTGCCCAATGGACCCGCGCAAAAGGTTTTGATACATTCGGCTCATTCGGGCCTGGTATCGTCACCGATATAGACCCGGGCAAACTGGCCGTTAAAACCATTCTGAACGGCGATGAGCGCCAGAATTATCCGATTAGCGATATGGTCTTTGCCCCACAAAAACTGGTCAGCATGATTTCACACGACATGACACTGGAACCGGGCGACATCATTTCCTGCGGCACATCGGTAGGCGTCGGTTCCATGCGCCCCGGCAGCACGGTAGAAGTGATTATTGAAGGTATCGGCCATCTGGTAAACCGCTACGAAGAATAAACGACCTTGACACCTATTTGGAAAGCCCGGCTCTATCGAGTCCGGCTTTCTTATGATTGGCGTATAAACGGCTGTGTCATTTGTAACAAAATATTTTGTCATTCTGCCGTCTTCTCTCAAGCCGAACCTTTTGATTCAGTCTATCCCCAAACAAATTGTTACACTTCCATTGATGTAACCGCTTTATTCCATTCGCGTTCTCTTCCTATACTGATCACACTTTCTTTTCCCAACACCTTATGAAAGGATATGCAAATGAAAAAATGGAATAAACCGCTTCTAGCCATAACGGCGGCAATCGGTCTAGGCACAGCAGGTTTCGCTGCAACAGCGCTTGCCGCACCCCCCTGCTATGGCTATGGCCCGGGTTATGCCGATGAAGCGCAAAACTGCTATCAGGCGCCATCTGCACAAAAAGGCGATGACCGCCGCGCGGAACGCTGGAAGGAATTTCTGACAAAACGCCACGCGGAACTGCATGACAAATTGAAGCTGACGGCAAACCAGGAAAGCGCATGGCAAACTTATACCACCGCAACGATGAAAAACATGACGCCGACAAGACCCTGGGGACAGATCAACTTCGACAGCCTGTCGGCTCCGGATCGCATGGAAAAAGCGTTAGAACTGATGAAAGAACGGCAATCGAGAATGGAAACCCAACTGGCTGCGCTAAAAACCTTTTATGCCACATTGACGCCGGAACAGCAGAAAATCTTTGACACGGAAACATCCCCTAAAAAATGGCGCGGGAAAGCCCAGAAATACAGGGAAATGAGGCAAGGAACTGAAAACAACTAACGCTGCCGATTCAACCTTAAATCGGGACTTGCCTGAACAAAGGGGGCTGCCCCCCTTTGTTCGCAACAAAAAATAATAAATCAGCCGGCACATTCATTTTTTGTGTTTTTCTTTATAAAACGAAACCCTATTAATAAAGGCGGATTATAATCATGACTTGTCTTTAACTTCTGCACTAAAATTAGTGTCGTTAACTGTAGCAGTAAACGGCTGTGTTTATTCCCATGCTAGATCAACAAAAACAGCGAATCACTCATCTGCTTGAAAATGCACTGACGCCGCTTTTAAGCGGCCTGGACATCCGCCCGTCTATCTCGCTTGAACGTCCCCGCGATCCATCTCATGGCGATGTCGCGTGCAATATCGCCATGCAACTGGCCAAACCACTTAAAAAAAATCCCCGTGAGCTGGCTCAGGAAATCGTCAACGGCATATTGGCCCAGCCGGATCGTCAGGATTTGATTCAATCAGCAGAAGTTGCCGGTCCTGGATTCATCAATCTACGCACCACCCCGGCTGCCAAACAGGCTATTGTCAGGGTTATCACGCAACAAAAAGAAAACTACGGGCGCGGCCATGCCGGAGACGGCAAAAAAGTCATGGTTGAATTTGTCTCAGCCAATCCAACCGGACCACTGCATGTCGGACATGGAAGACAAGGCGCACTGGGCGACGCTTTGTCCGCTCTGTTTCAATCACAGGGTTACAAAGTGACCCGTGAATTTTATTACAACGACGCAGGCGTCCAAATAGAAAATCTCGCCCGCTCCGTCCAGGCGCGCGCGCGAGGATTAAAACCCGGTGACGCCCAATGGCCCGAAGACGCCTATAACGGCGATTATATTGCCGATATTGCTGCTGATTTTCTGGCAAAAAAAACCATCACTGCCCGGAATTGTCCGGCTGTGACAGCCAACGGTGATCCTGATGATCTTGACGCCATCCGGAATTTTGCCGTCACTTACCTCAGAAATGAGCAGGACAATGACTTGAATGCCTTCGGTATCCATTTCGATAATTACTATCTGGAATCATCCCTTTATGCTGAAGGCAAGGTTAACGATACCGTCCATGCCCTGTCAAAAGCCGGAAAAACATTTGAAGACGGCGGCGCCCTCTGGTTGAAAACCACCGATTTTGGTGATGACAAAGACCGCGTGATGCGAAAATCAGATGGAAGCTACACCTATTTTGTGCCGGATGTGGCTTATCACATCAACAAATGGCAACGCGGCTATGATAAGGTTATTAATGTTCAGGGAAGCGATCATCACGGCACCGTAGCAAGAGTCCGGGCCGGCCTGCAAGCTGTTAACATGGGAATCCCTGCCAATTATCCCGACTATGTCCTTCATAAAATGGTCACCGTCGTCAAGGATGGCGCTGAGGTCAAAATCTCTAAACGTGCCGGTTCCTATGTCACAGTTCGTGATCTGATTGAATGGTCTGGCAATGGCGACATTACCCGTGGCAGAGACGCTGTCCGCTTTTTCCTGATTTCCAGAAAAGCGGATACTGAATTTGTATTTGATGTGGATCTGGCGCTCGCGCGTTCTGACGAAAATCCTGTATATTACATACAATATGCGCATGCGCGCATTTGTTCAGTATTTGAACAGTGCGGCGAAGAAGCGTCTCAATTGGAAAAAGCGGATCTGTCTTTGTTGACTTCGCCTCACGAGTTTGCCCTTTTGGGCAAGTTAGCCGATTATCCGGATGTGTTGAAACATGCGTTGCACGAACTTGGGCCACACCAGGTCGCCTTTTACCTGCGCGACTTGGCTGGCGCACTGCATGGATACTACAATGCAGAACGCTTCCTGGTAGACGACAAAACGCTCAGAACGGCTCGGCTCGCTCTTTTAGACGCAACAAGACAGGTATTGAGAAACGGGCTGGCGCTGCTTGGTGTCTCCGCCCCCAATAAAATGTAACCAAAATGGCTCGGAAACAACCTCAAAAAAGATTCCAGTTCAACACGCTCTGGAAAAACAATACCCTCTTCGGTTTTATTGGCGGCTTAATAACCGGTCTGGCCATCGCTATCATTATTGCCATGATCATTACGCGATCACCCATGCCTTTTAACAGCAAACTCAGTAAACAGGGCAAATCCTCATCCTCGACCGTCATGCCTTTCTCGGACCCGAACCAGCCTATGTACGACAACCGGGATGCCGCAAAAGAAGCTTACAAGACTGCAACTGCCGAAGCCAACGCTGAATCGGTCAAAGATGCGCCGGAAAACGAAAAACCGACAACCTATCTTCAGGCCGGGGCATACCGTGAAAAAAGCGATGCTGAAAACATACGCGCTAAACTGGCTCTAATCGGACTGGAAGCACGGATATCAGAAGTCAAGTCCCCCAATGGCAATTTATACCGTGTTCGCCTGGGCCCTTACGCACAAAGCGACCTCACATCAACACAGGATAAACTCCGGGAAAATGGAATTGAATTTACGACATCCCCTTCCAAATAACTGACAGAAACCCATCACCATGAAGACGTTTGTCAAACTTCTCCTCACTATCGGATTCGGTCTTATAACAAGCTTCGCTGCCGCATCGCCGGATTCGCCAAGAAGTGGGATTGATTATCTGACGTTGACAAACCCTCAGCCGACTGATGCCGGAAACAAAGTCGAGGTTATTGAATTTTTCGGATATTTCTGCTCCCATTGCTTTACGCTTGATCCTGCTCTAACCAAATGGCAGGAACAGCAGAACCGTAACGTGGTATTTAAACGGGTCCATGTGAACTTCAATGACAATATGGCCACGCAACAGCGATTGTTTTATACCCTGTCCGCTATGGGTAAAATGACTAACTCGCTGCACCAAAAAATTTTCGAAGCCATCCAGGTCAAGCGAATACCGTTGAGAAATGAAAAACAAATTGCCGACTTTGTGCAAAAAAACGGAATTGACCGTGACAAGTTCCTGGAAATGTTCCGCTCATTTTCCGTACAATCGCTAAGTAACAGCGCCACACAAATGCAATCTGCCTATCAGATTGACGGCGTCCCTACCATCGTGATTGATGGCAGATACGTAACCTCTCTGGCAATTGTCAGCAAGGGAAACCACCTTAGCGGCAGTGAAGAAGAAGCCAAGACCATGACGTTGCAGGTGATGGACAATCTTGTGGCCCGTATCCTGAAAGAACGGCAAAAACAGCAAGAAACGCCTGCGAAGAAAAAAAACGGAAAAAAATAATGTGCCTGGAATAAAGTCACCTCTGAAAATCAGAAGTCACTTCTTCAATTCGCCAAACGAAACAACGGATGGACCGTGACCGTGTTTGGCTTGATACATCGCCGCATCTGCATTTGTCATGAGTTCTTCATGAGTATTGCCATGCACGGGGAAAATGGCAATACCGATACTGACGCCAATATGAATCCTGTTGCCTTCCAGCATGTAATCTTCCCTGATCTGTCGTAGAATTTTTCCCCCTATGCCTTTGGCATCATTTTCCGACTGGAGTGTCGGCAGCAAAATGATGAATTCGTCCCCGCCGATACGGGCCGCCGTATCAGATTCCCGAATACACTCTCTAAGCCGGCTTGCGACCTCTTTGAGAAGCAGATCGCCGATATAATGCCCAAACGTATCATTGACAAGCTTAAACTTGTCCAGATCGACAAATATCACCGCCAGCAGACTCGCCTCCCGCCTTGCCTTGAGCAATCCTTGTTGAAGACGGTCTAAAAGCAATGCACGATTGGGCAGCCCTGTCAGCAAATCAAAGTGAGCCAATCTATATATCCTGTCCTCATTCTTTTTGCGTTCACTAATATCGGAAAAAACCAGCACGTAATTCACAAGCTGCCCATCCTTGTTATGGACGCAATAGATCGATATCCAGCAATCAAATACGTGGCCATCCTTGTGCCTGCCCAGTATTTCTCCCTGCCAGAACCCGGTTTCATTCATCTGTTCAGTTACGCGCAGAACATGTACGGGATCTTCTCCCTCTTCAAACAGGTTAGCGGCATCCTGGTACTGCACCTCATCAAATTCCCTGCCTGTAATTTGGGTAAAGGAAGGATTCACCCGGAGAATATGCCTATGCTGATCTGTGACCAGCACCGCTTCATTTACTGATGTAAAAACCGTCTCAGCCAAACGCTGCTGCTCGTCCCGTTCATACTGCTCATTCCTGTCGCGGATACTGCCGCGACGTCCGAGGAAACGGCCTGCATCGCCATACACAGCATAACAACTGTGACCAACACGGTTTATGCTGCCATCCCGCCGAATGATACGGTACAAAAGCTCTTGTTCTACGTCTTCATACATCTGCCTGTTCAGACGGTGCGGCTCCATGATATGGCGATCTTCCGGGTGGATAATATCGTAAATAAGTTCCGGATTTTCGACGAATTCCGTCACTGTATAACCCGTGATGCGTTCGCAAGAAGGCGAGGTATACATGATCTGTCCATCCGGTTCTTCCCAATACTCCCAGCTCTGAGAAAAATTAACCATCGCATGAAAACGGGCATTGGAAAGTGCAAAATCCAGTTCAACGACCTTACGATGCGATATTTCTTTCTCAAGCCTTTTGTTTAGTTCGGCAGACTCCAGGATTTCCTGGCCTAGCTCGTCATACACATCATTGAACCCACCAGCACGCAACATGGTCATTTCTTGTTGAACCTGCATGGAATCGGGTTCCCGTATCCTTTTTATCAGCAATGTATCCATGGTGGAAATATGCCATCTCAGCCACTGCAACAAGAAAATCAAAATCCGATCCAGTTCAGCAGCCAGATCCTCCCTGAGCACATTTCCAATTTGATCGATATAGTTAATATAACAACGGTGGAACAGGAGATGCTCTTGCTGACATGCCGCATCAATATGATGCGTCTGCATCAATTTTTCCTCAAGCTGAAAGTGGTACAACGCATAACGCCGCAAATCATCAAAAACCGGGCCTGTTTTTCCTGACTCTACACTCGCCAGCATGTGAAAAAGTTCAAACAGCCGCCTATGCGTCACATCCATTTCGTCCATGCCAAGGCTCAGATTCTCATGCCACTCCACTGATAATGTTGCATTCCTTTTCATGATCGGTTTTAGCTTTCTGAGTATGAAAACACATGATACGCTTGGTTGTCTTGATTATAAGACAGTTTCCCTTGACGTTCTGCCGGCAATTTAATGACGCTGCATGACGGACATTTTTATAAATCTCTCTTAAAATCATCCCCTGCATGTTGTGCCATTTCCAACTTCACGATTAAACTATCGACTATCCATGTTCCGTATGGGTTCGTGCTACACTCAAAACCCATCAGCATCCCCTGGTTCCAATACATCTTTCATCTAGGAAAATCTATGGAAAACCTGAAAACCTCGACCAACCAAAATCTTTTCCATACCCAAGTTTTAAAAAATACGCTCAGTCAGGATCCGATTCCATCCGGGCATCAGCGCATCCTTGAAGACTGGGCCAAAAACATAGCCCTCCTGAACCAGCAGGATAAAGCCGCCCAACATGCTGCCTTCGTGCAGAAAATCCTGGTAGACCTGCTCGGTTATCAAGCCGCCTCTGATAATAGCGGCTATTCTCTCAAAGACATGACCGCGCCGGATAGTTACTTTGATGCCGCATTGGGACAATTTGAAAAAGAAAACGATCGGATTGCCACACTCCTGAAATTGATGGGACCAACTTCAACCAGCCTGGCCGCTCCTTCTGAAAACGAGCAACCAAGCCCGATCGAGCTGGCAAGACAACATGTGCAGGAAATGCCGGATCGTCCGTTTTTCCTGTTGTCCAATCTGGATGAGATCAGGCTGTATTCGCTGGCCCATAAGCGGAATGCTTTTGAGCGCTTCTCGCTCATCAAAATGGCTGAGAATGCCGCAGAATACCAGCGTTTTTATCTCCTTCTGAATCCAAAAAACATGCTGTCAGGCAAAACCATGCAATGGCTGCATGAAAGCGTGGCAATCGGCCTGCAGGACAAGCTCACGCAAAAACATCAAACCCTCAAGGACGCTTACAGCCCGCTTCAATCCGGCGTTCCCCTGGATATGAATGATGCCTTTGTCATCGACAAGCAAACTTATGACCAGCTTATTAAAGAAGACCCTAAATCAAGTGAAATCCTAAAAGCGTTCTATCCAGGCGACAGCCTGCGCAGATGGTACGCGGATTCCCGCTTGCACTGGCTGATTTACACACCCAAAGGACAAGTCGACATTGATGCCTATCCCACCATCAAAAAACACCTTGAACCATTCAAGAGCCAGCTCGAAAAACGTGAAGGGGATCAAAAATGGTATGAACTGGACCATACGGAAAACACCAATATACCCGTTGTGACCAAATTAAGACTGGGTACGGGCCGCTTACAAGCCGAACCCGGATTTGTTCTAGGCGAAGGAGACGCACAATACGGCAAGGATAGTTTTTATATTCCCAATGCAGATTATTTCCTGCTTGCCCTGCTGAATTCAACAGCACTTGCCAAATTGATCACCACGCTATCCCACCAAACGGATGACGGTATGTACACCATGCAAGCCGATCTGATTGAAGCACTGCCCATCCCCGATGCCAACGGACTGGTACGCGCCCGGCTTGGCGAACTCGGCCAATTCTGCATGGTAACGGCACAAGACCGGCGTGACACCATCCGCCATTTCCCTAACATGGCCGCCTTTAATCTGTCGCCGGATAAGCTGGCCGCCAAAATAAGCGATAAATTGTTAAGCTGGTTTGCGCATGATTTTTCGACCTTCCGCAATGAAGTCATTACTTCATTCGGTGTCGACATTCCGGCCGGCGATCTGCAAGTCTGGTCTGGTTATTTTAACCAGGAAAAAGAAGCTGTCTCCTACATGGATTCAAAACTCGAACAAACCGAAAGCGAGATAAATCTCATCGTATACCAACTCTTTGGTCTGGACGAAGATGATATTGCCTTAATCGAATTAGGCTGACGCCAAAACATTGATCGTTAACCTATCCAATGCCGACCGCATGCGCCTGCCGGTCGGCATGATAGCTTGAGCGGACCAATGCCCCCACTGCCGCGTGAACAAACCCCATCCGATAGGCAGCCTCTTCAAACATGCTGAATGTGTCGGGATGAACGTAACGCGTAACGGGCAGATGGTGGGGTGAAGGCATCAGATATTGCCCGATTGTCAGCATATCGACATCATGGTCACGCAAATCCTGCATCACCTGAAGGATTTCCTCATCCGTTTCACCTAACCCGACCATCAATCCGGATTTGGTGGGAATCTCCGGATAATGTTGCCGGAACCGCTTCAAAAATGTCAAAGAATGGCGATAATCCGCACCAGGCCGGGCCTGGCGGTAAAGACGCGGAACCGTTTCAAGATTGTGGTTTAAGACGTCCGGCAATGCCTCTCCTAAAATATCAATGGCTTTCCCGTCCCGTCCACGAAAATCCGGTGTCAGTATTTCAATCCGGGTCTGAGGCGACTGTACCCGGATTTGCCGGATGCAGGCGGCATAATGATTGGCCCCGCCATCATGTAAATCGTCGCGATTTACTGATGTTATTACCACATAGGATAATTTCAGCAACGCCACCGTTTGCGCCAGCTTTTCAGGTTCACGGATATCCGGCATATCCGGCCTGCCGTGAGCCACATCGCAAAACGGGCAGCGGCGGGTACATTTGTCGCCGAGGATCATAAACGTCGCTGTCCCTTTTCCAAAACACTCGCCTTTATTCGGGCAGCCGGCTTCCTCACAGACTGTCACCAGATTTTGCTGCCGCAGCAAATCCCGGATTTCATAAAAACGAGTCGAGTGAGAACCGGCTTTGACCCGAATCCATTCCGGCTTGGATAACCGTTCGGCAGACATCATTTTGATAGGAAGATGCCCTGTTTTTTTTATCCCTTTTTGTTTTTCCTTTTCAGGCATAGCAGACTCCTGCAAACGCATTTTCTTTTTTCATGCGGCCATCACGGATGGCAAACGGTTACCTTTAAAATCCAACTGAGCCTGCATCTGGCGGCAAAGCGCGTGAGCCAGTTCATGCTGCACTTCAGATACGGACACATTCCGCCCTGTCATTTTCATGTCGGATGAGACAAGCCCCGCATAACCGCAAGGATTGATCCACGAAAAAGGTTGCAGGTCCATTGAAACATTTAACGAAAGTCCATGATAGGTACAACCGTTACGCAACACCTTAAGGCCGAGTGCCGCAATTTTGGCGCCCTGCCATGATTGGGGAACTGCATCCAGTCCCAGATAAATACCCGGTGCACCGGCTCGCCGTTCACCGGACAAATGATAGACCGCCAGCGTATCAATCACAGCCTGTTCTATCTGCCGGACAAATTCCCTGACAAATAGCCGGTTTTTTGTCCGCCTTTTGAGATCAATGAGAAGATAAGCCACCGCCTGGCCCGGCGCATGATAAGTAACCTCCCCGCCTCTGTCCGCCTGAAAAACCGGGATGTCATGGGGATCAAGCAAATGTGACCGGTCTGCCGCCTGGCCTAATGTAAAAACGGGTTCATGCTCCAACAGCCAGATTTCATCCGGCGTGTCGGGAGACCGTTTTTTCGTGAAGGTTTTCATGGCTTTGAAAACCGGTTCATAAGGCATCCGCCCAAGATCACGTACAGTAATGAAATCCGTCACGGCCATCGCATATCCGCTTCAACAAACCATCCCACCCTGTCTGTACATGCCGATAAAACGGAAGAAACATCCGTCTTTGCCGTATCAGAGAACCACTTTGACCATAGGATGGGATGACAGCGCTCTATAAAGATCATCAAGCTGAACCCGGCTGGTTGCACGGATGACCGCAGTTATACCGAGATAATTGCCCTTGGCGGAAGTCCGGGTTTCAATCGTGGTTACATCAAAATCCGGATCATGCATTTGAATCACTTCCGTCACAACAGGCAAAAAATCATCATGGGTTGCCCCCATAACTTTGATGGGAAAATCACAAGGATACTCAATCAGTTCTTCATTGCGATTGGATTGCATCGCGTTTCCCCTTTATTTAAACCAGAGTTGGATTGTATCCCACATCCTGCCCAGAAAACTGGCAACACCAACCTGTTCCAGTGCAACGACAGGCAACTCCGAAATAACCTTTCCATCCAACATCATCTTCAGCGTTCCAACCCGGCTGTTTTCATCAATAGGCGCAACCAACGGCTCCTTGCGTTCAAGAACCGATTTCAGCCTCGTCGATGCCCCTCTCGGCACGCTAACATAGGCATCAAAATTAAACCCAACCGGTAATTCGCTTTTTGATCCTTTCCAGACATTGAGCATCGCAATAACCTGTTTTCTCTTAAACAACTTGACCGTATCAAAATTCTCGAATCCCCAATTGAGGAGTTTCAAACTTTCTTGCGCTCGCATCTGGTCAGAACTGGCACCGATCATAACCGTCATCATGCGCCGCTCCCCAATAGCGCCTTCCCGCTTCGCAGACGAAATCAGGCTGTATCCGCTGGTTTCCGTATGGCCGGCTTGCACGCCATCGACAGTGGGGTCCAACCATAGCAGGCGATTACTGTTACGCTGACGAATGCGGTTATAAGTAAATTCACGAATGGAATAAATTTTATACAACTCCGGATAATCCCGAATCAGGTTGGCAGCCAGAATGGACAAGTCATAGGCGGTGGAATAGTGATCTTTATCCGGTGCGCCATAGGGATTGCTGAAATGGGTGGATTTCATGCCCATGCGTTCTGCTTCACGGTTCATGAGCACTACAAAACCGGCTTCATCACCAGATACGGCTTCCGCCAGTGCCAAAGCCGCATCATTGCCTGACTGTACAATTAAGCCATATAGCAAATCCTGGATTTTCACGGGGACACGCGGCTCAATAAACATTCTTAAGCCGTTTTTGTTGAGTTCCCGTATCTGGTCAGAAACCGTCACCGACTGATTCAGACTCAAGCGTCCTTCCCGTATCGCGCTGAAAACGAGATAAGCCGTCATCAATTTTGTCAGGGACGCAGGCTCAATCCGCTTGTAAGCATCCCGAGACGCCAATATCTGGCCGCTAACCGTATCCAGCAACAACCAAGAACGGGCAACAATAGTCGGAGGAGAAACAGTCTGCGCAGATGAGGCCGTAAAAACACCGAAAACCAGCAGTAAAACCAAAAAGAAAAACTGTATTTTTTTCATTACACAAACAAATGAGGAGAAAGCTTTGCTTATGCTTTCATCCAAAATTCAAGACAGACTATAAAATGATATTATACCGAATCATCGGTGCCACATTTCGCCAATAATCCGGCGAATATGATGCAGCTTGCGATTGAACAGATGATCTCCTCCCGTCACCACCACAACCGACAAATCCTGTGGCCGCGCCCATTGAAAAAGATCGGATAACGGGATAATTTCATCGGTTTCGCCGTGAATCAGAATGGTTTCTTTTGGCACGGTATCCACTGCCCACTTTCCGGCTGTCACGCTGACAAGCACCATCCGTTCAGGCGGATTGCCTTCAGAGGCCAATCGCTGCTGCAACAAAGATTGCACATATGTCCCGAACGAATAGCCGCCCAACGCAACCGGCAAATCGGGATACCGTTTTTTGACATATTCCAGGACAACCGCCATATCTTCGGCTTCGCCCAGCCCTTCGGCGTGTGCTCCCGCTGAATGACCCACTCCGCGAAAATTCACACGAACCGATGCGTAATTCAGCCCGATAAAGGCACGCGCCATTATCTGCACCACTTTGTTATCCATTGTTCCGCCATAAAGCGGATGCGGATGCGCTAAAAGCGCAATACCAACTGGCGGCGCCTCAGGCAAATCCAATGCACACTCCAATTGGCCTGCCGGACCGGCAACATAAAATCTTTCCGTATTTGCATTCATCTCAATCTGTGCCTCTCCATTCATCGTCAGAGCAAGCCATACGATCATCCTGAACCACCAAAACCGCCCGTCTAGAAATACATATTACTCACTATAGTACCTGTTGTAAATCAACCGGAATAAAAACCAGAGCGCCAAAAAAGGCCATACCATCGCCATGAAACGGGCTGCGCCATTAAAATTCAGAAACTTTCCCTGAGACCAGGTTTGCAGCGTAGACAGAAAATATTGATTATCCGGCAGAATATTAACCATAACCAGGCTGATCAACAACATACAGACAGCCATACGTCGCTGAACCGGAGGCGGGGAAAAAATCAGGCCGGAAAGCATCAGCAAACCGACAAGCAATCCTCCAGCCGCACCTGGCGTCAGCCAAACAAACGCATTGCTGGGCTGGAAAAATAGCGCACATGCCAAAATTTTGAACAGCAACGCCATCAGTAACATCAAGCATGCCAGCGATACCCTCGGCGCATTTTTTTGCAGCATACATAAAAGAATCAAGATTGCACCCGTCATTCCGGTTGCAGTAATAATGGTTTCAGAAAGCCAGTACTGTTCTGCTGTCAGTTGTATTCCCCCCATAATCTCAAAAGACAGATCAATCGGCTTATCCAGAAAAGTAGAAAGCCACTCTGAAAACACCGACAAAACCTCCCCGTGCCCGAAAAGGTAATTCTGAGGATAAATCTGCGCCAGTGGCCACAACATGGGAATAATCAGCCCTCGGCTGGATTCGCCTTGCAGCCAGCGCCGGATGTAATAACGAATGCTGTCGTCTCTGAATATAGTCGGCGATACGATCACCCCCAAAAAGGCGCCGATAAATGTACCGCCGGCATTCATCATTAAATCGACATTGGAAGGCACCCTGCTGGGCAAATAGGACTGTAAGGCTTCCATGCTCAGGGACAGAAGCGTTCCGGCGGCAAAAGCAAAAATGAATGCCCTGATACCGCTCAATAATGGCGAAACCGCTGTTACAAGCAAAATTCCCAGAGGAATATATCCAACAATATTGACCAGAAGATCAAACCAGGTCCAATAACGGGGCAAGGGTGCCGTGATATAGGCTAATGGAAAAACACCCGCATACTGCCAGCCGGAAAAAGGATACAAGCTGGCGTAAACAATGAGAAAAACATACACCAGCAATGCGACCCGCAAAAAAGACGATGGACTGTGAAATGTCCTGGAAAAGCGATTGACCATAGTTATGCCGCTTTATCCTGCTTGACGGTTTTCCACAATCCAGTGCAGTATCTCCGTAATAACCTCATCTGCCGCGACAGACAACGCTTGCACACCGCCTGGTGCATCCGGACTGGGTGCCGGCACTTTATGAAAAAAACTCTTTTGTGCAACCAGTCTATCCTTACCAAAAATAGAAACGCGCAATGCAATTCGGCCTTCACTGGTTGAGTCATCCTGGAAATACTGGCTAAAATCTTCGATATGCACGATCAACCGTAATTGCCCGGCTTTATTTGCTCTTGTTCCCTCAATCACACCGCCGGCAGCGACAATGCGGGATTCCAGGTGATCACGAAACAATTCCGGCGGCGGCATACTCCATCGGCTAAGCGTATAAAACAGGGTCTGCTGATCGTTCACCTGCGCCTGTCTGTAATACATCATGGTATTACGAAGCCAGCTTGGCGCATTAACACGAGAAATCACCAGCAAGGGCATATCAGGAGGAAATACTTTGTTGGTCTGCGCAGACGATACCGGACCGAGATCATACAAAGTGGCAGATGGTTGTGAATTGATCGCACATCCGAACAATAGCCAACAACATACCACCAACAAGCTAAAAAGGGAAAGATGGCTTCGTTTTAACATGAGCAAACCTCTGTAGAATCACTGGGATGATGCACGATGTCCTGGCTCACCAGGCCCCGGTGCCGGACCAGGAGCACCAAAAAACAATCCGGCAGGCCGCTGACGGAATTGGTCCAGCGTGCTATTGATGGACTGAAGCGATGTATGTAAATCCTCCGCCAGAGACTGCAATCTTATTACGGAATCCGACGTCGTATTGTTACCGGCAAAAGCAGTCAAGTTCTGGCTCAATTCTCTTAGTTCGTCCGAAAGTGCTGTAACCGATTCCATCGTTTGGCCTGCCTTATCCGCAACACCAGGCAGTTTAGCCAACGTCGGCTGAAGGTCCCGGGAAGACCGTTCAATTTCGGTCGCTGCCCGATTAATGCTTTTAAACGTATTCATCAACACCTCCTGATTTTCCGGTCCCAAAAAGGTTGATACTTCTTTGGTAATTCTTTGGGTTTCATCCAGTATGGCATTGGCTTTGGTCTGCAAATCCGTCAACAGGCCTGGACGCATTTCAATTTGGGCAATCCGTTCATTCGAGCTGGGCAGCGGCTGTGGATCACTGCCGTCATCATTGAGTTCAACAAAAGCCATGCCCGTAACACCCTGGAAAACGAGCATACCAAAGGTTGATTTCGTCATAGGCGTTTCCGGACGAACCCCGAAAAAAACCAGTATTTGTCCAGGAACGGCCGAATCAAAGCGGATTTCAGTCACTCTGCCAACATTCAATCCACGATAACGGACAGTTGCTTGGGGGTTCAACCCCGCAACAGAGAGTTTGGTTGCCATCACATAAGGGACCAATTCTGTTCTATCGCGATTTAACCACCATCCACCCAGCAAAACCGCCGCCAAAAGAGCCAGTGTAAAAAGGCCCGCCATCAGTGCGTGAGATTTGCTTTCCATTATTCACCCTCCTGCTATTTGGGAATGATCAGATCCGGTACACCTGTCAAGGCGCGTTTACCGCGATCACCCAGAAAAAATTCACGAATAAAAGGATGATCCACTTCTATCACCTCCTGTGGTGTTCCATTCACAATCACACGCTTATCTGCCAGTACTGCAATATGTGAGGATAATTGCAAAATCGAATCCAGATCATGCGATACCATAACAACCGTCAGATTCAATTCGCTATGGAGAGAACGTATCAATTCGACAAAACTGTCTGACAGGAGCGGATCAAGTCCTGCGGTCGGCTCATCCAGAAAAAGCAACTCCGGCTCCAGCGACAATGCCCGTGCCAGGGCAACTCTTTTTATCATCCCGCCTGACAAATCGGAAGGCATTTTCATGGCGTCAACCGATTGAAGCCCCACCATCTGCAATTTCAATAAAACGGATTCTTCAATCAGTTTATCAGGCAATACCCCCAATTCCCGCATGGGCAATGCGACATTTTCCAGCACGGATAACGCTGAAAAAAGCGCCCCCTGCTGAAACAGCACGCCACACCGGTTGTAAAGATATTTCTTTTCGTCGATACTGGCATTGGAAATATCCTTATCCAGAATGGATACTTTTCCCCGACTGGGTTTTTGCAATCCCAGTATTTCTCTCAGCAAGGTCGTCTTGCCGGAACCTGATCCTCCGACAAGTGAAACAATCTCTCCTTGTTTTACAGACAAATCCAGATCCCGGTGGACGATATGATCGCCAAACTGTGTCCACAGTTTTTCAATTCGGATCACATCGGGTTCTAAACGCGCATTCATGACCATCCCACATGTTGAAGCATAATGGCAAATAAAGCATCAACCAGGATAACCGCCGTAATGGACGTCACAACGGCACTGGTCGTCCCCTGCCCCAAACTTTCCGTATTGGGCTTGATTCTGAGACCAAAATGGCAGGAAATCAGCGCAATCAATGCTCCAAATACCACACCTTTTCCCAGGCCGATGATCAGATTGGCTGACGGCACCGAACTAGGCAAGGAAGAAATAAAGTAATTTACCGACAAACCGATTGAAGCCTGGGCGGCCAACATGCCTCCCACCAGCGCAACAATATTGGTCCACATCACCAGCAACGGCATCACGATGGATAAGGCAATCACCTTGGGTAAAACCAGCCGAAACCCATGCGACATCCCCATAACCTGCATAGCGTCCAACTCTTCTGTTACACGCATCACGCCAATCTGCGCCGTCATGGATGACCCGGATCGTCCAGCCACAAGAATAGCGGCGAGTAGCGGCCCCAATTCACGTGTAATGCCGATCCCCAGTAAATCGACCAAAAAGGGATCCCCTCCAAAATTGCGTAATTGCTGCGCTGATAGATAGGAAAGCACAACGCCAATCAAAAAACCCACGAGCGCCGTAATGCCAACGGCACGCGTTCCTGCATTGTAAATATTGGCTGAAATTTCTCTCCAGGGGCCTTTCCGAGGATTTAAAACAAATTGGTAAAAATCCAGAATAAATTGCCCTGTCAATGTAACCATATCAATAGTATGGCTTTGGAACTGATTCCATAACTTACCGAGCAATGCGACATAACCGGCATATGGTTTTTCTACTTCCTTTAACTCCAGTACGCCGGTTTTCTCCAACCGATCAAACAGCGCCTTATGTTCTGGAAGCATTTTCAGGCGGGAAGGCAATGCGTGGCCCCACGCATCCCACAAAAACTGAGCCCCGACATAATCCAATTCCGTTATTTGCAACAGATCCCACGAAAAACGCCGCTTGTCTATCACCATCTTGATAAAAGATTGGAGCTTCGAAAACACAGGCTTGGAAACCAGTTGTTCCACACACCAGCAACCGCTGGCAATGACCTGATCTCCTTCGATTATCTGAAGCGCCGGCACTTTTTCAGCATACCCTCTGTTCAAAGGCATATACGTCATTTCCTGTATCTAAATCGACATTGAGCTGAATATAATACACGCTCGTAAAAGCAACACACCGGAATCATCAATGACTATGTAAATATTCAGGCCTCTTTTGTGTTTTATGATAACAGCAGCCCCAAAGGAAATCTCAAAATGCCCTGCCTGTAAAATGATTGTCTTTTACCATTGGTGTTTCTCTTACCCAGACACTATCGCCAGCTCGATATTTTCACCATGCTCACATAGCCCAATGGCATTCTTATCGAACATCCTTGTGATATAAGCCGGCAAAATGCAAATGAAAACTGGGTTATCATCGGAATTGGAATCAACCTGCAACGACCAGATGAATCGGGAACACAAATTGACCAACCCACCACCGAAGCCATGCCGCTTTCATAATGGACGGCCAAAACAAGCCGGTACCGGCATAGACGGATACGGTAGAATGATTCTTGAAAAAAGGCAACGCCATGCTTTTATTGATTGATGCCGGAAACTCGTCGATAAAATGGGCGCTCGCGTCGGCTGAAACAACGGCAACGCCTGATCGCGCTGCATGGCTGCACGTTGGTGAAACAACGTATGATGAACTGGAAACACTTCATGGCTTGTTGCAAAAAAAACGGTCAGAACATGCCATCAAACGTGTCATCATCTCAAACGTAGCCGGTAAAGCTGCACAGGAAAATATTGCTGCTCAGATCAAAAAACTATATCCGGAACCCGACCGTATTGCCTGGTTTACATCAGCCCCCTCACTAGCCGGTGTAACAAACCGCTATGTGAATTTTACGCAACTTGGCAGTGACCGGTTTGCCTCTCTTATTGGCGCACGCTCACTTTTCCCGAACAAAAACCTAATCGTGGTCACTTGCGGCACCGCCACGACAATCGACACCTTAACAGCAGATGGAACCTTTATTGGCGGCATGATCCTGCCCGGCTTGCGATTAATGGCCAATGCTCTGGCTGACAATACGGCACTGCTTCCGGACATCGGACAGATGACCGAAACGATTCCGGCTTTTGCCACCGATACCATCAATGCCATTCGTAACGGCTGCATGACAGCACAGGCAGGCGCAATCGAACATGCCGTTATGGTTCATGCCCGCCATCTGCAAAACGTCCAGTGTATTTTATCTGGCGGAGCGGCAAAACTTGTCTTCCCCTACCTTTCTATTCCCGCCCAAATTGTGGATAATCTGGTACTGGTCGGCCTGCATGCTGCGGATGCCGGAAAATGCGCATTGGATCCATTATGCTGAAGTTTTTCTTCTGGGTATTGCTCGCTGCTAATGTTGTATTGTTTGTATTTCAGCAAACCTATTTTGACGCGCCATCTAGCGGTAAACACGAGCCGGAACGTCTTTCATACCAGTACCGCGAAGACCAGATCCGCTTGCTGTCAACAGATGAAATCAACCGGGCAATCGCAAAAGCCCAGGTAATAAGCCAAGATATGACGACGGCCGGAACCTGTGTTGAAATTGGCCATTTCAGTAAAACGGAAGCAATCGGCTTTGAACAGCAATTACCCTCTCTTTCGCTACGCCCTGAAAATATCAGCTTCACCTCTGCTCAGGAAGGCAGTACTTACATGGTCTTTATCCCGCCACCAGCCAGCCAGAAAGCGGCTGAAGCCCGAATCGGCAAATTAAAGCAAAAAGGGATTGAGAGCTACATCATCAAGGATCAGACTAAACTGCGATGGGCCATTTCACTCGGCATTTTTAAAACCCACGAAGCTGCCATCAATCATGTCGCAACACTGGAAAAAGCCGGTATCTCAGATCTACAAATTGCGCCGCGTGGTGCCATCACAGAAAAACGCGTCTATCGTCTCAACAATCTGAGCGGGGAACAACTTCGAGCACTGGAATCCATCATGAGCAAATTTCCAAAGCAATCCTTGCAGCACTGCCCACCCGCGTCTAAAAATCCGGCATGAAGAAAGTGAAACATTTCATGCAGAAGAAGTATTATGTCAAAATATCATTGCACGACCGGTTTTAACCGACTTCTGGTATTTTGGCAAAACAGGACTAAAAATACCTGAATTTTTCTACCAATAAAAACACCCATTCCTTAAATCTATTTTTTTAGGGCACTATGAAATTTCAGATCATACCTGTCACTCCCTTCCAGCAGAACTGTACCCTGATGTGGGATGAAAACACCAACAAAGCGGCTGTTGTCGATCCAGGCGGCGATATTGCCAAAATTGCAGCAGCCATAGAACAAAGAAATCTGACTTTGGAAAAAGTGTTGGTAACGCATGGGCACTTAGACCATTGCGGCGGAGCAAAAACACTGGCTGACCAGTACGGCGTCCCTATAGAAGGGCCGAATGAAGCAGACGCTTATCTTCTGGATGACCTGGCGACCAGCCAAACCAGAATGTGGGGACTGCCCGCCGGCACGCCATTCAAACCGGACCGCTGGCTCAACCAGGCTGATACCGTTACCGTCGGCAATGAAACCCTCCAAGTATTTCATTGCCCGGGCCATTCGCCCGGCCATGTGATTTTCTTTCATGCGCCAACCAAGGTGGTGATGTCGGGAGATGTCCTTTTTGCGGGCTCCGTTGGCCGGACCGATCTCCCTAACGGCAATTTCAATGCGTTGGCCAAATCCATTCGCGAAAACATGTATACGCTTGGGGACGATGTCCAATTCATTCCGGGACATGGGCCTGTCTCAACCATTGGCAATGAACGGCGCAGCAACCAGTACGTGCCGGATAAAAAATAACCGAACCTGATAATCGATCCCCCAATCGGGGATCGATTACATCTCGCTTAACCAAACCGCTTGCCCAAACGTAAAAAATCGCAAAGAGAAAAGCATCTGTTTGTCCTGCTCTTGGCGACCTTCAAGCTTTCTGACCTGAAACGTTTCCTAACTGTCCCTGATTTGGTATCATGTCGGGCAAACCTGCCAATGATTTACCAACCCATCACTTAACCATGAAAATTCGGACTGGCTGATCCCGGATTTTCAATTTCACACAACTTTTTCATGACGGGGCAAATGAACGCGA
This sequence comes from Betaproteobacteria bacterium, assembly GCA_009783065.1. The sequence goes on along the minus strand of WRHV01000006.1, from coordinate 20,946 downwards.
CTCTGCTTTTGGCGGCACCACTGGCGCCACTGGCAGGAGCCATTGCTGTCGCGCTGTTGGGCACCCGTTTTTCCAGCAAACCCATCTCTTCACGAATATCCCATCTGCTCACCATATCAGGTGTGCTCATTTCCTTCCTGATTTCCCTGTACGCATTACACGCTACCCGTCAGGGAATCATTTTCCATGAACCTATCTATAGCTGGGTCAATTCCGGAAACTTTCAGGCTGGCATCGGCTTTCTCGTTGATGGCCTAACCGCATTGATGATGTGTATTGTCACGTTTATTTCATTGGCCGTACACGTTTATTCCATCGGCTACATGAAGGATGATCCGAGTAATAGCCGTTTCTTTGCGTGTATCGCTTTCTTTACTTTCGCGATGCTCATGCTGGTCATGGCAAACAATTTTCTTCAGCTCTTTTTCGGATGGGAAGCGGTTGGCCTCGCGTCTTACCTCCTGATTGGATTTTGGTATGAAAAACCGACAGCAGCCACCGCCGGAATAAGGGCATTTTTGATTAACCGCTTCAGCGATGCCATCTTTATTGTCGGAATCGGCCTTCTTTTTTCAATTACCGGCTCTTTCCAGTTCAACACGATTTTCTCTGCGCGTCTTGAAATTGCGGCAATGACACTGCCCGGCACAGACTGGAATTTGATGACCGTATCGTGCCTTTGTCTTCTTGCAGGCGCCATGGGCAAATCGGCGCAGTTCCCGTTTCATGTCTGGTTGCCTGATTCTATGGAAGGCCCCACACCGATTTCCGCTCTGATTCATGCCGCCACCATGGTGACGGCTGGTATTTTCATGGTAGCGCGTTTATCTCCCCTGTTTGAACTATCGGATACCGCCCTATCATGCATGCTTGTTATCGGCGCGGTCACAGCACTCTTCATGGGGCTTGTCGCCATGGTTCAACACGACATCAAACAAGTTATCGCCTATTCGACCATTTCCCAACTGGGTTATATGACGGTCGCACTGGGCGCATCCGCATACTCAGCCGCTATTTTTCATCTGATGACGCACGCCTTTTTCAAGGCATTGCTGTTTCTGGCTGCCGGCGTTGTCATCGTCGGCATGAACCATGACCAGGATATCCGGAACATGGGAGGGCTCTGGAAGTATATGCCAACCGCCTGGATTACGACCCTTATCGCTTCTTTATCCCTGGCAGGTATGCCGTTTTTTTCGGGATTTTATTCAAAAGAAAGCATCATCACCGCTCTAGCAAAGAACCAGGGTATTTTCGGAAGCCGTTTCGCTCTCATTGCGACATCATTGAGTATTTTCGTAACTGCTTTTTACATATTCCGGTTGTTTTTCCTGGTTTTTCACGGAAAAGCACGGTTCGGTAAAATACCCCCCGATCCGACAGCCGAACACGAAAAACTGGCTCCCAATGAACATATCGGCATATTGCCTGGTGAAAAGCCGCGTCCTGCACCCCGCACCATGACAATCCCGCTGATTGTTCTGGCACTCCCATCATTTTTAATCGGCTGGTTCACGGTTGAGCCCATCCTGTTCGGCGATTTTCTCGCATCGGCCATTTTCGTTGATGCAGCGCGGTTTCCTGCTATGCAAAAGCTCTCATCGCATTTTTCCGGCCCGCTATTCATGGCTCTGCATGGCTTACTTTCCCCTTCTTATCTGTTTGCCCTTGCAGGAATTGGAACTGCGGCCTATTTTTATCTTATCAATCCGTCTTTTCCGGAAAAATTGGCAAAAATAGTCTCTATCCCATATCGGCTGCTGCTTAGTCAATACGGCCTCGCCGCAATCTATAAAAAATTGCAGACAATGGGTTCCAAATTTTTTGAACGGCTGTTTTCATTCAACCGTCTCACCAATTTCAGCGAAAGAATTGTCGTACGGTGCGCCCTGCTTTTTGGAAACCAACTATGGAAAACCGGCGAATCCCAGTCACCGGATGGTTTTATCGTAAACAACTCCGCCAAGCTGATCACTCGCTTTTCCGATATGATGAAACGAATGCAATCAGGATATTTGTACCACTATGCATTCGTCATGATCATCAGCCTGCTCTGTTTTCTGTTTTATTTTTGCCGATGATTTTTTCGGATAACTCAGCAACCGGGATAAAATACCAAGCATGTCTGTTTTCGATCTCCCCTTATTGAGCCTGACCATCTGGTGTCCGGTTTTTTTCGGGATTCTTGTCCTCCTGGCTGGAAAATATAACAAACCCGCCGTCGTCCGCTATTTTTCAATGGCCGGGTCACTCCTGTGCCTCGGCATTTCCCTGCTGCTCGTCGCAGGCTTTGACCGCCAAAAAGCCGGTATGCAATTCGTTGAAAAAATAACCTGGATCGAACGTTTTCAAATTAACTATTTTCTTGGACTGGATGGCATATCACTCTGGTTCATTGTATTAACCGCCTTTGTACTGTGCATTGTCGTCTTGACCGCCTGGGATTCGAAAAAAAAAGACTTGGCCTCATACCTTGGTATTTTCTTCATTCTCTCCGGTCTCATAACCGGCACATTCTGCGCACTCGACGGCTTGCTTTTCTATGCCTTTTTTGAAGCCACGCTTATCCCGATGTTTGTGATCATTGGTATTTGGGGTGGAGAAAAACGGATTTACGCCGCATTCAAATTTTTCCTGTATCCGTTTTTCGGTTCTCTTTTCATGCTGGTAAGCATCATTTATTTGTACCTGCAAACGGATAGTTTCGACATTTTTGTATGGCAGGCACTCCCTATCCCATTGGATAGACAAATTTTGCTGTTTTTCGGTTTCCTGCTGGCTTTTGGCATCAAATTACCGATATGGCCGGTTCACACCTGGCTCCCGGATGCACACGTCGAAGCGCCAACAGAAGGCTCTATTGTGCTTGCCGCCATTATGCTCAAACTGGGCGGATACGGTTTTATCCGATTTATGCTGCCAATTATCCCGGACGCCTGCCGCTACCTCGCCGGATATATGATTGCTCTGTCACTGGTTGCCATTATTTATATTGGATTTGTGACCATGACTCAAAAGGACATGAAAAAACTGGTTGCTTATTCATCCATTGTCTATATGGGTTTTGTCACAATGGGTTTTTTTCTGTTTCAGCAAGTCAGCATCGAAGGCGCCCTGATCCAGATGATTTCCCATGGCTTCATATCCAGCGCCCTCTTTCTTTGCATCGGCATCCTATATGACCGGACTCATTTCCGCCAAATCACGGATTACGGCGGCATTGCCAACACCATGCCGCGATTTGCCACATTGTTTGTCCTGTTTGCGATTAGCAATTGTGCCTTACCCGGCACATCCGGATTTGTTGGCGAATTCATGGTCATCATCGGCATGGTTCGTGCCAATTTCTGGCTAGGTCTGCTTACAGCATCAGCACTGGTTCTGGGCGCCGCCTACTCTTTATGGATGGTTAAGCGCGTTGTTTTTGGTCCTGTCGAAAAAGAACATGTCGCCAACCTGCATGACATTAGCGGACGAGAATTTTTGGCGCTGAGCATTTTAGCCGTCTTTGTCGTCTTGATCGGCATTTATCCGACCTGGCTGATTGATACGATGCAACACGCTATATCCGAGTTGCTCGCCAATGCAACCCTATCGAAAATTCCCTAACCTTTTATAAGCCCAAAAACGATATTGGAAAAAGACGCCTTGCCGGATTAATAAAAACTTTGTTTTATTTTCGCCAATATCTATCAAAATAGTATTTTTGCTTTCAAAAACATCTATTTTCATTTAATTCAACATTTGCCTCAATCGACATTTACCTCAAAAATATAGTTCTATAAATTATTTTTTTATAAAAAAGTGTCATTGACTTGGATTAAATTCGGCAAGTATAATTCGTGAGTTTGATTTTGCACAAAGGGAAAAACATTGTCTTATTAGGGTCATTGACAATGCCCGGAAATAGCATGGTCTTTTTCAAGTTTTACAGGGTTTGATATGAAATGGACCAAAATTATTTTGTTGCAATTGATAATTGCCGTTGTTACTGCTTTGGCAGCCGGATTGCTTGGTGGCGTACATGCAGGAATTTCATCCATTTTGGCGGGATTAAGTTATGTGATCCCTAATATTATGATGTTTTCCGGATTGTACCTGAATGATCATCTGCTAAAAAAATCAAAGGCTTCTGCATTTTTTATTTTGGAATTTGTAAAAATTTCCTTAACACTGGTGCTGGTCATAGCGGTATTCTGGCTGTACAAGGATGTAAATTGGCTTTTCTTTTCAGTGAGCTTCGTTATTTCACTCAAAAGTTATATTTTTTTATTGTTTAGACACAAGAATTAATTATGGCTTCCGCAGCGAACCAAACGCCTTCCCTGGCAGAATATGTATCCCACCATCTCCAAAACCTTGGTACATCCCACCAGGACAAGATTGTTGACTTTTCCATCATCAACCTTGATACCATTTTCTGGTCAGTAACCTGCGGTATTATCGGTTGCTTGGTCATGTATCTGGTTACAAGAAAAGCAACTGCCGGCGTGCCTGGACGCATGCAATCCATTGTTGAAATGCTGGCTGAAATGGTCGACAACCAGGCAAAAGCACAGATTCATGGTGACCGTCGTTTTATCGCACCACTTGCGTTGACGCTTTTTGTCTGGATTTCCCTGATGAACTGCATGGACTTTTTGCCTGTGGATTTGTTCTCCCAACTCTTCCACTGGACCGGTTTGGATGCCCACATCCACTACCATCGCGCCGTACCGACAGCCGACTTGAACGGCACTATCGGCATCTCGCTTGGCGTTATTATTCTGATGTTTTATTTTGGCATCAAGGTCAAGGGAATCGGCGGATTTCTGCATGAACTGTTCTGCTCGCCTTTCGGCGCCTTCTTAGCCCCCTTCAATTTTGTGCTGAACATTATTGAATACTTCTCCAAAATGGTTTCTCTTGCCATGCGACTGTGGGGCAATATGTATGCGGGGGAACTGCTGTTTCTCATGATTGCCATGCTGGGCGGATATGCGGCACTGTCGCTGGGCGGTTCATTCCTGTTCCTTGGGCATCTGATTGCCGGGACCATTTGGGCCATCTTCCACATCCTTATTGTGTTTTTGCAAGCATTCATTTTCATGATGCTGACCCTGGTTTATCTCGGACTGGCACACGAAGGACACTAATTCCGTTTTTTGTTTATAAACCATAAACTTTTTTATTAACCTGTTTTTTATTTCAACTTATCAATCAATTAAGGAAACATCATGACTAATTCCGGCCTCATCGCTTTAACCTGCGGTATTATCATTGGTCTGGCGGCAATCGGAGCCGCTCTCGGCATCTCCATCATGGGCGGCAAATACCTTGAATCCTCTGCCCGTCAGCCTGAACTGATGAACCCGCTTAGAACCAACGTTTTGATTCTTGCCGGTCTGGTTGACGCTGTATTCCTGATCGCTGTCGGTGTCGCAGTTATGTTTGCGTTTGTTAATCCATTCGGAGCGTAACCATAATGATGCCGTAGCAGCTTCTTTCTGAAGCTGCCGGCATAAAAGTTATTTCTTGAAAAGGAATTTGCCGTGAATCTAAATGCGACTTTATTCGCGCAATTCGTGGTTTTTATCATTCTCGCTATTTTTACTGCGAAAGTAGTCTGGCCGCCGTTGATGAGAGTTCTTGACGAGCGGGCACAAAAAATAGCGGATGGACTGGCTGCTGCAGATCGTAGTAAGCAAGAAATGATCGCTGTCGAAAGACACGTTCAGGTCGAGCTTACCAAAGCACGTGAAGAAAGCCAGAAGCGTCTGAATGAAGCTGAAAGCACAGCGAACAAGCTGGCTGAAAGCATAAAACAGAGCGCCCAGGAAGAAGCTGCGCGAATTATAGAACAGGCCAAAGCTGAAACCCAGGCTGAAGTCCAGCGTGCACGGGAAGAATTACGCAACGAAGTTGCTGTCCTGGCCGTCAAGGGGGCAGAACAGATACTGAAACGTGAAGTGGATGCATCTGCTCATGCTGAACTGTTGAAACAATTAGCTGTTGAGCTGTAATTTATGGAACTTGCCACTATTGCGCGTCCGTATGCCGAAGCACTGTTTCGGGTAGCAAAAAATGAAGATATAACCCAATGGGCATCTCTGGTATCAAAATTAGCTGTAATTGGTGCCAATGATGATATCCGTGAGCTGGCGATCAATCCCAAACTGGAGAAAAACCAGATCGTGGATGTTCTGCTTTCTTTGGCAAATACGACAGAGAATGCCGAACTGAGAAACTTCATTGAAATTCTGGTCGAAAATGATCGGGTAAGCCTGCTGCCGGAAATCGGTGTGCAATTCCATGAGTTGAAAAATGCAAATGAAGGAACTGCGGATGCCGAAATCGCCAGCGCCTTTCCTTTGTCAGATGCCCAGCTTCAGGAATTGCTCAAAACACTGGAAAAGCGTTTCATGCGTAAACTGAATGTAACGATTACCGAAGACAAATCGCTCATCGGTGGTGTTGTCGTCACGATCGGAGATGAAGTGCTTGATCTGTCTGTACGCGCAAAACTGCAGAAAATGCAGGAAACCCTTGTTTCGTAATTAATCGTTTTGCTTCGACACGAACCGAGTGAACAAATTTAGGAGTTAGTATGCTACTCAACCCGTCTGAAATCAGCGAACTGATAAAAAGTCGGATCCAAGGACTTAGCGATACCGCTGAGATTCGCAATCAGGGCACGATTATCTCCGTGTCCGACGGTATTTGCCGCATTCACGGACTTTCCGATGCAATGCAGGGCGAGATGCTGGAATTTCCCGGAAACACTTACGGTTTGGCGCTGAACCTCGAGCGCGATTCCGTTGGCGCCGTTATTTTGGGAGAATATGAGCATATTTCAGAAGGCGACACCGTCAAATGTACGGGCCGCATTTTGGAAGTGCCAATTGGTCCGGAACTGATCGGTCGTGTCGTTGATGCCTTAGGTCAGCCAATTGATGGAAAAGGGCCGATTAATGCCAAGCTGACTGCCCCGATTGAAAAAATTGCGCCGGGCGTTATTGCACGTCAATCCGTATCTCAACCGATGCAAACCGGCATCAAGGCGATTGACTCCATGGTGCCGATTGGACGCGGCCAGCGCGAATTAATCATTGGTGACCGTCAAACCGGTAAAACGGCTGTAGCGATTGATGCCATCATCAATCAAAAAGGCCAGGACATGATTTGCATTTATGTCGCTATCGGCCAGAAAGCCTCATCCATCAAAAATACCGTCCGGGCGCTTGAAGCACATGGCGCGATGGACTATACCATTGTGGTTACGGCAACCGCATCCGAATCAGCCGCCATGCAGTACGTTTCGCCTTATGCCGGCTGCACCATGGGCGAGTATTTCCGTGACCGTGGCCAGGATGCACTGATCATTTATGATGATCTGTCAAAACAGGCTGTTGCTTATCGCCAGGTCTCCCTGCTGTTGCGCCGTCCTCCGGGTCGTGAAGCCTATCCGGGTGACGTATTCTATCTGCACTCCCGCCTGCTTGAGCGCGGCGCGCGTGTTAACGCTGAATACGTCGAGCACTTTACCAATGGCGAAGTCAAAGACAAAACCGGCTCACTGACGGCACTGCCGATCATTGAAACGCAGGCAGGTGACGTTTCCGCATTCGTGCCGACCAACGTGATTTCTATTACAGACGGACAGATCTTCCTCGAAACATCGTTGTTCAATTCGGGTATTCGTCCTGCCATTAATGCCGGTATTTCCGTCTCTCGTGTCGGCGGCGCCGCGCAGACCAGCGCTGTTAAAGGCCAGTCGGGCGGCATTCGTACCGATCTGGCGCAGTACCGTGAACTCGCAGCTTTCTCGCAATTTGCATCCGATCTGGATGATGCAACCCGCAGACAGCTCGACCGCGGCGCTCGTGTGACGGAACTACTTAAACAACCGCAATACTCGCCACTGCCGATTTCACTGATGGCCATCTCGCTCTTTACCGTGAACTCGGGCTTTTTGGATGACATTGAAGTTAAAAACGTATTGCCTTTTGAAACAGGCTTGCATGCCTACATGCGGACAAACCGTGCTGAATTGTTGAAGAAGATTGAAGATAACAAGCGCATTGAAAAAGAAGACGAAAATATCATTGCGGCAGCAATCGCGGACTACAAACAGGGCAGTGGTTTTGCTCCCGCTGTGGAATGACTGACGGTCTTAACGCATAAGGAGTACGCCTGATGGCATCAAGTAAAGAGATACGTGGTCATATCAAGAGCGTAGAAAATACGAGAAAGATCACGAAGGCAATGGAAATGGTTGCCGCATCCAAAATGCGCAAGGCACAGGAACGGATGCGGGCATCCAGACCATACAGTGATATTGTCCGAAGTATTGCAGCGCACATGGCTGAAGCCAATCCGGAATATATACATCCGTTTACGGTTTCACGCGACAATTCCAAGCGGATCGGGTTTGTTGTTGTGACAACCGACAAAGGGCTGTGCGGTGGTTTGAATACCAACATCTTACGGATTGCAACCAACCGGATGCGGGAAGAGGAAGAAGCCGGCAAAAAAATCGTCACCGTGGCAGTCGGTAGCAAAGGATTGGGCTTTCTGAGCCGGATTGGAGCCAATATTCTTTCTCATGCGGTACAGCTGGGCGATGCTCCTCGTCTGGATCGCCTGATAGGTCCGGTCAAGGTGCTATTGGACGAATATCAGGCTGAAAACCTGGATGCGATTTATCTTTGCTACAACAAATTTGAAAATACGATGAAGCAGATACCGGTTATCGAGCAGTTGCTCCCTTTGCCTAGTGAGACACTGGCAACCGGTAACGCACGTCATTCATGGGAATACATTTACGAACCAAATGCTCCCGCCGTTATTGACACACTGCTGGTACGCTATGTTGAGGCACTGATTTATCAATCGGTTGCGGAAAATATCGCATCCGAACAGTCAGCGCGGATGGTGGCAATGAAATCAGCCAGTGATAATGCCGGCAATGTTATTTCCGAGCTGAAACTCATCTATAACAAAACCCGTCAAGCAGCGATTACAACCGAGCTAACGGAAATTATTGCAGGTGCTGCTGCAGTTTAACGAAATTTAACATCAGAATTTGCTTAAAACGAATTATTAATACTTGAAGGAACGAAAAATGGCGGATGGCAAAATCGTTCAGTGTATCGGAGCCGTGGTTGACGTCGAATTTCCACGCGACAAAATGCCCAGGGTGTACGATGCTTTGATAATGGAAGGCTCTGAACTGACGCTGGAAGTTCAGCAACAATTGGGGGACGGCATTGTCCGTACTATTGCACTTGGCTCTTCAGACGGGCTGCGTCGTGGCATGGTCATCAAAAATACCGAAAAGCCCATCATGGTGCCGGTTGGTGAAGCCACGCTTGGCCGTATTATGGACGTGCTCGGTAATCCGATTGATGAGGCAGGCCCCGTGCAAACGGAAGAGCGCGCTTCGATTCACCGCAAGGCGCCAAGCTATGAAGAACTCTCCCCTTCCCAGGAACTCCTGGAAACAGGCATCAAAGTCATTGACCTGATTTGTCCGTTTGCCAAAGGCGGGAAAGTGGGTCTGTTCGGTGGCGCGGGCGTAGGCAAAACCGTGAACATGATGGAATTGATCAACAATATTGCAAAACAGCACTCAGGACTTTCCGTATTTGCTGGCGTAGGCGAACGTACTCGCGAGGGCAATGACTTCTATCATGAAATGAAGGACTCTAATGTTCTGGATAAAGTCGCCATGGTTTACGGCCAGATGAATGAGCCGCCGGGCAACAGGCTTCGCGTCGCATTGACCGGCCTGACCATTGCCGAAAGTTTCCGTGATCAGGGACGTGATGTTCTTTTCTTCGTTGATAACATTTACCGTTTCACTCTGGCAGGTGTGGAAGTATCCGCACTGCTTGGCCGGATGCCTTCTGCGGTAGGCTATCAGCCGACGCTGGCAGAGGAAATGGGTAAATTGCAGGAACGCATTACCTCGACGAATGTCGGTTCGATTACCTCCATTCAAGCCGTGTATGTTCCGGCTGACGACCTTACAGACCCGTCACCGGCAACAACCTTCGCTCATCTGGATTCAACGGTCGTTCTTTCCCGCGATATTGCGTCCTTAGGTATTTATCCTGCGGTAGATCCGCTTGATTCCACATCTCGTCAGCTTGATCCAAACGTTGTCGGCCAGGAACATTACGATGTTGCTCGTTCCGTACAAGGCACCCTGCAACGCTATAAGGAACTGCGAGACATTATTGCAATTCTGGGAATGGATGAGCTGGCACAGGAAGATAAACTGATTGTTGCCCGTGCCCGAAAAATACAGCGTTTCCTATCCCAGCCATTCAGTGTGGCAGAAGTCTTTACCGGCGCGCCAGGCAAATATGTGTCGCTAAAAGATACCATCAAAGGCTTTAAGATGATTGTCAACGGTGAACTGGATCACCTGCCCGAACAAGCATTCTATATGGTGGGCGCGATTGAAGAAGCGGTTGAAAAAGCGGGCAAGATGTAAACCGCATCCTGGTTACGGAATACAGGGTTGTGCCAAGCAACCCTGAAAAATTGGAGCCGTACAGGAATTTTTGAGCGAATATAAAGGTTCAAACATGGCAAACACCATACATGTAGACGTGGTTTCTGCTGAAGAATTGATTTTTTCAGGTGAAGCGGAATTTGTGGTCCTTCCAGGAGATATGGGTGAATTGGGCATTTTGCCCATGCACGCGCCGCTTATCACCCGGATCAGGCCAGGCGCCGTTCGCATCAAGCGTCCCGACCAGGCCGAAGAAGAGTATGTTTTTGTCGCTGGCGGCATACTTGAAGTACAGCCTTACTCCGTTACGGTTTTGGCTGATACGGCCATTCGCGGTCGGGATCTGGATGAAGCCAAGGCACGTGAAGCGAAACAGCAAGCTGAAGATGCACTGCTGAATCAGACATCCAATATCGATTACGCCAAGGCACAAGCTGAAATTGCAATGGCGATGGCCCAGCTTTCCCTGATTCAGAAATTGCGCCAGCAACGCTATTAATAGCTTGATTTTATCTACAAAAAAGCAGCCCGCAGGCTGCTTTTTTGTAGATTTATGCACCTAGTTTCTAAAGCTATCAACAGAAACGCTGGGGTATTCCCCCCATGTGTCAGGTTACAACTTCAGTTTACGAGCTAATTTTCCCAAATGAACTTGGCTTTGTAATTCTTATCCATTTCAAGGCATCTTTCATATAACTTCTTATCTTCGTTTTTAATCAACATCTCTTCATCTTTAAGTAATTTAGTGACTTTTTCGTATAACTCCATTCCTTTTGTTGGTGGAATTGGGGTGGGAACATAAACTTCGACACCGGTGTTGTCTACTGGAGACTTCCATTCGCCAGTTATGGTTCTAACTTCCAGAAGTGAAGATACCAATGAATTGAAAAAATCTTCTTGCATCATTTTTATGGCTGCTTTCAGTTGTTCGTAAAATTCATCTTCATTGCTTGCAGAAAATTCAATTATTACATGCCCTTCCGCCCAGTATGCGCAAAATCCATTGCTCCTAATCCCTTTATCATGCAATTCAAGCCACCTTTTGTCTGCAAGCCCACGCTTCCTTAATCTGTAATTTACATTTTGTATATTCTCTCCCACGATTTTTCTCCTTTACTTAAACTTCCAACGGTAATTTCTACCTTACAGGAATACTCACCGTTATCAATACATTTAAGAAACTCAGATGTGACATTTTTTCTTGTCTCAGACAGAGAGAACGATGCACATGTGGGTTAATAGTATGTACGATTCATAGACATCGTTTCAATTTTCACAGTGCCAGATCAATCTTGTAATTTTGTGAATAATGCCTAACTGGAACGGATCATTGTGCCAAAAGGCTGTTCCGTCAGAACTTCTAAAAGCAGGGAATGTTCAATACGGCCATCAATCACATGTACTGTCTTTACCCCGGATTTGGCGGCCTCGAGCGCAGATGAAATTTTAGGCATCATCCCGCCGGAAATCGTGCCGTCTGCAAACAGGACATCAATTTCCGAGGCGCTCAGATCAGGAAGCAGACGATCATTCTTGTCGAGCACGCCCGGTGTATTGGTCATCATAATCAACTTTTCAGCCCCAAGAATCTTGGCTATTTCACCTGCAACCAAATCCGCATTGATGTTATAGGCCTGACCATCATCGCTAAATCCAATCGGAGAAATAACCGGAATGAATGCATCATCCTGAAGCGCTTTGACAACAGCGGGATTGACTTCCGTAATTTCACCCACAAAACCCAGATCAATAAACTGCCCCGGATTTTCCGGATCAGGCATTTGCATTTTTTTGGCATGAATCAATCCGCCGTCTTTGCCCGTCAAACCGACTGCCTGACCGCCATACTGGTTAATCAGCATCACAATATCTTGCTGGACTTCGCCACCGAGAACCCATTCGACCACTTCCATGGTTTCCTCATCGGTGATGCGCATTCCCTGAACGAAAGTACCGCTTTTTCCGATTTTCCGGAGTGCATTGTCAATCTGCGGCCCGCCACCATGCACCACAACCGGATTCATGCCAACCAGTTTCAGCAGCACAATATCGCGCGCAAAACTATGTTTTAGTCTTTCTTCCACCATCGCATTGCCGCCATATTTGACAACAATAGTCTTGCCATGAAATTTCTGTATATAAGGTAACGCTTCAGCCAGTATTTCAGCTTTGACGGAAGGCGGCAGATTGGTCATTTCAAGTCCTATGAGTAAATGCAGCCGGTAAAAAATCGGGCGAAAAAGAAATTACGTTTGTGTTGTTGAGGAAGGTTTTCCGAACGCATAAATATACATGCAATAAAACGAACAATATACTAGAACCGCTATGATCATCAACATGGAAAAAGTGAAAAATAAGCCTATATTTTTCCCCAGCATGATCATGATAAGCGTATTAAACAGCATGGGAACGAAAAAACCGAAAAGCAGTAACCCCAGCAAATAAACCAAAAATGCTTTCCAGATACGGATAAGGGTAAAGAAACTATAGAAAAGAGACTGTCCGACAGGCATATTTTTCCATGCTATCAGTGGCGCAACAAACCAGAAAAACAAAAGTGCCAGGAAATTCAGGGCAGCCGCCACCATGAAAGCTTCTTTGAATCTGGATTCGAGCAGCGTCTTCACTTCAAACTGTTCGCCGCCCATGGCTCGCATAAATATGCCGCCGTCTACAAAACTTGAGAGGTAGACCGCAATGGCTGATGCCAGGAAATACAAGCTGCCCAGCACCAGTAAACGCAATATGACGGATTTGTTAAAAACGGAAAGCGCGCGTGAAAGACTAAACGGTCGCGTTTCATTGACGTCATCAATGGCCTGAAGAAAAAAGACGGAAAAACTGGGTGCAATCAATGGCGGCAGAATCATTCCGATCAGTGGAAATATTCCTACAATCATCATCAACAGGAAATAGGCAATGAAAAGGTTGGTCAAAAGAAACGGGCGTTTCCGGAAAAGCTGAAATCCTTCCCGTATCCACGTCAAACCCATACGAGCATCCATTGTTTTCATACTGATAAAGATGGTGCAGTATTCTCTACACGCAATCGTAAAATTCGTTCAAAGTGAGTCGGATCATGCGGTGTCAGCATTTCTGCCGTGCGCGGCAGATAAAAATCGTAAAGCCGGGACAGCCAGAAGCGTAATGCCGCCGCCCTTAATGTGGTCTGCCAGGCTTGCTGCTCATCAGGGGTAAACGGACGAACCGCCTGATAAGCATCAAGAAAGGCCCGCAAACGCATTTCATCAAACTCCCCCGTATCCAATCGGATACACCAGTCATTGACGGCAACCGCAACATCAAACAGCCAGGTATCATTTCCCGCAAAATAAAAATCAAAAAAACCGGATAATTCGTCTCCATCAAACATGACATTATTCCGGAACAGATCGGCATGAATCGGACCTGAAGGCAACCTACTGTAAACAGCCGTTTCCGAAAACGTTTTCTGTAAGAGCACTTCTTCCTGCAGGAAAACGGCATTATCGTCCGACAGATAACCCTGTACTTGCGGCATGATTTCCAGCCACCAGGAAAGTCCACGCAAATTAGGCTGATAATGCGGGTAACCCTTGCCTGCGAGATGCATACGCGCCATCATCTGCCCAACCTGAGCACAATGAGATGGTATCGGCTTTTCCAGCCAATCGCCACTGAGTTTGGTCACAAGACTAGCGGGTTTGCCGCAAAGCATTCCTAAAATCTTGCCTTCCCTATCCGGAATCGGGCTGGCAACCCTGATTCCATGCCCTGCAAGGTGGTACATGAGATTGAGATAGTACGGGAGTTGCTCAACCGTCAGTTTTTCAAATAGGGTGAGTACATACTCACCCTGATCCGTCGTCACGAAAAAATTGCTGTTCTCTATGCCGGAAGCGATTCCCCGAATTTCCTGTGCCTGTCCCACATCATAATGGAACAACCAGGGAATAAGCTCTTGCATGCTGACGAAGGTAAATACGGCCATGGAAAAAATCCGGTTCAGGATAAGGCGGCAACAATCGGGCTATTTCGATGACGGCGGCACAGGCGCATCGCTGGTATAGTCAAAGCCCTCATCCGCCTCACCTTTGCCTTCATCCGGTCGCTGGCCGGTCATATCGAACTCATGGACCCGCCATAAAGCAGGGCGAACCGTTGTCGATGCCGAATCACGAAAAGCGCTACCGACCGGCTCATTCGGGTAAAGATAATAGGTGCTAACACCGGTCTGAACCTTGATTTCCTTGACAACACCAGACTCCCGGCGCTCGGTTATTTCCCTGGTTGCATCCGGCTTGCGAATGGTAATAGTCGGCTGTTCAACTTCATCAATCAATTCAAGTTCTTCAACAGGTTGTGTATTCTTTCCCGCATCCTGAGCCATAGCAAACGGTACCGCAATAAGGGCGGCAAAAAATAAAAACAGCCTGAAAATTGAAAATCCCCGCATATTCGTCACACCACTTGGATAAATGATCATGTTATTGTAACAAACGCTTCTACGATCGTGATACTTGATTTTACAGATACATCATTTTTTGTCTTTCTTCATCTGACGGACCCGTTGAACGCGTCTGATAGAACTTGAAGATTTCTTCCAGCACCTCATCCGTCTCATCAATGACCTTCATCAGATCCACATCTTCCTGAGAGAGTGTGCCATAGGGAATCAGAACATGCTTTAGCCACTCGAGAAAACCATTCCAAAAATCGGACCCGACTAAAATAACGGGAATGCGACGGGATTTTTCTGTCTGGATCAGTGTCAAAACTTCACAAAGTTCATCCAGCGTGCCAAAGCCGCCTGGAAACAGGACGTAGGCATCCGCATATTTTGCAAATGCCACTTTACGCGAGAAAAAGTGGCGGAATTTGAGTGAAATATTCTGCCATCGATTGGGGGACTGCTCAGCAGGAAGATTAATATTGAGGCCAACTGATAATGACTTGCCTTCAAACGCCCCTCGATTCGCTGCCGCCATGATCCCTGGCCCGCCACCGGATATAACCGCAAAACCGGCATCGGACAATCGCCGCGACAGCTCCATGCACTGAATATAAAAAGGATTGTCAGGATGGGTGCGCGCCGAACCGAAAACCGTTACTGCTGATTTTAATTCAGACAGATATTCGGTTGTCTCGATAAACTCTGACATAATGGAAAACATGCTCCATGATTCCCGTGCCTTTAAAATAGTAGCGCGACTGAGGTCAGTCGTATCGTGTAATTGCATAATGCTTTTTTCGTTTTCTTGCATATGAAAAAGACCCTGTTATTGGTAGACGGTTCCAGCTTTCTTTATCGGGCATATTATGCTCTGCCTGACCTGCGCAGCCCCTCCGGTGAGCCGACAGGCGCCATTTACGGCATCCTGAATATGTTGCGCCGACTGGATAAGGATTATTCAGCAGCATATCCCATCTGCATTTTCGATGCAAAGGGCAAAACCTTTCGGGACGATATTTATCCCGATTACAAGGCCAACCGCACCGCTATGCCGGATAATCTGGTCAGCCAAATTGCCCCCATTTACGAAGCGATCCGATTCTTCGGCTGGCCCATCCTGTCCATAGAGGGCATCGAAGCAGACGATGTGATCGGCACACTGGCAAAAAAAGCCCACGCACAGAACTTCGAAACGATCATCGTCACAGCGGATAAGGATATGGCGCAGCTCGTTAGCGAGGATGTCACGCTGATGAATACCATGAGCAATGAAAAACTGGATCGGGATGGCGTCACGGAAAAATTCGGCATTCCGCCTGAATCCATTATTGATTACCTCTCTCTTATCGGCGATACATCAGACAATATACCCGGCATTCCCAAAGTCGGGCCGAAAACCGCTCTGAAATGGTTGAACCAGTACGGCACGCTCGATAATATTCTGACACATGCTGACGAAATCAAGGGTACCGTTGGCGATAATCTTCGACAGTCAGCAGACTGGCTGCCTAAAGCCAGAGAATTGATCACCATTCGAACCGATTGCGATTTGGGGACAGCAATGGATTCGATTGAAACGGTTTTTGCTAGAAAACCTGAAGATACCCAAAGCATAAAAAACTTGTTTGAACATTATGGTTTTAAATCCTGGCTCAGAGAAATGGGCCAAACAGCCCTTTCTGAAAAGAGGGAACCGTCCGGTCAAGGCTTACTCTTTCATACGCCCGAATCCCATCCTGCACCATCTGTCACCCGCTACGAAACCGTCCTGACCAATCTGGAATTAGAACGCTGGCTAACACGTATTGATGCGGCAGAGATTACCGCACTGGATACGGAAACAACATCGCTAGACCCGATGGAAGCGCAACTGGTAGGCATCTCCCTCTGCGTGGAACCCGGCCATGCCGCCTATATCCCTGTTGCCCATCATTATCTGGGCGTTCCACATCAGTTGACACGGAGTCATGTTCTCGAAAAACTGAAATCCTGGCTCGAAAACCCGCGAAAAAGAAAAGTCGGCCAAAATATGAAATATGACAGCCACGTTTTCGCTAATCACGGCATTCAGATACAGGGTATTGCACATGACACGCTACTGGAATCCTATGTGCTGGAGTCACACCGGCGGCATGACATGGATAGCCTGGCGCAGCGGATTCTGGATAGGAAAACGATCTCTTATGAAGAGGTCTGCGGTAAAGGCGCATCGCAAGTCGAATTTGCCCAGGTCGATATTGCAAGAGCAACAGACTACGCTGCGGAAGATGCCGATATTACATTGCAGCTTCATGAAGCGATGTGGCCGCGCATCCGCCAGGATGAAAAATTATCCTTTATCTATGAAAACATCGAATTGCCGACTGCCGTTGTACTGCAAAAAATCGAGCGGCAGGGTGTTCTTATTGATGCGAACCTGCTGGCGCGCCAATCTGAGGAGCTGGGCGAAAAGATGGACGTGCTTCAGGAAAAAGCGTACGAGGCAGCGAAAGAATCTTTTAACCTCAATTCCCCCAAGCAACTGGGTGAAATTCTGTTTGACAAGCTGAAACTGCCCATCATCAAAAAAACGCCTTCCGGCACGCCGTCAACCAACGAAGAAGTCCTGCAAAAACTGGCTGAAGATTATCCTCTTCCGCATATTATTCTTGAATACCGAAGCATGGCCAAGCTGAAATCGACCTATACGGACAAGCTTCCCCGTATGGTCAATCCAACGACGCGCCGTGTTCATACCAATTTCGCGCAAGCGGTCGCCGTTACTGGCCGGCTGGCATCGAATGATCCCAATTTGCAGAATATTCCGATCCGGACAAAGGAGGGAAGACGGATACGGGAAGCCTTTGTTGCGCCGCCGGGCAGCAAAATCATTTCTGCTGACTATTCCCAAATTGAATTACGCATTATGGCGCACTTGTCCGAAGATCCTGGACTGCTCCGGGCATTTGGAAACGGCGAAGACATTCACCGTTCCACCGCATCGGAAATCTTTGAAGTGGCTCCCCTGGAAGTTTCAGCAGAACAACGACGCTATGCCAAAATCATCAATTTTGGACTCATCTACGGCATGAGCGCTTTCGGACTGGCCGGAAATCTGGGAATCAGCCGGCATGCGGCACAAGAATATATTGGCCGCTATTTTCAACGCTATCCAGGCGTCGCCCATTACATGGAAAACATTCGGCAACAGGCGAGGGAAAACGGATATGTTGAAACGGTTTTCGGAAGACGCCTTTGGCTGCCGGAAATCAATTCTCCCAATGGCCCCCGACGTCAGGCAGCCGAACGCGCCGCCATCAATGCCCCCATGCAAGGTACGGCTGCCGACATTATCAAGCTTTCTATGATTACAGTCCAGAATTGGCTGGAAAAGGAAAAGCTGAAATCAAGCCTGATCTTGCAGGTGCACGATGAGCTGGTGCTGGAAGCGCCGGAAAAAGACCTGGATAAGGTAAAAAAATGGCTGCCTGAGCTGATGAGTCAAGTCGCCCAATTAAAGGTGCCCTTAATTGTGGAAATCGGTGCCGGCAATAATTGGGATGAAGCGCACTGAAATCGCTGTTTTTCGTGCATTTGACTTACTTTTTTTGCGTATCGACATGCGTCGCCTGCATCAACCGTCTCTTTGCTTCCTGAAAGACCGTTGACGTTGCGGCCATACGAACGCGGATATCAAAAAAGGTGGTTGCCACACCACTTGCCATGATAATCGCAATGCCAAGCCAACCATAAAGGCCAAGTGAGTCATCCCAAATCAGAATTCCCCAAATGCTGGAAAAAACGATGCCTGTATATTGTAAATTAGCGGTAACCAGCGTTTTGCCCAAATGGTAGGCGCGTGTCATAGCAACCTGCGCAATGGCGGCAGTTACACCAATAACCGTTAGCAGGGAAAAACCATACCAGTTATGCGAACGCCATATTATTCCATTCCCTCCCGGTAAGTAAGCATTTACTACGCACGCCATTGCTGCACAAATGGTTCCGATAACAGAAAAATAAAACACCACTCTGTACTCCGGTTCGCCTAATTCTCCCAGGCGTCTGACCTGCAGATACGCCACAGCCGCCAGCATTCCGGAAACCAGTCCGATAAGGCCAGCCGCCCACTCATCAGCATGGATAGTTGGACGAAGCAGCAATGCCACCCCGATAAAGCTAGCTAATATCGCAAATGTCAGACGCCACTCAAATCCGACACGGCGGCGCCAAAGGCCGATCATAAAAAGAAAGGCTGCAATCCAGATTGGCGACATATAATTGAGCGTTACCGCTGTCGCAAGAGGTAAGAATACAATGGCGTAAAACCACAACCCATGCGCTGTCACACCAATGACGCCACGCCATAAATGCGGCATATAGAAAGTCGTGCGAAATGAACCCTTGCGGCTCAGTATCACAAAAAACATGAAAACCGCGCCAATCAGGCTGCGGTACATGACGATCTCAGGTGTCGAATAAGTATTCGACAAAAGCTTGACGCAAATTCCCATAACGGAAAACAGGAATGCAGCGAATACCATCCAAAGCGATTGCATGAGGTTACTTCTTTTGTATCTGCGCCAGCAATATGATTCTCTTTCCAACCCCTTCTATAACGAAATGCCGCTAAAATCATGGGTGTAAGCGAAGCTAGCGTATAATAATTAAGCTTTTG
This sequence comes from Betaproteobacteria bacterium, assembly GCA_009783065.1. The sequence goes on along the minus strand of WRHV01000006.1, from coordinate 1,356 downwards.
TGATTATTTTTGAATACACAGGCAATAGAATCATTTTACACCTGCCGTTAAAAATGTTTTGAATTCACCTGCTTTATGCCCGATAACACTGAAAATAACGCTGATAAGGCAAAAACTGATTCCTTCGAATCTGCGATGGCAGAATTGGGACGCCTTGTGGCGCAGCTTGAAGAAGGCGAGCTTCCTCTTGAAGCATCCATATCAGCCTATCAGCGCGGCGTGGAACTGGTACGATACTGTACCGCTCAACTGGAAAAGGTCGACAAACAGATCGAGGTCTTAGACAAAGAAATGCTAAAGCCGTTTCAGCCGGACAATCCTACTGAAAGCAAATAATGGCTGTCCGAATCCAATTTGAAGACTGGATGCAATCCATTCAGACCATGATGGAAGAAACGCTTTCGAATCTGCTTCCTTCTTCTCTTGATATTCCCGAACGCCTTCACGATGCCATGAGATACGCCATACTGGATGGCGGCAAGCGTATCCGGCCCATGCTGGTTTTTGCTACAGGCACGCTCTTTGACGCGTCTATCCCGGTCATGGAAAAAGCCGGGGCTGCGGTCGAAATGATTCATGCCTATTCGCTGGTGCATGATGATCTGCCCTGTATGGATAACGATGTTTTACGGCGCGGCAAACCGACTGTGCATGTGAAGTATGACGAGGCAACGGCTCTTTTAGTGGGCGATGCGTTGCAATCCCAGGCATTCATGGTGCTATCCCGGCAGGATATCGATCCCGAACGGGCCATTGAAATGCTGAAAATACTCAGTGAGGCATCGGGCTCGCTTGGCATGTGCGGTGGTCAAGCGTTAGATTTGGCAAACGTGGGACACTATCTTACCCTGGAACAGCTTGAACAGATGCATGGCCTCAAAACCGGCGCGCTGCTCGAAGCTGCTGTTTTTCTGGGCTGTCTTTGCGGTCGTTTTCCCGGTGCAGACGAAGCCAGAGCGCTTGAAGCTTATGCCAAGGCAATAGGCCTGGCATTCCAGGTTGTCGATGACATCCTGGATGTAACCGCTCCTTCCGAAACGCTGGGAAAAACAGCAGGTAAGGATGCCGTCAATAACAAACCCACCTATGTTTCCATTCTGGGACTGGAAAAATCCCAAGAACTGGCGGAAAAACTGCGGCAATTCCGGCCGGACCGGAAAGACGCGCCCCCCGTCTTTGTCAAGGGGACCCCTTTTCCGCACGCGGGATACTACATGCCCCGCGACAGGCAGGGCAACCACATCGACATCCGCAAAGTGGCATCCCTGGTCAGCGCTTCCTGCACGGACTGCAAACGCTGCGCAACAATCTGCCCCATGGGTTCCATTGATCCGGACAATGTCCGCGCCTATACGG